>CBESOB010000194.1:0-5321 GCA_965530995.1 uncultured Flavobacteriaceae bacterium
TTCCGATTCATAAAGCGGATTGTTTTCAGCAACTTGAAATTCTCTACCATTTAATGGTTGACCTCCCCAAAGGCCACCAATTTCTATTCCAAAAGCTCCAAACTCTCTTTCGATATGAACCGCCACTCTGCGGGTTTCTGGAACCGGTATGGCTAACGAGCTAACTGGCTGACTTAGTTGATCAACATCATTGTGGTAAATGGCAGTCACACCATAATGGCCAATTTTTCTACTATATTTTAATAGGACCGCAGGATTTGCTCCCCACCATAATTGTTGTCCAAAAGCCGCCTTTAATCCTTTTACTGCATTCTTGCCATCAATTTCAATACCATTAATTTCACCTTGATAGATATCTAGGTTTGGTCCGTAATTTGCTTCAGGATATAAGCCGAAGAAATCGCCTTCATATCCCCAGTGATAATGGCCTGTACGATAGAATCCTCTTAAATCAAAGTCTTTAGCTTTCCATTCGAATTCAGCATTATAGATTTTCACTCTTTCTATGTCGGTTAGGTCCACATCTCCTTCGTCTGTATTAACCGATGTCGTTCGTCCTCTATTTTCATAAAAAATTTCGTCAATTGGATTGGTCGCTACATTCCCAAGAATACTGACATTCACATTGGCTCTCATATTTGGTGCTGGATTACCTTCTACACCAACAAAGTAAGACTGCATATGATCAAAACCAAGTTGATTAGGAAATTCTCCTAAGCCCGGTTCAGGTTCGTCTGGAGTGGTTAACAAATTACCTCCTGTATTGAATGTTGTAAATTCGGCTCTTAGATTACTTATACGAAGTTTTTGACTAGAAACTCCTATTAACGCTGCATTATCACCACGTGCTCTTAGCATAGCATCGGTCATGTCGATATTCTTGAAATGATTGTTAACGAAATCCAACGTTACACCTTCAGCATAAGGATTTAATTGATGTGCTTCCTTTAATGCGTAATACGCAGCTCTTGGATACAGATCATAAAGCCCTCTTGAATCTGTTGGTCCTTTGGCGGTGATACCAAACCACTCCTCGTTCATGTTATTGTCACCTTCTTTTTCAAGGTCTCTATAATAACCACCGTTTGACCATGAGGCATTATTGTCATGGAGGTCCGCGTTTTTCCTGTCGTCAAAACCATATTTCCACCAACCATCGCTAAATTGGAATGTAAAACCACCCAAAGAATTTTCAGCTTTTCCAAGACCAGCCGCATTTTGATAGATCTCTTTCCAGTTTTCTACCATATAAAAAGCTTGAGATTCTTGATCTTCTGCATTAGTCATGGCGTTGAATGCATCAGCACCAAACTCTGTAAACATGATTGGCTTATTGAGTTTATCCTTAACTACTTGGAACATATCGCCAAAGGAAGCACCACGATATACATTAGTACCATATATGTCGATATCTGGACATTCTTCAGCTATTATATCAATAAACAAAACATCACCATTACATATTGCAACCGGGTGATAAGAATCGCTAGCCTTGATTTTTATAGCTGCATCATTCATCAATTTATACATAACTCGTCCACGTGATTCCCCTATAAATGCTTTTTCCTCTTCTTCATCTGGAAAATCTTCTGTTTCAGCACCTTGCCAGAATAAACCATAGTTGTTCTCATTCCCTAACAAGTACATTAACAGCCCTGGTGTATTTTTATATCCTGCTACTAACTCATCTATTTCTGACATTAAGAATTCTTGTGTATTAGCATCAGAGTAATCGGTAACTGGAGTCCAAACACCATTCAGTGTTAGTCCATAACGACCAAAAGAATGATTAAGCAATGTATAAATACCGTAGTTTTCGTAGATATACTTTATCCATTTTGCAGGCACGCCTGTATATTGACGTATAACATTGACTCCCATATTCCTGAGTAAGCCCATTTCCTTGTCAAGCCCTGCTTTAATAACATCATCTGATTTCTTCCAAAAATTTGCATTCACGGTATTGGTACCTATTGGAATATAATCCCAATTTATACCATTGATCATAAAATCCTCTCCGTTCACTACCAATTTCGTTCCTGCATCATTACTCTCTACAGACACTTTAGCAGCTTGTGAAAAAACAGCAGTTGAAAGAAATAGAAGAACAAGTCCTAGAAAATTGTTTCTCATCATATTGTTTTTTTAGTTGTAATTAGTGATTGTTTCTTTTTCATGAATAGTTCGGTTCTTAGAGTCCAAAAACCTTCTAGTCGCAAGGTAAATATATCAATCTGTATTAAGAAATTGTTAAAAACTACCGCTACAATAGATATACATATCAAAAAAAAATCATTTTTTTAACAATTTCGCAATAGAAACAGGAGGTTTGAGAGAATTTCCTAATCAATTAATGCCACAATTTATAAGGTGGTATATTAATTTTTAATAAATGTAGTGGTAATGTATGGGTGAATAAAAGGTTTGTTGGGTGCCTACACTTCAAGGATGTAATTTGTTAAGCTTGTCTCATGAGGTAAGTCCATCTTTTTACGCAGACGATAACGCTTAACTTCCACGCTTCTGGAAGAGATATTCAATAGAGGTGCAATTTCTTTTGATGAAAGATTCAGTCTTAAATATGCGCAAAGTCTAAGGTCATTAGACGTTAATGCTGGATGCAGTCCTTTCATCTTTTTCAAGAAATCCTTATCTGCATTATTGAAGGCTTCTTCGAAGAATTTCCAATCGTCTGTATTGTTTAGGTTATTATCAATTATCTTAATAACGGATTTGATTTTTTGATTGGCTTCCAAGGTGTTTAACTCCGTCTTTATGTCATTTAAGAATTCATTCTTCTTTATCAGGCTCATTGTTGATATAGCTAATTCCCGATTTTTACTTTCTATATCAATGTTCAATGCTTCATTTTCGAACAATATGCGTTGTTGCTCATTTTCCAATTGCTTTAAGTCTATATTTTGGTGAGACTTTTCAAGTAACATTTTTTGTTGTTTTTTATAATAACGCCTATACATAGTATGGGTGAAAAGGGAGAACAATAACAAAAGGCAGAGATATATCGCGACCATTAAATTTGATAAATGCCATGGCTTTTCTACACTAAAATTGTAGGAAGCGATATTATTGATTTCTTTATCCCCAATTCTAGCCGAAACATTAAATGAATAATCGCCATGAGGCAAATTATCAAAGGTTGCATTAGACTTTGTAGACCAACTGCTCCATTGGTCATACCTTCCCTCTAATTGATATTGATATTCCAGTTCATAATATTTACTATATTCAGGCACGCTGAATGAGAACTCAAAATTATTATCGGAACTATGAAACTCTGGGGCTTCATTTAAACTGACATTAGTATCAACAATTCCTATTCTGCCTGCTTTAATTGAGTTGATCTTGACTTCAAATTGTATGTCTTTGATTGCATTTAAATCCAGGATCAAGTAACCATTTGATGTCCCTAATAAATAAATATCATTACCTATAGGTTTAATATTCTCGTAACCCGTCATTCCTTTTCTTAGTGAAATGGGAATTGGGATCTTCTTAATTTCGGGTGTTGCGCTTAATTTTCCTGGATCGATATAGCTGATGTTGTTTTTCGCGAAGCTCCAAAGCCTATTCGCACTTGTATCCAATACCAGTTTCCCACTAACATAATTATCGCCAGAAAAAACAGTACTTAATAAGGAATCCTTTAAAAACTTTCTAGAGGCTGAATGATATTTAAATATGCCCTCGTTATAAGCGAAGAGAATGTCATTATTGAATTTAACAAGTGATGCATTGCTGCCTTTAGATAATTCAGGCACTTCAGACACTTTGGAAATTTCAGTATAATCAGTATTGATTTTTAGATCATATACACCTTTGTATTCATGGCCGACATAAATCGTTTGATCCTCGGTGATTTCAAAAAACTTACATGAACTATCAAACCCATCGACCTTATTCTTAAACTGCCATTGACCATCTTTTTTCCAAAGAACATTCAAACCTTCAAAATTTCCTTGTAGCAACTGATCGGGTTTATTGGGAATTGACCTAATATCCCAAGTACCAGGCTCACTGGCTATAAGACTAGCCTCATTTCCATTAATAACAAAGGTACCGGTATTGTGACCACAGAATAGTGTATCATCAAATACCGAAAGATTCCATACCTGCCCTTTGGTACCTTCAACGAACTTAAAATCTTCCTTGACACTATGATTTTTATAGAAGAGTCCTTGGTTTGTTCCTAAATATAGATTGCCCTTATATAACTGCGATGCATATACAGTTCCCAGATTCCCGTTTTGATCATTAAACACTTTGAATGGAGAAGTCATGTTAATGCAGTTTATCCCATTATCAAGTCCCAGCCATAGGTTCTGATCCATATCCTCAAAAACCGATAGTACCGTGTTATTGTCTAATCCACTGATTTGATTGATCTCATAATTTATCTCACCGTCACTGTTTAAATAGATAACTCCATTTGAAATCGTTCCCAGGGCAAAACTCTTATCCTTCAATCTAATGCTGTTGTATATATTGGCACTCCTTAGTACTTTATTGGCATCTGTTACCCATTCTTCTAGAATTGATCCATCCAGTTTGTAAAACCCTTTGCTAACAGTTTGAATAAGGTAACCGTCATCCAAGGAAAACACATTAACTACTGGCTCATTCTTAATTAGATCGTGAGACGTCAATAGGCTGGCTATACCGTTCTCGATTTTATATATTCCATCATTGATTTTTTGGAACATTATGGTATCATCCACTAAGAACATTTTGGTTATGGCACTTTCCGAATCAATTATTTTGAAATTCTTATTGAGAATATTGTATAGATATATTCTATCAAGAGATTGAAAAATGATCCATCCATCTTGCGGAATTATTTTCCAGATTTGTTCATCTACGATCATTTCTGATTCTAACTCCTTGCTAAGTGAGGTATATTCCAAACCGCCAAAATTGTTTTTTAGCCAATACCCAAATTCCATATAACAGCCCGTATAGATTTTATTATCTGCTGTGGCAACCGATCTTAATATGGTCTCATTTGGTGATGGATATAACTGCCAACGTGCGCCGTTGTATTCGAGAAGCCCCTTGTTGTTGGCAAAATAAATGTATTTATCGGAGGATTGTGCAATTGCCCAATTCTGGCTATCTGCACCATACATTTGAGGTGTAAATCCCTGAATAGGAGGTAGTTCTTGTGCAAAAAATGACTGACAAAACAACCAAACAAGTAAGATGAATAAATTATTCTTGATTTGCATATTATTAACAACATTATTATAAGATGATGCATTTGTACCAATAGATATTGAATCTACACTTGAACCATCAGCACTGTA
>CBESOB010000195.1:0-5240 GCA_965530995.1 uncultured Flavobacteriaceae bacterium
TTGGTCTGAATTGCAATCAACACGCCTGCTGCCACCAGAACAATTTCTCAAATGGCATAGAATAGATACCTGTTTAGATTTCCATCATCTATCAGTTTTCTCCTTATTCTTCTAAAGAATTTAAGCACGGACTCTTTTTAACTTTAATATACCTAAACTAGGTTCGACTATTTTTTCGTCAAAATCAAGTGACCACAATTCAAGCGCTTATTGCTTGGTTAAAAATTAATAGGTCACAGTCCCATTAATAATATCCCACAGATTATTAGGGCTATCGCTAAATGCCTCATTAAATAAGAATGCAATCAATAAGACATAGGCGATAAACCCAAAAATGATGAGCACTTGGAATTTGGATGTTCGCTGAATGTCTTGTCTATCTTTTACCTCACAGATCTCCCCAGGACAATATTGCACCTTGTCTTTGTAGAATATGCCATAGAATTTGCAACCTAGGCATATACCAAACGCTGTTTCCCAAAATAGGAATATGAGGCATATCAAGCAAACTAGAGCAGTTACTGGTCCGTAAGAGTTAACAACGTTCGATAGTATAAATATGAGAGACGATAGTATAAACCCAATGACCCATGCAAACTTCTTTTGTGGTGCTCCTACATATTCGGGCACTTGATTTCTTACCATTAAACGACCTATGATTAAGAATGGTGAAAATTTTGGGTTAATGAATACGCGTATGCTAATGTCGGTAAGAAATATGGTCACCGCATATTTTAGTATGGTAAAATTACCAGTGAAAATTACTACTAGTATGGAAATGAACATGATCAGGAAGAGGATGCCTGCTGCTGCTCGTATTTCTCTTTCATTTAGTACAGGTATATTATAACCCTCTACGTGTTCTCCGAATTGTATGGTTTTATTTATTGTATTCATTGTTATACTTTTTAATTGATAGTTTCTTTTGTTTATAGCATTGGTTTCCACATGAACATAAATGCTCCAAAGATGCCAACAGCCATAACGAGTGTTAGCAAAAAGAGTATTATGGACATGCTGTATTTTCCTTTTGGACCCGCATGTTTTTGGGCATATAAATATAATTCTAGTATGGCTAAGGGTATTAGGAAATTTGCAAATGCCCAAACCAAATCAAATGGGCCGTCAAGATTGTCAGTACTCCATAATGGCCCTTGATTAAGGATAATCCATGCCATAAATCCGACACGAAAGAACCACACACCATTCACCATCATAAAGGCGCGAAGTGCCCATCTGCGATGTTCCATAATTCTCCGAGCCATGGCAGTTTTCCATGCTAAAACAGAGAACATAATCATAAGCAACGCGTTTATGGTTATCGCAATAGAACCAAAAAGTGTCAACGTAGCGTCGCGAACCCATACTAAGTATAAACCTCCTATTCCAATTAAGATGGCAGTAACAATGAATAATCGCCCATTCCAACGATGGAATTCAATATAGCGTGCCCTAATCTGAGGCATTAGCTGAAATGTTCCACCAAGAGTGATGATAGCTGCCATGAGCACATGCATACCAAATACTAAGTTACCAACAAGGTCTCCTTTGACATGTCCTGCGATGGTAGATTTACTATAAGTATCCATATCGCCTTGAATGGTCGAACCGCCATAATGAATGATGATGTAATAAACAAATAACCATTGTCCGATAACGGCTACTAAAAACCAGATAATAGCGGAGGCGTTTAAGGCTCTGTCTGCTTTCGAAGTTGAGTTTGATGATATCATAATGTTCGTTTTTTGATTGATTGATGATTGATTGATGATTTTTTTTGCTGTTTATTCCATAGATATTTTTTAGTTCGTGAATTCGATATTAGATGTGTTACCCTTGAATTTTATTTGAGAGCCTGAGGCTGCCTTACATTGAATAGATTGAAAGGATAATTCTAGGTTTGCCTTGGTGTCACTGCTAAATTCTAGAACAAGATTCTCTCCAGTCACTTCGCCAATGGTTTCAAAATAGGCACCAGACCTTGCTTTTAATGCCCTGAGTTGGTCATTGGAAATCGAGACTTTCACAATGTCTTTACTTTTGGTTTGCTCTATCTTTTCAATTATTAATTCTCCGCTTTTAACTTCTGTTTTTATGAACGGCATTATTGCTTCAGGCGCTACCACTTTGATTTGGGTGATACTATTCTGAATAAAATAGACTTCTATGCCATGACTGACAGAAATCTTATCAAAAACTCCAACAGCTCTTTCTTCCGAAAGATTCTTAATGACTTTACTTTTTGGCGGCGTGTTTCGTAAATGACGATTCACGTTCAACTGGAAAGCAATGGAAAAAATGAAAATGGCACTTAGTGCACCTAATATGATCTGGTTACTTTTTTTCATCTTCGTTGTTTTTTAAATAGGTAGTATATGATGCTTTTACTTCTTCAAAATTGACATCCAGGAGTTTCATTTTCTTGAATACATCCGGAAGCATCTCTTCCTTGAATTCTTTTCTCTTTATCTTTAGGACTTTGTCATAGCCGTTTTCAGAAACGAAATAACCAATCCCTCTTTTATTATGTATGACGTCTTGTTCCTGAAGATGCGTAAATGCTCTCATCGCCGTATTCGGATTGACTTCGACCAGCACAGCAATCTCTCTTACAGAAGGTATGCGCTCAGCTTCCTGCCATTGTCGTAAGAGGATGTTCTCGTAGAAGAGTTCTACAATCTGTAAATAAATAGGCTTGCCATTGTCAAAGTCCATCCTCTATACTTCCTTTTCCGTTAATTTAAAATAGGCCGCTAATAACATGATTGGTCCCATGATGATTCCCCAGAACCAACTACCAATGCTAGAAAAATCTTTTATGGCAAGATCAAAGGCATTAGAATCAAACTGTTCGCTTGAAAACATGTCAACAGCACCATCATTTACCGTAAAACAGAGGATACCGTTCAAAACAGCAAAGCCAATAACAAGTATTAGTACCCAGAAAATGGTCTTACCAAGTCGATTCTTATTAAAGGCTATAGCACCAAGTAGGAATAAGGGTTGAATGATGACATAGGATTTTATGACGGACCAATAATTTTCAGAAAACATCGGTAACAAATGAAATTCTACTTTCGATAACATACTGCCAGTAGCTATTGCAAGTTGCCCGATAATCATAGTGAAAACGGAAAACAGGATCGTATATAAAATGCTTGTTGCGAACCATATGGCTAGAAGTTTTTCTAATGGCGATATGGGCAATGATAAGTAAAAGTGATTCAGTTGTTTGTTATTGGCTTCCCGAAAAATAGCAAAGGTCAAGAACAATCCTATAGGTATGAATATAATTCCGAAAATAATGGCAAATTCACTTTGTGTTATAATATAGTCTCCTCTTAAATTTACCCAAATAGCGGTGAACAAAAAAGCTGCTGCTACAGAAAATGCGGTTATCAAGCTACCTCTAAGAAGTGTGATGTCTCTGTAAATAAAATCACGTATGCGCCGTATGCTAAAGGATTGCTTCACGATTTGAGTTTTTTAAGGCATTATTGATTTTTTCAGTTTCGCTTAATGTGGCGTTGAACAGCAATTCTAAGTCCACTTCCGACTCATTTCTGTCTTTGCGGTAATGAATTGCCTTTCCACCAAATGAGATATCAGAATAAATAAAGGAATCTCCTGTGTCTTGAGATGTCTTTCCGAACCATAGGTGCTCAGATACATTTGCAAGTGATTGATTGAACAGTACCTTGGTTTGATCGAGTATAACGATATGGTCTATTAAGCTATGTAGGTCTCGTACTTGATGCGTAGAGATAACGATGCATTTACCCTTATCTACGACAGATGCTAATATTTTCCGAAACTGACTCTTTGAAGGAATGTCAAGGCCATTGGTAGGCTCATCCATAAGGAGCAGCCTTGTGTTTGCTGCTATCCCAAAAGCAATAAGTACTTTCTTTTTTTGCCCGAAAGAAAGGTTGGCGATATTTTCAGTAGGCAAGAGCTTGAATTCATTAATCAACTCATAAAAGAGCTCTCGAGAGAACTTTGGGTAAAACACTGAATTCACTTTTTCATAAGTAGCTATTCTTAGCGTAGATAACTCAAAGTCTTCTGGAATGATAAAGATGTCTTGCAATACGCCAGCAGATCGTTTGGAAACATGTTCACCGAGAACAAGACAACTGCCCCCTTTTGGAAACAATAGGCCAGCCATGAGTTTCATGAGAGTGCTTTTACCTTCACCATTTCTGCCAAAAAGCCCATAAATTTTACCTGAACTCAATTCTAAAGACATATCATTGAGAATGGATTTCCCGTTTGGGTAGTGAAATCTAAGGTTATTGATGTGTATCATTATTAGTGTATTAGTTAACTAGTACACAACAAATATAGAAATGATAATTGATTAAACAAAAAAAATGAATTTTTAATTAGGGTTCATCTTAAAGTTACTTTTGCACTAGGTGAATTAAGGCCCGTCGTAGACTTGCTCTTTTTCATTGTATTCTTTTGGACGATTAGCGAGGAAAACAGTTATAACCAATTGGATAATTTACAGGTTTCGTTAACATAGGTGTATGATCATTGACTATTTTAAGTAGATATGATCAATGATTATATCTCTCTTATACAGCTAAGTTAAGCAATCCTTTATTTGATTTAAAGAACTCGATAAGGGCTTTCAGAGTATAAGTTATGAGTAACTGCTCTTTCCCGTTTTCAAACTTCCGTCCAATTCTTTTTAGGCCTGTCCTTTGGGTAGCCATTATCATTCCTGTATTTTTTCCTTTCGTTTGTAAAGTCCCACCAATTTTTTGAAAAGTCCCGATTTTTTGAAAAGTCAACTACTAATCTAAATTGGTCTTCAACACAAGGGTCGGTTTTAAAACCTTTCTTTTTTTCATATTCGTCGGTTAATTTCGCGCCGTTTTTTCCTTTCAACTCCTCAATGCTATGATATCCCAAGTACAACAAATCTTTGGCAAATTTGATTCCGATTGAGGGAATTTGCTGGTAATCGGCTAAAGCATAAATTTCTTTTGCCCTTGCCTCTGATACGTTCAACAGCTCCTCTAATTCATCGGAAGCGAAGTCCAATATATCGGTTTTTTTGACCTTATTCTTTCGCAAGTTTTTTCGTTCGCTATCAGATAAATCCAATTGTATGTTTGTTTTGCTTTTCATTCTCCGCAAAAGTTAGAACATAGTTATTATCCTTTATTTGAACTTTGGTAACGACCTGCTAAACGCAGTTCCGTGATTTTTAAGGAAATATAGCGAAATCC
>CBESOB010000196.1:0-5236 GCA_965530995.1 uncultured Flavobacteriaceae bacterium
TAGAGATTGCTTCTAACAAATTTTATTATTCAATGTGTTTGTCTACCTAAATAAGTTTTCCATTCCTGGGATATTCGGCATCCCTTCTTTTGCTACAGCTGCTAACTCAGTTTCATTTATTTGAGTAGCTTTTTCAATGGCCCTGTTAATTGTAAGTATTAAATAGTCCTCGAGTTCTTCTTTGTCATTTAATAATGAGCTATCAATATCCAATGATTTGACAGAGCGGTTGGCCGTCATTGTCAAATTTAACTTTCCATCACTACTTTGTTCATTAATAAGAATGATATCGAGCCGTTTTTTAGTTTCTTCAACCTTTATCTGGGTTTCTTTTAATTTGCTCATCATTCCCATAATATCACCAAACATATTTATTTCTTTTAAGATAAATATAAGTCAAATTTATTAAATTGCTCATGAAATCAAAGCAGGTAATATGTCAAAGAAGATTGCAGTCCCTTCAGCTAAGAAAATTGAAAAAAAACTCGAAAAATATGGTGATGTTCGAATAGACGATTATTATTGGTTGAATGATAGGGAAAATCCAGATGTTCTTGAGTATTTAAATGATGAAAATGCGTATCTGGACTCCATGTTGTCACACACAGAAGATTTTCAAGATTCTCTATTCGTTGAAATGAAGAGTCGTATAAAGGAAGATGACACTTCAGTACCTTACAAATACAACGGATATTGGTATATCACCCGTTATGAAAAAGGGAGAGATTATCCAATTTATTTGCGAAAAAAAGGAAGCTTGGAGGCAGATGAAGAACTTTTGTTTGATTGTAATGAAATGGCAAAAGGTCACTCTTACTTCAGACTTGCAGGGTTAAGTGTTAGTCCAGATAATGAGAGAATCGCATTTGGTGTTGATACCGTCAGCAGACGAAAATACACCATACAGATAAAGAATCTCAAGACTGGTGAAATTTATCCTGAAAAATTACAAAGTACCACTGGTGGTTCTACATGGGCCAATGACAATAAAACACTTTTCTATACTAGAAAGAATGAACAGACCTTAAGATCTGATAAAATTTATAAACATCAACTAGGTAGCGATGCGTCAAAGGATGAACTTGTTTTTCATGAAAAGGACGATACCTTCAGCACATTTGTTTTCAAGACTAAATCAAAGAAATTCCTTGTTATTGGTAGTTACAGCACGCTTTCAAATGAATTTCAGATACTGGATGCCAATACACCGCATGGTGAGTTTGTCATATTCAATAAGCGAGAAAAAGACCTTGAATATGAGATAAGTCATTATGATGGGGATTTTTACATTGTTACTAATATGGGTGGAGCAACTAACTTTAAACTAATGAAGACTCCAGAAGATAGCACTGAAAAAAGTAATTGGTCAGATCTAATTCCGCATAGGGAAGACGTCTTATTGGAGGATATTGAAATTTTCAGGAATTATCTGGTCATAAGCGAACGGAAAAATGGACTTAATGAAATTCATATAATGCCATGGGATGCCAAAAAAGAAGACTATTATTTGCCATTTAATAATGAAACCTATACCGCTTTCACATCAACAAATGTCGATTTTGATACACCTATATTAAGATACGCATACAATTCATTGACAACACCCTCTTCTGTCATAGATTACAATATGGATGACAAAACTATGCAAGTGATGAAAGTGCAAGAGGTGTTAGGTGATAAATTCAACAAAGACAACTATGATTCTGAGCGTGTATGGGCCATAGCTGAAGATGGAGTAAAAGTTCCAATTTCATTGGTGTACAAAAAGGGAATGGTAAAGAACGGCACTTCACCTTTATTACTATATGCCTATGGTTCTTATGGAGCTACTATAGACCCCTCATTCTCGAGTATCCGTTTAAGTCTTTTGGATAGAGGTTTCATCTTTGGTATTGCACATGTTCGTGGAGGTCAATATTTAGGGCGACCTTGGTATGAAGATGGTAAACTTTTTAGTAAAAAAAATACGTTTTTAGATTTTATCGCTTGCTCAAAGCACTTAATAAAACAGCAATATACATCGTCTGAGCATCATTATGCTATGGGAGGAAGTGCAGGTGGATTAGTAATGGGTGCTATAGTCAATATGGCTCCAGAGCTCTATAATGCGGTTATTGCTGCCGTACCATTTGTAGATGTAGTGACCACCATGTTGGATGATAGTATACCTTTAACAACAGGTGAGTATGATGAATGGGGTGATCCTAATAATGTAAGATGTTATAACTATATGAAGTCTTATTCACCATATGATCAAGTTGAAGCTAAATATTACCCAAAAATGTTGGTAACCACTGGGTTACATGATTCCCAAGTACAATATTGGGAACCCGCTAAATGGGTAGCAAAATTAAGGGCAGTTAAAACTGATAATAACATTATATTACTTAGAACAAATATGGATACAGGACACGGTGGTGCGTCGGGTCGATTTGAATCCTTGAAAGAAGATGCTCAGGAATATGCCTATCTTTTAGATTTAGAGGGTATAAAAGAGTAATATAAAAAATTAGCTTATTTTTGCCCAGTTTTGGGTTATATTGGTTGTTGAGCGTAAAAAGTGTTTATGAAAAAAGACCTTAATGTTTATAATAATGTGTTAGAGCTGATTGGCAATACACCACTTATAAAGTTAAATAATATCACTTCGGGTTTCAAAGGAAACTACTTCGCAAAAGTAGAGGCATTTAATCCAGGACATTCATCTAAAGATCGTATTGCCCTTCATATTATTGAAGAAGCTGAAAGAAAAGGGATACTTACACCAGGAGATACAATTATAGAGACCACCTCTGGAAATACTGGATTCAGTATTGCCATGGTAAGTATCATAAAAGGCTATAAATGCATACTTGCGGTAAGTTCAAAATCTTCGGGTGACAAGATTGATATGCTGAAGTCCATGGGAGCAAATGTTTATGTTTGTCCCGCCCATGTTCGTGCAGATGATAAAAGATCTTATTACCAAGTTGCTAAAAGACTTCATGAAGAGACAAAGGGGTCAGTGTATATCAATCAATATTTCAATGAACTGAATATTGAAGCACATTACCATTCTACAGGACCCGAAATATGGAAACAAACAGAAGGTGAAATAACGCATTTGGTGGCTTGTAGCGGCACTGGAGGGACTATTTCAGGAACTGCAAAGTACTTAAAGGAACAAAATCCGGAGATTAAGATAATAGGCGTTGATGCTTATGGATCGGTTCTTAAAAAATATCATGAAACGAAAGAGTTTGACGAAAAGGAGATATATCCTTATAGGATAGAAGGATTGGGTAAAAATTTAATCCCTACCGCTACAGATTTTGATGTAATCGATAAATTCGTCAAGGTTACTGACGAAGAAAGTGCTCATATGGCAAGGGAGATAGTCTCGACCGAGGGATTGTTCGTGGGATATACCAGTGGCGCCGCGATGCAGGCTATAAAGCAACTCGATGAGAATAATGAATTTAAAAATGATGACATGATCGTTGTCATCTTTCCAGACCACGGCTCAAGGTATATGAGTAAGGTGTTTAGTGATAAATGGATGGGAGAACAAGGATTTTTCGATTCAAAGAAAGAAGAGTTATCTTCTAGTATTCAATACGTTAAATAACATTATAATAAATGATTGATTTATATACTTTTAAGTATATTTAGGAGTGATTACTATGCGACATGTTGTTAACAATAGAGCATAAAAATATTATGCATTCCTAACATAAATAGCTAACTTTGCCCCCAACTAATTATAGACTAATGAAGGATTTATTTGATAAAATCTATAGGGATAAAGGCCCTTTAGGCAAATGGGCATCTCAAGCTGAAGGATATTTCGTTTTTCCAAAGTTGGAAGGTGAGATAGCCAACCGAATGAAGTTCAGGGGTAATGATGTTATTACTTGGAGTATAAATGATTACTTAGGTTTGGCAAATCATCCAGATGTAAGAAAAGTGGATGCCGATGCAGCCAAGCAATATGGATCAGCTTATCCGATGGGAGCGAGAATGATGTCTGGTCATACATCTCTTCATGAACAACTTCAGAATGAATTAGCGGCTTTTGTAAACAAAGAGTCCACTTATTTGTTGAATTTTGGTTATCAAGGCATTATGTCTACCATAGACGCTTTAGTTGCTAAAGATGATATTATTGTTTACGATGTCGATTCTCATGCCTGTATAATAGATGGCGTTCGTTTGCATATGGGAAAACGATTCACATACAAGCATAACGATATAGAAAGTCTAGAGAAAAATCTAGATCGTGCCACCAAAATGGCTGAACATACTGGAGGAGGCATTTTAGTGATTTCTGAAGGTGTTTTTGGAATGCGTGGTGAGCAAGGAAAGCTGAAAGAAATAGCTGCTCTCAAGAAGAAATACAACTTCAGGTTTTTGGTTGATGATGCTCATGGTTTTGGAACATTAGGTAAAACAGGAGCTGGAGCTGGAGAGGAGCAAGGCGTTCAAGATGAAATAGACGTGTATTTTGCCACATTTGCGAAATCAATGGCCAGTACTGGAGCATTTATTGCTGCTGATAAAGAAATAATTGATTACCTAAAGTATAATTTGCGTTCACAGATGTTTGCGAAATCGCTGCAAATGCAATTAGTAGTTGGAGCTTTAAAGCGATTGGATATGTTACGCACTATGCCAGAATTAAAGCAGAATCTTTGGAAGATCGTTAACGCTCTACAATCCGGTTTAAAAGAAAGAGGATTTGATATTGGTAATACTAGTAGTTGTGTGACACCAGTATATCTAAAAGGAAGTATTCCAGAAGCGATGGCTTTGGTTAAGGACCTAAGGGAAAATCACGGTATATTCTGTTCAATCGTTGTTTATCCCGTAATTCCTAAAGGATTGATATTGCTAAGAATGATTCCAACAGCTTCCCATACGCTTCAGGATGTTGAAGATACTCTCAATGCTTTTGATGCCATACGAGATCGATTGGAAAATGGAACTTACAAACGCTTATCTGCTGCAGTGAGTGCTGCCATGGGGGAATAACGAGTTATAAAATTAATATTAGAACCATCAAGATTATTGTCTTGGTGGTTTTTTTGTCCTTATACATAAGATTTCGAAGTTCCTTTGTGATATTATTAACAGGCACTAATACGGACTTTTTTTATTTTCACACTTTCTAATTAATCAGGATATTCAATGACTTCAAGATTATTTTTTAAAGTGCTATTTTCTAATGTAGGATAAATAGGTGAAATCAAATTCATGC
>CBESOB010000197.1:0-5190 GCA_965530995.1 uncultured Flavobacteriaceae bacterium
ATAACATTAAAAATCACTTAACCCCTTTAGACATCCAAATATAAAGATATTTCCAAATTGTTGGATGGTACCATAATTTACTGACATCTGGACCTTTTTTCGGCTTCAAATTGTCGCTTATTATATCATTCAATGCTAATTTCATCATTTTGATACCCTCTGCTGTTTGGATTAATGGATAGGTCACAAAATTGTCTTTTTTCGTCACTTCAACAAAGCCCTGATGTAAAATACCACCCGTATCAATACCAGCATCCACTAAATGCACGGTCACTCCACAATTTTCTTTGTCGTCACTAGCCAATGCCCAATAGCCTCCATGAACACCTCTATATTTCGGCGTTATTCCCACATGCGTATTCACAAAAGTGGCGTTAACACCATTTAATATTTTCTTGAAAATAAGTGATGTGCCATTCACTATTATAATGTCGGCTTCCAAGTCCTGCAATGTCTTTAAGCACACATCTGAATTTACGGATGGCACGTTAATGACCAAATCATCCGGAATACTTGTATCAGATAATTGAAGCTGCTGTTTTATTTCCTGCACCCTATTCTTTGAGAACGCATTCAGTAGTTTTAAAAAAAACGCTTGAAAAATAATTTGCCCGAAAACCTGCCAGTAGCCTAGCCGCTTGACACGTCTCATTAAAAACTTCTTCATACCTCCTGGCGGAGGCCCTGGAATAACAACATTGGTAATGTCATAATCATCCTTAAGTCCATTATACATCCATAGGGTTGACGGACCATCCCCAGCTAGCATTATTATTTTTTTAGTCATTTGATTTGTCGATTTGTTTGGCAAGGTCTCCCATTGTTATACTTGAAAAACCATAGGTTTCGTTTAACTTCTTATAGTGAATAAGAATATCTTTCAAGAAGGCAAAATTCTCTTCTTGGTTTTGTCCGTAGTTATGCGGATGCCACCATAAGTGATACAAAAGATTATTCTTTGCAGCATGTGTCATACTATTCAGGATTCGCTTTTTTCGTAAACCTTCAAACATCTTCAAGGTATTGGAATATGGTCGTAAAAAACGACTTGAAGGAATATCATAAGGTCTTTTCTGAGCAATGTCTTCAGTTTTATAACAATGGTGTCCAGAAATATTAATATAGGCATTCAACAATCTAAATGCTCTTTTACTCAATACTTTTAGTTTTGATGCTACTTCTTCTTTATGAAACCACACATGCTCATTCCCTCGATAAGAAATAATACCATTTTCCTCGCAAACATTCATGTAATTCTCATTGTACATATTCCTAGGAAAAATAAGGCTATTCAATTCGATATCATGTTTCCGGGCAATAGCTATTGCAGATTCAATATCTCTCCGGAAATCATCAATAGTTTGCCCTTCAGAGTTGCAATAGTAATGTGAGAACGTATGCGTGCCAATTTCTTGATCCGGATACTTTTTAAGTAAATCGACCATCTCCGCCCCATAATGATATTTGTCCTCAGTTTCAGTTTGCTTCATCTGATCAAAATGTCCATTGTAAGGAGATAAATTAGGGTCCGTATATTGCGGTTTAATTTCAGGACAATAGCTAATAAGTTCATCTTTGGAAGAAGCGAAAAGAAAACCTACTGTTGCGAAAGTCGCCTTGACGTCAAATTGAGTGAACATGTCCAACATTCTGGGCATAATTTGCTGTACAGCCAGTATACTTTCTCCATATTCATCAATGGTCAAAATATCTCTAACTCCCCAAAGAAGTTCAAAATCCAATGAAATAACGAATTTCCCTTTTTCGTTCATAAATGACTAATATTTTACTAAGCGTTCTCTTTAAGTTCGCTAAAATATAAAAATTGCGAACAATTCAATTTTATATTCGATACAAGCTTATTTTTCAAGGTTTAAACTCGTAAATTTGTGCTTTAAATTGATTCGAAATGAACTATAGAATTGAAAAAGACACGATGGGAGACGTTCAGGTACCTTCAGACAAACTTTGGGGTGCTCAAACCGAACGGTCACGAAATAATTTTAAGATAGGTGCATCAGCTTCTATGCCTATCGAAATAGTGCATGCATTTGCTTATCTTAAAAAGGCAGCTGCTTATACAAATTGTGAGTTAGGCGTATTAGCTATCGAAAAACGAGATTTGATCGGTCAAGTCTGTGACGAAATCATTAAAGGAACTCATGATGACCAGTTTCCATTGGTAATTTGGCAAACTGGGTCTGGCACCCAAAGCAATATGAACGTTAATGAGGTTATTGCTAATAGAGCTCATCAAATTGCTGGAAAAAAAGTTGGTGAAGGAGAGAAAACCATTCAACCAAATGATGATGTCAATAAATCCCAATCATCTAACGATACTTTTCCTACCGCAATGCATATAGCGGCATACAATAAAATCGTAAAGACCACTATTCCTGGAGTGGAACAACTTAGAAATACATTAAATAAAAAATCGGAAGAATTCAAGGATTGTGTCAAAATTGGTCGGACACATCTTATGGATGCTACGCCTCTGACTCTTGGACAAGAATTTTCCGGGTATGTTTCTCAATTGGACCATGGTTTAAAAGCACTCAAGAATACATTAGAACATTTAAGTGAGTTGGCTCTTGGTGGCACAGCCGTGGGTACCGGATTGAATACTCCGAAAGGATATAGCAGGCGTGTTGCTGAATATATCGCTGAATTCTCCAAGCTTCCGTTTGTAACTGCCATTAATAAATTTGAGGCCCTAGCTGCACATGATGCCATTGTTGAAAGTCATGGTGCATTAAAACAATTAGCGGTATCACTTAATAAAATTGCAAACGATATACGCATGATGGCATCTGGCCCACGGAGTGGTATAGGCGAAATCGTCATTCCTGCAAATGAACCTGGTAGTTCGATTATGCCTGGAAAAGTCAATCCTACGCAATGCGAAGCCTTGACAATGGTCTGTGCGCAAGTCATGGGCAATGATGTAGCTATTACTGTTGGTGGTACCCAAGGGCATTATGAACTAAATGTTTTCAAACCAATGATGGCTGCTAACATATTACAATCAGCGCAACTCTTAGGAGATTCCTGCGCGAGTTTTGATGTGAATTGTGCTGCAGGTATTGAACCCAATCTGAAAGTCATAAAACAGCTACTGAACAATTCCTTGATGCTAGTTACGGCTTTGAATACAAAAATTGGTTATTATAAAGCTGCAGAAATTGCCAATACCGCTCATAAAAACGGTACAACTTTAAAAGAAGAAGCCATTAATCTTGGCTTTGTTACGGCCGAGGATTACGACGAGTGGGTAAAACCAGAAAATATGGTGGGAGGATTAAATAATTAAAAATTAAATATGAAAAAAATTACGCTTACAGTATTTATCATTCTTTTAAATGGAGGCCTTTTAACTGCCCAAACAACATTCAATAAAACCCAAACGCTCACTTTAGCGACTGGTGGCAATATGCCCCCAGAAGGTGATGCGCCATATGCAATTGCGTCAGCAGATATAGATACTGATGGCTTTATTGACCTAGTTGTCGGGACCGACCTTGGAGGTGCCATTTTCTGGTATAAAAATGACGGTTTAGGAAATTTCTCGGTGCAGCCAACTGTAACTACGATACTTCCAAGAGTAAGTGATATTGTTTTGGCCGACATAGATGGTAATATGAGTATTGATATAATTGCCACCTCATTCACCGGTAATAAACTGGTGTATTACCCAAATAGTGTTGCAAACCCTGGTACTTTTGGTGCTGAACAAGTTGTCTCTTCAACATTATTGGGAGCTGGTGATGTTGATGTTGTAAACTTGAACGGAGATGCTTTTCCTGATTTAGTGGTTTCAGTATTTAACGCCGATAAGGTGGTATGGTTTGCAAATAACGGAACTGGTGGTTTTGGTTCAGAGAATTTGATTACCAATACCATTGTAAAACCCGGAAGTATTGATATGCTGGATATCGATAATGATAATGACCTAGATCTTGTAGTCGGAAATGCCGTGAACCAAATGGATTTGCCAGGTCAGAATACAAGTGTCATTGAAGTATTCTTTAATAATTCTCTTACTTTCACGAAAGATGCTAGCTCTGTGACCAATGATAAGGATTATCTTTTCAATGTTTCTTTTGAAGACATCAACCCTAGCGATAATACTAGTATTACTTCAGATATACTAGCCACAGATCTTTTTGGTGCAGTTTATCATTACAATAAGGATGGGATGGGTAATTATATAGAATCTGCAATTTCTACGTCCATCGTAAATCCTGCCTCCGTAGGGTTCTACGATCTGGATTTGAGCGGGGACGGCCTTAAAGACATTATCTTATCTAGCGGTACAAATGGTGCCGGTAATGATCTAGTCTGGTTTAAGAATAATGGCTCTGGGAGTTTTTCAGCAGAAGAAGTTATTGATGCGTCACAAAACAACACCTTTAAGTTTACCGTGAATGATTTTGATAACGATGGTGATCTAGATATTGCCTCCACAGCTTATAGTGATGATCAAGTTAATATATTCATTAATCAAAAATTTGTTTTAGGTATTGATGAATTGTCATTTTTTGAAGGAAGCATTTATCCGAATCCTGCATCTGATCATTTATTCATAAAATCATCAAGAGATGGTATTCACGAATACAAAGTTTACGACCTGCTAGGTAAAAATCTTCTTGATGGTTTCTTAGAGAACAACCAGTCAATCGATATTTCTAATCTAAAAAGAGGAGTGTATTTGTTGAAAATTGAAAACACTTCCAGTACGTTTAAATTCATAAAGGAATAGTAAAACTAAAAAACCGATAAACAAAGTTTATCGGTTTTAACTAGCTATATAATTATTGGGATTAGCTATATAAAGGTTTAATTTATAAGCTACATCTAAACTACTCCCTTTAGTTTAGTAATCCATTAACATATGTTAATAATTATAGGGGTTAGTAAAGTTTAGCGCGAATTCTACTCAATTGAACTGGTGTTATGTTAAGGTATGAGGCTATTTGGTATTGAGGTATCAAATTATCTATTTCCGGTATGCGTTCTCTAAGTTTCAAATAGCGTTGTTTGGCATCTAAAGAAGCGACCTCAATATGATTCAATTCTCCTACCTTGAACAAGAATTCCAGGAAACGTGTGTAAAATTTTAATACTTCAACATGCGAATTACAAAGTTTCACAAAGGCCTTATGGTCAATTTCAAAAATATCACAATGCGTA
>CBESOB010000198.1:0-5174 GCA_965530995.1 uncultured Flavobacteriaceae bacterium
TCCAAGATGGACAAGATGAAAGCTTGATCAGTGAAGCTAAAAAGAAGGGATTTATATGATAATTCTTACTAACCATGTTAAAAACATAAGATTTTAGGTTGTAGTCGTGTTCTTCAATCCCTTGCTATCATTGAATAGTGAAATTAACCCGTAAAAAAAATGCGGATTTCCCGCAACAAAAAGTCGATGCTATTGATTAAATTTGATTAGTCAACAGTACAATTAATTAATCCCTCGAAATTATTTGTTGATTAATAGCAATTTAAAAAAGCCCTGTGATTTACAAATACATTTGTAAAACATGGGGCTTTTAAATTGCTTTTTCTGCTAAAAGAAACTACTACCAAAATCCCAAAATGCGATCTTGACGAATAGTCCGAAATAAATAGTAGCGATAATGAATTTCAAGAACGTACCCGTTATGAATCCAATAAAGGAACCAAAAGCTGCCTTGATGGCTTTTTTTGTGTCGGCTTGATGTATCAATTCACCTATTAAGGCACCAACAAAAGGACCTATAATGATACCGAAAGGAATAGGAGAGAGTAAGCCAATTATTAAACCTAAAAATGTGCCTAACATACCCGCTCTACTGCCACCAAACTTCTTCGTGCCAATTATTGGAATTATATAGTCTAGGATCCATATAGCTATAGCTATTACTAAAGTGATACCCAAAAACGTTCGGTCCATCGGCACAGCATCGGTAAAATGGAGGATCCAAAGTCCTATCCAGCCAGTGAATGGCCCTGGAAGTATGGGTAAAAAACTACCTATGATGCCAAGTATGACAAAAAATAGGCCGAGTAACAATAATAAAATATCCATAGGGTACTGTTCTATGCTAGTTTGACGAGAAAAAAATCGATTTGTTACAATTGAACTAAAAAATTAGTTAAAACTAAAATATTAGTTTATATTCGTAGCATAGAACTAAAAATTTAGTTGAAAAAATGAAGCAATTAACCAAAGCAGAGGAAGACATCATGAGAATCCTCTGGAAACTTGAAAAGGCGAATGTAAAGGATATTATCGAACAATTTCCTGACCCCAAACCGGCCTATAATACGGTATCCACGATGGTGCGAATTTTGGAAAGCAAGGGATTCGTAAATTATGAAAAACAGGGCAAAGGACATATTTACTACCCGATTCTGAAGCAAAACGAATACAGTAATCAATCCATTAATAAACTAGTAGACAATTACTTTCAGGGGTCTTTTAAGAGTATGGTGTCCTTTTTCATGAAGAAGAATGATATAGATATCACCGAAATGGAATCGATTTTAAACGAAATCAATAAAGAGGAATAACATGTTACACTATATATTACAAACAATCGCATTTCAATTATTTTTCTTAGTTCTTTATGATCTATTCTTAAAGAAGGAAACCTTCTTTAATTGGAATAGGATCTATCTTTTAGGAACCTCATTCTTGTCTTTTTTGTTGCCATTCATTAAGATAGAGCGTTTGAGAACTATCGTACCGAATGAGTTCGTTATTACATTGCCTGAAGTGATTGTTGGAAACCAAATGGCCTCGAGTACAAACGGGATTAATCTTGAAGGGGTTGATATTGGAATATCTAATATGACTGCTTGGGAAATACTACTATTCACCGGAATGACTTTTGCCTTGGTCATTTTTCTAGTAAAAATGGTTAGAATGATTTTCATGATACATGATAACCCTAAATACAAGAGAGATCGTATTCTAATAGTTAAGTTGCTTGATAGTTCTATGGCATTTTCTTTTTTCAACTATATTTTTTTAGGAGAAAAAATAAAATATGATGATAGGGATTCTATTCTTGAACACGAAATAATTCATGTAAGGGATAAACACACTTTGGATCTTATCTATTTTGAGATTTTGCGAATCGTTTTCTGGTTCAATCCATTAGTGTATCTGTATCAAGATAGAATATCAACATTACATGAATTTACAGCAGATGCCAAAGCTGTAAAACATCATGAGTTAAAAACATATTACCAAAAATTATTATCGCAAATTTTTGAGACACAAAAAGTGTCTTTCATCAATGCATTTTTCAAACAATCATTAGTTAAAAAACGAATAGTCATGTTAAGCAAATCAAGATCAAGACCGGTGAATTTAATTAAGTATGTCCTACTGATTCCTATGGTGTTAGGGATGATATTCTATACGTCATGTGTCCAAGAAAATGGACAAGACGATAAGGCTGTGATAGAAGAAGCAATACTTGAAAACACAACTCTTATTGAAAGAATAGAGGCTATGAAAAGTCAAATTGAAATCCAGGGAAATACGACTGATGAAGAGAATTATGGATTCGATCTATTACTCAGAACCGTTACGGGCACTGAATTCAGCCCAGAAATAATAAAAGAAGTCCAACTTTATACCGCATCTAAAAATAAAACACCTTTGATGCAGAGGGTTACAGATGTATTTGAGCAAATACAAATTCAAGGGAATGTGTCTGATGACGAAGTGAAAGCACTCAAAATCCTATTAGCACTGATCACGGATGATGGTTTAAACAACCCTGCACTTCAAGAAGTCGTTGAATATGTAGCGATACCTTTTGGAGTCATCGAGCAAGTGCCTGTATATCCAGGCTGTGAGAACTTAACGAAAGAAGAGCAGAAGAAATGCTTTACCGACAAGGTCACGAAACATGTCATGGAAAATTTCAATCCGAAAGTTACAGATGCGTTAAAGTTAACGGGAAGACTTAAAATTAATACGATGTTTACTATTAGCAATAACGGCAAAGTAGAAGAGATAAAGGTTCGAGCCCCTCATCCTGCTTTAGAAAAAGAGAGTCTTCGGGTCATTAATATGCTACCTAATATGACACCGGGAATGCAATCTGGAAAAGCTGTCAATGCGGTATTTTCGCTGCCAATTATATTCGAGATAAAAGAATAAATGAAGAAACTCATTTTTGTCTTTATGATTTTTATATCCATTAAAACCGAAGCTCAGTCTTCGGTTTTATTTGTTGCAGATAGTCTGTACGCCATGGGAAATTATACAAAGGCTATTGAAAAGTATCGACAGCATCCAGTAAAAGAAGACACATTTGAAGCCATAGCAAAAGCATTTATCGCCTTGGGGAATTATGATGAAGGTCTTTTGTATTATGACAGAGCCTTAAATAGTGATGAGGAGAATTCTTTACTTAAGTACGACTATGCCAGATTATTAGCCAAAATAAAAAAATATGATAAAGCAGAGACTTTTTTTCGGGAACTCATAGATATCGATTACAAGAATCCTAATTTTCATTACGAACTTGGCTTGGTGCTCGAAAAAAAAGTGGACTCATTAGGAGAAGCACAGAACAGGTTTCATAGCGCTTACGAACTTGATAATACACACCAGAAAGCTATTTACAAGATCGCAAAATATCACCTAGTCAAACGACATCATGAAGTTGTTGATACGTACATCGATGCTGGCCTGCAATCCTATTCTAATAGTAGGGAATTAATAAGTCTTAGGGCCCAGAATCTTTATTGGCAGGAATTGTATGATGATGCGGCAGTCTGGTATGAAAAATTGATTAGTCTTGGTGAATCGTCACTATTCATTCACGAGAAGCTCAGTTTTTGCTATCTGCGTTTATACGATTATAAGAAAGCTATGATTCATGTCAAAAAGGCCTTGAAATATGAGCCAAAGAATCCAAGCAACATATATATACTGGGACAGATCTATCAGCAAGAACAAGATTATGTCAATGCTGAAAGATATTATAAAAAGGCGATTGAAATCCTTGACTCACCTCTAGATGCTGAGTACATCAAATTAGCAACAACATTGAATGCACAGGATAAACATGATGAAGCTATAAAAACACTTCAAAAGGCCATAAAGGAGAATCCTAATAATATGCAGGCGCGATTTTTCATGTTGACCACCAAATCCGCCTATTATGGAGATATTAATGAAAAAATAAGATTGCATGAAGAGTTCATCGAAAAATACCCAAATACTGGACAAGGGAAGTATGTCAAGCATTTATTAGAAAAATTGAAGGAAGAAAAATTCATGAAGAAAGACTAAAATACAAAAATATCGTACTTTCGAATTAATAAAAAAACTCATGAAGTACGCTTGGTTTACGGCCTTACTGCTATTATTTACGTCCTGTGATTATTTTGATGTAAAGAAGATATCTTCAGAAGAAATCCTAAATGAGGAGTTACAGACTTTTAATTGGAATGAAGTTGATGTATATCCTACATTTTCGGCATGCGATTCATTTACAACCAAGGAGGAAAAGAAAGCCTGTTTTGTGAATGTGTTAAATAGTCATGTGATAGATTATTTAGCGATTCAACACTTTGTAGTTAGTGAGGATATCAATGATACGTTGCTTCTGAAATTCACTATTTCTGACAAAGGCGAAGCTAGTATGTCTAATATTGAAGTAGCTGAAAAGACAATTATGCAATTGCCGCAGATCAAGAATATTTTAATTAAAAGTCTAGATTCACTTCCTAAGATCTACCCTGCCTTGAAGCGCGGGCAACAAGTAACTTCGCAGTTCACATTGCCTGTAGTTATCTCAATGAATTAAAAGCGAATAGCCAATTTCTTCAACAATCTAAGCACTTCGATATACAGCCAAACAAGTGATATTAAAAGGCCCCAAGTGGCAATCCATTCCTTATATTTTGGTGCTTTATTCTTGTAACGCTCAATATAATCAAAATCCAAAAGTAGCGTAAACGAGGCCACAATAGCTGCAATCAAATTGAATCCTATGGAAACCCAAGAAGTTCCCCAAATAAAAGTAGTCTTAATCCCAAAAAAACTCAGGATCCAAGAGATAATATAAATAACGAAAATCGATACTGCCGCAGTAATTATGACGCTACGCAGCTGTTTTGTGACAAAAATAATACGTGTTTGGTATAAGAATAGAATCACAAAAAACGTAACGATAGTGACTCCTACAGCTTGATAGGGCAGACCTGGGAATTTGGCGTGTGCCCAAGAACTAATACCACCTAGAAATAGACCTTTGGCAATGGCATAGATTGGAACTAGGATGTGTGCCCAATGATTTTTAAATGAAATCAAGATACTGCAAACTATTGCAGCTAACATGCCACCATAGGTATACCATTTTATATCCACAACTTCAGTATAGAGTTTCCAGACATACATCGTCA
>CBESOB010000199.1:0-5165 GCA_965530995.1 uncultured Flavobacteriaceae bacterium
ATTAGTGAAATTTCAAAAACAGATCTTCAAAAACCCTATTTTTGTTTAAAACAATCTCTATGCTTAAAGCAGGTGTCCTTGGCGCTGGTCATTTAGGAAAAATTCATTTAAGGTTACTTCATCAATCGGATAAATATAACCTGATAGGGTTTTATGATGCTGATAGTGTTAACGCCAAAAAGGTCGAAGCCGAATTTGGCTATAAATATTTTCAGACTATTGAAGATTTAGTGGATGCAGTAGATGTGGTAGATATTGTTACACCTACATTATCTCATTTCGATTGTGCTAAACAAGCAATTCTCAAAGGAAAACATATCTTCATTGAGAAACCAATTACCAATACCGTTGAAGAAGCTGAACAAATTAGGGATATGGTCGCTGAGTATGGTGTAAAAGGTCAGGTCGGGCATGTAGAGCGATTCAACCCTGCTTTTATAGGAGTCAAAGATGACCTCAAGAATCCTATGTTCATTGAAACACATAGATTGGCAGAATTTAATCCAAGAGGCACTGATGTTCCAGTTGTATTAGACCTAATGATACATGATATCGATATTATATTAAGTGTCGTCAAATCCAAGGTCAAATCCATTAACGCTAGTGGTGTTTCCGTAATTAGTTCTACTCCGGATATTGCCAATGCACGTATTGAATTTGAAAATGGATGTGTTGCCAATTTAACTGCTAGTCGCATTTCCTTGAAAAATATGCGCAAGACGCGTTTCTTCCAGAAAGATGCCTACATATCTGTGGATTTTTTGGAGAAAAAATGTGAAGTGGTGAAAATGAAAGATGCACCAGAAAAACCTGGTGATTTTGATATGATATTACAGAATGCAGAAGGTGAAAAAAAACAGATATATTTTGACAACCCTGAGATATCCGAAAATAATGCCATATTGGATGAATTGGAAACTTTTGCAAATGCCATTAATACCAATACTAAACCGATTGTAACACTTTACGATGGCACTGAAGCCCTTCGTGTCGCAACCATGATCATAAATCAATTTAAATGAAAAACGTCGCAGTAATCGGTGCTGGTACCATGGGAAATGGGATTGCACACACTTTTGCACAAAGCGGATTCAAAGTACAATTAATTGATGTTAACGAGGCTTCCTTGAAAAAAGGAATAGATACTATCGCCAAGAATTTGGACAGGATGGTTGCTAAAGAAAAAATTACTGAATTAGAAAAGAAAGAAACTTTAGACAATATAACTGTCTTCACTAATTTAATTGAAGGTGTTGAAAATGCAAGTTTAGTAGTAGAAGCCGCGACAGAAAATATCGACCTGAAATTGAATATTTTTAAGCAATTGGATAAAGCGTGTCATAAAGATACTATTCTAGCAACTAATACGTCGTCTATATCCATTACGCAAATTGCGGCTGTAACCTCGCGACAAGAGATGGTTATTGGTATGCATTTCATGAATCCGGTCCCTATAATGAAACTTGTGGAGATCATAAGAGGTTATAATACGAGTGATGATGTGACCAAACTCATCATGGATATGAGCCGGGCCTTAGGAAAGGTCCCTGTCGAGGTCAATGATTATCCAGGATTCGTTGCAAATCGAATTTTAATGCCGATGCTCAACGAGTCGATAGAAACGCTTTATAATGGTGTTGCAGGTGTGGAAGAGATAGATACGGTATTGAAATTAGGTATGGCACACCCTATGGGTCCACTGCAATTAGCAGATTTCATTGGATTAGATGTTTGCTTATCCATTTTGAATGTCATGTATGATGGGTTCAAAAACCCAAAATACGCCCCTTGTCCATTACTTGTTAATATGGTACGAGCAGGTAAATTGGGTGTTAAATCTGGAGAAGGATTCTATGATTATTCCGAGAACAGGAAAGCTGAGAAAATTTCGTCACAGTTCATAAAATAGTTTTATGGCAAAAATAGTTCCTTTCAAGGCTGTGCGTCCTAAGCGTGGGTTGGTTAATTTAGTGGCTTCACGAAGCTATGAAGATTATTCTCCAGCAGAATTGGGTGGACAACTCGATTTTAACCCATATACATTTCTACACATTATCAATCCGGGTTATAAATTCCAGCGAGAAATTGACAAAACTACACGATTCGAATTAGTTAAGGATCGATTTCATGAATTCAAGGAAGAGAACATCTTGATTCAAGATGAGACCCCATACTTTTACATTTACAGGCAGAGTCATGATCAAAAATCATTTTGTGGTATCATAGCAGCAACTTCGACCGAAGATTACAAGAAAGGTGTAATTAAAATTCATGAGGATACGATTGCATCTCGTGAACGACTATTCAAGGATTACCTCAAATCTGTTGGCTTTAATAGTGAACCGGTTCTCCTTACCTATCCAGACAATAGTATTATTAACAATATCATGAGTGAGATCATGCATGAACGCGCCGAATACGAGTTCGTGACTCGCGACAAACATATGCACCATTTCTGGATCGTGAAGGACCCCACAGACCTTAAAACCATTCAAATGGAATTTGATAACATGGGCTCCGTTTACATTGCCGATGGACACCATAGAACGGCATCGTCATATTTGTTAGCAGATGAAATGAAATCTAAAAATAAGAATCACACTGGTGATGAACCTTATAATTACTTCATGAGTTATCTTATTCCTGAAAGTGAATTAAAGATCTATGAATTCAACCGGTTGGTAAAAGACCTCAACGGCCTTACCAAGGAGCAATTCTTAATTAAACTAGATACTATTTTCAGGATTCAGAATCGGGAATTGTCACTTTATAGACCTTCCAAAAAACATCATTTTAGTATGTACCTTGATGGCGATTTCTATTCACTCTATTTGCGTAAAACCATATTCGAAATCAAGGATTCCTTGACTGACCTCGATGCCCAATTACTTTACCAAACCATACTTAAGCCTATATTAGGCATCAAGGATTTAAGAAAGGACAGTCGAATTGCCTACTCTCATGGTAAGAATGATATAGTGCATGTGAAGCAAAAGGTCGATGATGGCGAATACAAGGTTGCCTTTGGTATGATTCCTGCTACCATAGAACAAATCAAACAAATTGCGGATGATGGTTTGAAAATGCCACCAAAAAGCACTTATATCGAACCAAAATTACGAAGTGGATTAACGATTTACGAATTTTAATGAGTATAGCTGAAAATATTAAAAATATAAAATCTTTCATTCCTGAAGGTGTCACTTTAGTAGCCGTTTCTAAAACCAAACCTAATTCGGACATTATGGAAGCATATGATGCTGGCCAACGCGTTTTTGGAGAGAATAAGGTTCAAGAAATGGTAGAAAAGCATGATACGATGCCTAAGGATATTGAATGGCATATGATCGGACACTTGCAACGAAACAAAGTCAAATATATGGCCAGTTTTGTAAGCTTGATTCATGGCGTTGACAACTTGAAGCTCTTGGAAGAAATTAACAAGCAAGCCAAGAAACATAATCGTGTGATTAATTGTCTTTTCCAAATTAAGATTGCATCTGAAGATTCTAAATTTGGTATGAACGTAAATGAAGTTCCTCGAATCCTAGAGTCTGAAGACTTTTCATCCTTCAAGAATATTAAGGTCGTCGGCTTTATGGGTATGGCAACTTTTACAGATAATCAAAAACAAATTATTGAAGAATTCAAATCTCTTAAAAACGCTTTTGATGAATTTGAACATCTGAAAGCAGTTAATTGTGAATTGACAACAATTTCCATGGGAATGAGTGGAGATTATCAAACGGCCATAAAATGCGGAAGTAATATGATTCGAGTGGGAAGTAGTATCTTTGGAGAACGCATTTATTCAAATTAAAAAGAAATAAAGTTTTTTGTACGCAATAGTAGACATAGAAACCACTGGTGGTAAATACAACGAAGAAGGGATGACCGAAATTGCCATCTATAAATTTGATGGTCATATGATCGTAGATCAATTTATCAGTCTTGTCAACCCAGAACGAGAGATACAACCTTTTGTAGTTAATCTTACTGGTATAAGTACCAATATGCTCACGAATGCCCCTAAATTCTATGAAGTTGCCAAGCGAATTGTAGAGATAACTGAAAATTGCATTATAGTGGCTCACAATGCCAAGTTTGATTATCGGATCCTAAGAACTGAATTCAAACGTCTAGAATACGAATATGAACGTCAAACACTTTGTACGGTAGAACTTTCAAAGAACCTCATACCCGGAAAAGAATCGTATAGCTTAGGCAAATTGGTTAGGGCACTAGGAATTCCGCTTAGCGACAGACATCGCGCGAGTGGGGATGCTCAAGCCACATTAAAATTATTTCAACTCCTGTTAAGCAAGGATTCAGAAAAGACGATCATTCAAGAGAAAATTAGACTCGTACCTAAATTTCAAATGGAGCCTAAGCTTAAGGCTATTATTGAGAGTGTACCATCAACAACTGGTGTTTATTACATGCACAAGGCTGATGGGGAAATCATTTACATTGGTAAAAGTAATAATATTAAAAAACGCGTTAATCAACATTTTACCGGTACAACGGCCAAATCAAAGAAAATGCAGTTGCTGGTAACAGCTGTTACCTACGAGAATACAGGTAGCGAACTTGTTGCGCTTCTCAAGGAGTGTGAAGAGGTGAAGCGAAATAAACCAATTTTCAATCGCGCTTTGCGTCGAACCATTTTTACTCATGCGCTATATAGTTTTGAAGATGAGCATGGCTATTTAAACCTCAAAATAGATAAAGCCGACGGACGTAAACAACCAATAACCACGTTTTCCAATAGACAAAGTGCTAAGAGCTTTATGTTCAAGATTGTAGAGGATTACCAACTTTGCCAAAAACTAACCTCATTATATCCTACAAAAACCAATTGTTTCAATTATACTATAAAAGAGTGCCTTGGTGCTTGTATTCAGCAAGAATCAGTTGAGAATTATAATGACCGGGTTTCACAAATCATCAACAAACATAGATATGACAACCACAATATGGTTATTATTGATAGAGGGAGAGATGTTGACGAGCGTAGTGCCATATTGATTGAAAATGGTGTCTTTAAAGGGCTAGGCTTCTATAATCTTAATTATCAAATAAACAATATTGATATATTAGAGTCGATCATCACCCCTATGGAAAACAATAGGGATGTTCAACATATCATTCAGAGTCACTTAAGA
>CBESOB010000200.1:0-5157 GCA_965530995.1 uncultured Flavobacteriaceae bacterium
ACATCTCCCATTGCAGACAAGCGTATGACGAGTATATGTTTTGGTTTAATCGACATTATTGAATAAATGACCTACTTCTGTGAGCGAAGTACAGGGTTCAATTCGTCATCATTATACATCTTCATTTGTTTATATACTTTCATGTACTTGTCTCCGTTTGCAATATCATTTAATAATGTGTCTATTGCCGTTGAGAGATCAACACGTTGATCTAACAAGACATTAAGTTTTTTTTGACATGATTCCCTATGAAGGACAGAAGCATCTTTTCTAATTGCTTCTTCATTCATATGATAAATTTTCAACGCCAAGATTGACAACCTATCAATTCCCCATGCTGGGCTTTCGGTATTGATTGTAGCATCGTCTTTTGTGTTTGCACCTTTATATGTATCTAGAAAATAACTATCAATGTACTCCACCATATCCGTTCTGTCTTGATTGGAGGCATCTATTTGCCGTTTTAATTTTAAAGCAGAGATAGGGTCGATGTTCGGGTCTCGGATAATATCCTCATAATGCCATTGAACAGTATCTATCCAGCATTTTCTATAAAGTAGATGCTCAATGGTATGTCCATTTTTGTCATACATGCTCTTAAAAGGTTGGTCAACTGTATTTATGATATGATATTTGTCTATCACATCCTTGAAAATCGCATTAGCTAAATCTGTAAACATCTGCAAGAATTTTTATTACGCAAAGATACAATGAATTCTTAAAGAAGGTCATTTCAAAAAAACTGAAAAGTAACAGGGATCAAGATCAGAATGGCTATCAAGAGTTCCTTGAACCATTTCTCCTCAATGACTTCAATATAGTTCGTAATAATTATGGCGAGTGGTGCAAATATGAAAATAATTTCGCTCCCATCTTTATCAGGGGTGATAACTGCGACAAACAGCGAAATAATCGCCATTATCGTGATGATAATGTATGATGGTCTAAAAGTTTTCAATTTCTTGTTGATACTTTTTATATAAAAGAATAATGCCCATATCCCAAAAGAAAGCAAGACCGTAATACTAATGATCATTTTTAAAGAATTGTAATTCTCATAATTAAAATCCACACCATCAATATAGGTCATAGGATCTCCATAGGTATCAAATCTAACAATATGATAGGCCACGAATATCAAGGTAATTGCGCATAAGCCAACTAATGGGATTATCCAATTTTTCAATTTGTTTTCCGAGTAAAACAAAAGTGAAGCGAAGACCAATAGAATGAATAATATACTCCAAAAATGAAAAAAAGACGCTATGGCAATAAGAACAGAGGCGTCAAGAAGTTTTTTCTTGACCTTCAATAAAGATTTAAGACTTACGATTCTGCGTAATGCCAACAAAACGAACAAATTTGAAATTAAGATGTTTGTATTATTCATAGCGAACGGAATCATTGCAAAAAATAAACTAAACAATAATATTTTATAACTGCTATTCTGGGTCAAGCTGTTTTTGCTCACAATGAAATTCAGTAATGTCATTGTTAGCAAGCATAATGAAAAATTAGCGATTTGTGTAAGAACATGATCCAATTTAAACTCGCCTTGAAATACCTTGAACTGTGCAGACACAAAAGCAATAAGCACTATAGAGAGTGCTATTAAAAAATTTATGGGTTTTGATTTATCAAAAATCCTTGCAATCATTTAGACCTTTTGTATATTTGCCTTGTAAATATAAGACCAATGAAAGATTTTTTCTACGCTATACAAGATTTATTTGTGAACTTTCTATTCGCTCCTTTTGATGCCTTGAGAGCATTGGAACTGGATAGTTGGTTCGGTGCCAACATCATGTCATGGATTTTGATGGCTTTAGGATTGGTTGCCTTTGTATATTGGATGTTGCAATTAAGGGCCTTTGATAAAAATGGAGAAGAGGATAAGAGCATTACCTCTCACTCATATTTATAAGTCAAAACCAATATCCTTGCGATAATACATCTTATCAAATTTGATTTTTTCAATATTTTGGTAAGATTTTTTTATGGCCTCTTTGTAAGTTTCGCCATAAGACGTCATCGCCATAACGCGTCCTCCAGAGGTCACGACCTTATCATTTTTCAACTGTGCGCCGGCATGAAATGCAATAGATCCTTCGATCGTTTCTAAACCGGTTATTTCTTTGTCTTTTTCATAAGCTTCGGGATACCCTCCAGAAACCATCATTACTGTTGTTGCGGCTTGCGGATTAATATCCAATTCAACACTATTTAACTTTCCTTCACCCATGGCATTGAATATCTCAACCAAATCATTTTGTAGCCTTGGTAAAACAACTTCTGTTTCTGGATCTCCCATCCTAACATTGTACTCGATGACAAAAGGATCATCGCCTACTTTTATCAAGCCGATGAACACGAATCCTTTATATGGTAAATTATCCTTTTTTAATCCTTCAATAGTTGGTTTAACAATTCTATCTTCAACTTTCTGCATGAACACGTCATCTACAAAAGGCACTGGTGAAATTGCTCCCATACCACCTGTATTCAATCCCACATCTCCTTCACCTATTCGCTTGTAATCCTTGGCTGTAGGTAATATTTTATAGTTTTCCTCATCCGTAAGGACAAAACAGCTCAACTCAATGCCACTCAAGAATTCTTCAATGACCACCTTGGCACTTGCTTCGCCAAACTTAGAATCGACAAGCATGCTCTTTAATTCGAGTTTGGCTTCATTAATGTCATCAATTATCAATACACCCTTACCTGCAGCTAATCCATCAGCCTTCAATACGAAAGGTGGATTCATGGTTTCCAAAAATGCAAAACCCTCTTGTAAAGATTCTTTAGCAAAGCTTCCGTAAGCTGCTGTTGGAATATTGTGCCTGAATAAAAATTTCTTGGCAAATTCCTTACTGCCTTCAAGTTGTGCAGCTGCTTTTTGCGGACCAATGACATTGACCTGTTTTAACGCATCATCATTAAGAAAAAAATCGTGGATTCCATTAACCAAAGGGTCTTCTGGTCCAACGACAACTATTGAAATATCGTGCTTTAAAACAATTTCCTTGATTCCTTTAAAATCATTGACATTAACAGGGATATTTACCGCTATTTCCGAAGTTCCTGAATTACCTGGAGCCACAAAAAGATTGTGACATTTTTTGCTTTGCGCCAGTTTCCATGCAAAGGTATGTTCTCTTCCTCCAGAACCAAGAACTAAAATATTCATATTGGATGTTTTGTTTAAAAGGCAAAAATAATTGCTTTTACGTTCAAAAAATAATTAATTTACACAAACATAGCTGAAGCAATCTTCTTTTGAAATTATTCGATATCTCTTTACGACTTAATGGCTTTGCGATTAATAAAGCGCGGCAAATGCTTGACAGCATTCATGGGATGAATACAATTGATTTTGAAGACTATGTATTTCAGAAAAAGAAAGACATCATCTCTTTTCATCTTGATCATAATGGATACTATAAGTCTCTAGCTAAAACTTCTGACGCATCCGATTGGTCTTCAATACCCGTAATGACCAAGCGCGATTTACAACAGCCCTTGGAGGAACGTTTAAGTAATGGTTATTCAATAAAAAACGCCTATGTAAACAAAACATCAGGTTCCTCGGGCGAGCCTTTCATATTTGCAAAGGACAAATTCTGTCATGCCATGACTTGGGCATTAATACAAAATAGGTTCGGGTGGTTTGGACTTGATTTCAACAGCTCTAAACAAGCACGATTTTATGGTATCCCTCTTGATATGAAAGGGTATTACAAAGAACGATCCAAAGATTTCCTGGGTAAACGCACTAGGTTTTCGGTTTTTGACCTAAGTGACACCGCTTTTGAGGCGCATCTAAAGATCTTTCAATCAACCAAGTTCGACTATATCAATGGGTATACTAGTTCTATTGTTCAATTTGCAAAATTCCTAAAAAACAGGAGTATCATTCTTAAAGATATGTGCCCCACACTTAAAGCGTGTATCGTGACTTCCGAAATGCTTTTTGAAGATGACAAACTACTCATGGCATCTCAATTCGGTGTGCCTATTGTCAATGAATATGGCGCTTCGGAATTGGATTTGATTGCATTTCAAAATACTGATGATCAATGGCAAGTGAACTCTGAAACTTTATATGTAGAAGTCTTGGACGACCAAGACAGAATCCTGCCATATGGTGAAGAAGGACGTATTGTGATAACCTCTCTATACAACAAGGCACATCCATTTATTCGTTATGATATTGGCGATATTGGTGCACTATTTGAAGATAGTACCATTCAAAAGCCAATTTTGAAAACTCTCATTGGAAGGACTAATGATATTGCCATCTTGCCAAGTGGCAAAAAAGCAGCAGGGCTAACATTCTATTACATCACGAAAAGTGTCATAGAAAATGATGGTAAGGTAAAGGAGTTTGTTATTGAACAACATAGCCCATCTCATTTCAAGATTTTGTATGTTGGAAGGGAAATACTTGCAGAAGGGAAAATGGAAATAATAAAAAAAGAAATGGAAACCTATCTAGAAAGTGGATTGAATATTACTTTTGAAAGGAAGGAATCATTGGAACGCAGCAAAAGCGGTAAATTGAAACAGTTTTCATCTTTAATCAAATAATTAGGTATGATCATAACCATTGTAGCTGGTGCACGTCCAAATTTCATGAAAATTGCGCCTATAATAGAGGCGATTAAAGACAAGAAGAAAGAGGGCCACAAAATTGATTATCGGCTTGTGCATACCGGGCAACATTACGACAAGAACTTAAGCGATACGTTCTTTCAAGAACTCAACATCCCTTTCCCTGATGTTAACTTAGAGGTGAAAAGTGGCACCCAAGCAGAGCAAACTGGTGCCATTATGGTTGGCTTTGAGAAAGACTTGGAAATACATCCTTCTGATTTGGTAATGGTTGTTGGTGATGTCACCTCAACAATGGCGTGTACAATAGTTGCAAAGAAAGCAGGTATCAACGTTGCCCATGTAGAAGCTGGAATTCGTTCGGGTGATATGAGCATGCCCGAAGAAATCAATAGAATCGTCACCGACAGCCTGACCGATTATTTCTTTACAACATCTTCTTATGCGAATGAAAATCTAAAATCACAAGGCATTCCTACAGCGAATATTTTTTTCGTGGGTAATGTCATGATAGATACTCTTCTTAAAAACAAATCTCGATTC
>CBESOB010000201.1:0-5146 GCA_965530995.1 uncultured Flavobacteriaceae bacterium
ACTGAGACAAGGAAAAGAAAAAAAGTAGTAATATTAGTGTATAAATTCTACGAAATATTTTCATAACGAGGGTTTTTTCAAATCCCTACAAAAATAAGGAAATTATTAAAAACGCATTCCCAATCTCACATTAAAGACACGTGGTGTCAAATAATTTGGAATGGCATATTGACGCTTAGAATACACATCTCTTACCCATGTATTGGTGATAGAATTTTGAACATCAAACATATTGAAGATCTCTATGCCTAATGTCAATTCCTTGAATTTGCTTTTCCATCCGGTGTCATAAGCTTTCTTGCTATCCACAAGAACATAGGATATGCCTAGATCAGCTCGTTTATAGTCTGGTAATCGACTTTGATAGTCATAGGGATCGGCATAACTAGGAGAGCCACCAGGAACTCCAGTATTGTATACCAAATTTAAATACATTTTTAGGTCTGGTATGTTAGGTACATAGTCTTGGAAAAGAACACCGAATTTGAGCCTTTGATCTGTTGGGCGTGCAATATAACCTCGATTGTCAATATTTTCTTCAGTTTTAAGATAACCGAAACTAAACCATGATTCTGTGCCGGGAACAAATTCACCATTAAGGCGCAAATCCAAACCGTATGCATACGCATCTGCATTATTTTCCGCTCTATACCGAATTCGCACATTTTCAATAGTGTACGGATTCACATCTGAAAGATTCTTATAATAGGCTTCGGAAACCAACTTAAAAGGTCTGTCCCACATTTTGAAACTGTATTCATTGCCCAATACCAAGTGTATTGATTTCTGAGCTTTCACATCAGGTTGCACCGTACCATTTTGATCCCTTAATTCACGGTAAAAAGGGGGTTGATAGTAGAACCCACCTGCAACTCTAAAGAGCATTTCCTTATCCCAATCCGGTTTAATGGCAAATTGGGCTCTTGGACTAAAAACTGTCTGAGTATTGCTTTCAATACCTTCACCACTTACTGTCCAATTATGCACTCGAATGCCAGCATTATAAAAAACTTCATTATTATTTAATTCTCCTCGTTTGCTCCATTGAGCATAACCTGAAAATCTATCAATTTGAACACTATTTGTTGCCCTAACATTATTGAACGGCACCAAAGGACCCTCATAAGGCTCGTAGGGTTGATTATTGAAATTATCTATTGTTGGCGGATTGACAGAAAATCCAGCTGAATCGATAACTTCCCATTCAATGATGCGGTCACGTATGTCTTCATGTGTATATTTTACCGACCATTCAATTGTATTATCATCGATCGTGTAATCTCCCTTGTGTTCAACATTGGTTATTAGGGCATCCAAATCATTTCTTGCATGACTTAATTGACCACCAATACCTTCAGAGAATTCTACTTCACCTAAACTTTCATCGCCTATACTACTGTTTACTTCTCCCAAACGATATTGCGCCAGAATATCAAAATACTCTTCCTCGATTGTGTGATAAGTGGATGCTATTAGCTTAAGCGTCAAGTCATCATTAACGAAGTAATTAGCTTTAAAGGCTCCAAAATATGTGTTGTACTGGTCACGTTCTTGTCCCTCATAAAATACTAAAAGTGCCAACGGATTTTCAAGTGTTCCAAAATTAGTCTGTCGTGTTTGTGGTTCGTAATTGTATTTATTTATCGAGACATTCCCCAGAAAGCTTAAATGGAATTTATCCGTGAACCTATAAGTCAAATACGTCTGGGCATCTGCAAATTTCGGATCATAATTGGTCTCAGTTTCTTTTGCATTTACCAATAAACTATTATCTCGATAACGCAAACCAAGGATTCCAGAAAACTTTGAATCTTTACTAACTGTCTCTGTTGATATACTTCCACCCAACAGACTCAAATCAGCGCTTGCACCAAATTTTATTGGATTGCGATAGGTTATGTCCAATACCGACGATAATTTATCTCCATATTTGGCCTGAAAACCACCGGCAGAAAAATCGACGTTTTGTACTAGATCCGTATTCACAAAACTCAATCCTTCTTGTTGGCCAGAACGCACTAAAAATGGTCTATAAACTTCAATTTCATTGACATATACAAGGTTTTCGTCAAAATTACCTCCGCGAACCGTATACTGCGTGCTAAGTTCGTTGGTAATATTTACGCCTGGTAGTGTTTTTAGTATGTTTTCGACACCAGGTTGTGCGCCTTTAATGGTTCTTAATAATTCTGGTGTAATGGTCACAATACCTTCTACCGCTTTTCTTTGATTTCCGGAAATTATGACGGTTGCGATCTGTTCTATTTCTAGCTTCATTACCGGATTGAATTCATATTCTTCACCGTTTTTTAAATTGAATCTGATGCTGACTCTTTCGTGAGAGATATGAGTGAATTCAATGGATATATCTTGATTGGCAGGAATCTTCAAGAGGAAGAAGCCATTCTCATTGGTTTGAGTGCCAGAATCGGATGTCGCTATATTTACACCTTCTATCGGGTTGTTCGATTCGTCAAGGATTATTCCTCTGATGGTGGCAGATTGAGAAACAACGATCAATGGAATAAACAGCAAGAAGAATGAGAAAAAGGTTGATTTTAGTTTCAAGCGATACAATTTATTTTCTATAGAATATTGCTTCAAATGTAGAACTATTTCCAACATTATCAGTAACAATTATCTTTAGGTTGTTCTTAGTGTCAGTAACGACATTATCATTAAAATCGTGTACTAGAATTTCTTTTTTGGCATCGTATTCCATCAATATCCATTTCCCGTTAACTGTGGCCCTATAGTTTCTTATCCCAGAAGTCTTGTCTTTTAATCTCAATTTAAGATATCGATACTTGCTCAACCATTTTCCATCACTGAAATTTATTGGTTTTATAGTGGGGTTATCTGTATCACTAGCAAGTGTATATTTACCAAGGTTTTTAGTTTTGGTAGATAAGGTATTTCCTTTTTTTCTTGTTGAAGAATACGATACATATTGGTTTTTATAACCCGCCAATCTCGCAATGAACAATTTGTTTTTATCTGCTTCCGAGTAATTACTAATGTCGTAAGAAATGGTAAAACTTTTTTTAACTGGGATAGTCGCCTCATGCAAATTCAATGTGTCATTCTTAACACTGAAGTCCATATAAAAATCATCGTAAAATGTGTTTTGAGGAATCGACACGGCAAAGTTTCCTTCATCTAAGGTGATACTTTGATCAGATTTAATATAATGATCCGTGATTTGCGTTGTTCTTGGTACTACATCATTGAAGAAATCACCTTCAATAGGTATGGTTAGCCAAGTATCATTGCCTTTATAATCTTTTATTCTCAGTTTATATACCGAACTAGTACTATCTTCTATAAATACATAACCGTCATTATCCAAATTCTTATAAAGAGTCAATGGGTTATTCGATTCCTTATAAAGCTTAGTGATCCTACTTTTGGTTTTCTTGAAATGTGCATAGTCTATAAAGCGATTAATATGCCCCGTTTCACCAAAAGAAAATTTTGTAAAATCAATTTCAAGATTCTTGTTACCGTTGAAGAATGTTTGTATGTTACTTACACCATTTTTATTCGCTGCAAGATCTTGACGATCCCAGGTCACCACTCCAAACCCAATTTTACCAAAAGCTTTGACCTTCTCGGCAATATAGTCTCCATTTTTTTGAGGAATAAGTCTTAGTTCCACTTGATTATTGGACTGATTTACATGAGATATAGGATTTTCAGGGTACGCAAATACACTAATGATCGTAGGTTTTTTAGTATCTATAACATCTACCCCGAATAACATTGGATTCATTGGTCTTTCATTATTGTCTCGAATCTCAAAGTGGAGGTGTGGGCCTCCAGAACCACCTGTATTGCCTGAAAAAGCGACTATTTCATCCGGTGATATCGGTAATTCTTCAGCACCAGGAAAAAGTTCAATTGTAAAGGATTCTTTTTCATACTGCCTTTTCCTAATATATGCTTCGATTTTTGGTGAGAATTTTTGCAAATGTGCATAAACACTCGTATAACCATTTGGATGTTTGATATAAAGTGCTTTGCCGTAACCCCAGGGAGAAATTTTTATTCTACTTACAGAGCCTTCAGCCGTTGCATATACTTTCAATCCTTCTCTTTGTTGTGTCTTAATATCCAATCCAGAATGAAAATGATTAGACCTTAATTCTGCGAAAGTACCAGACAATACTAAAGGAATATCTAATGGATGCCTAAAATAATCCTGAGGATATTTACTTTGAGCAAAATTTAAGTTGCCTATTAAAACAATAAAAAGAATTATAAATCGCATACACATTTTCTATTTGCTAAAGTATCAATTTGTGGATAATATGCAAAGGATGTACCAAAAGCATAACACGCATATTATTAACACTAAACAGGCAATTATTTAAAATAGTTCTTAAACAATTGTGTTTTTGATTTGCGTTGATTAACTTTGTGTAATCAGTATTGAATTTTGTAAATGAGTAAGATTGAAGATATCGTTGACTCGTTAGAGAATAGGATTAGTAAAATGCTTCACAAATTAGAAGTTCTGAAGCAAACTAATGTAAGACTCAGTGAAGAGTTATCGAAGTCTGAAAACAATATTTCGAATCAAGAACGTGAATTAGTTTCTTGGCAGGAAAAATACGAGTCTCTTAAGCTTACAAATTCTATATTGGGCAGTGACGAACATAAAAGAGAAACAAAGCTCAAGATAAACACATTAATCAGGGAGATTGATCATTGTATCACTCAATTAGCTGAATGATGTCATTAGTAATTCAATGTCAGAAAAGCTTAAAATAAAGCTATCCATAGCTAATAGAGTATATCCTTTGACCATTCCACCTGAACAGGAAGAAGGATTGCGCAAAGCGGCAAAGAAGATTGAAGACCTGATAAAACAATTTGAGCAGAGTTATTCCGTTAGAGACAAGCAAGATGTTTTGGCCATGTGTGCCTTGCAATTTGCCTCTCAATCGGAACAAAAAACAATAGATAAGATAGTTGTGAATGAAAAAGTTGAGAATAAGCTAGAAGCTTTGGATCAATTACTTCAATCACATTTAAATTCTTAAAAACGTTCTTTAAATAAAATAAAGGTTACTGCCTGCATTAGTTATTTTTTTTGATAAACTCAACGTTAATTCTTTAAAAAGGGTGAGTTGAAGTTGTAAAA
>CBESOB010000202.1:0-5134 GCA_965530995.1 uncultured Flavobacteriaceae bacterium
TTTCAGCCTGTGGTTTATGAACTTTATAAGTTCTAATAATTTTTACACCCATAGCTGCAAGAAGCTTCATATCCTCCTTAAGTTCGGCTATAGTTGGTTCAATATTAGGATCTTTATGTCTGTAACCTCCATAAGACATAGCCAAATAATTAGGGTTACCTAAAATGTCTTTTGCGCTCATATTTGGTTGTTCGTTCACGGTACTGGTTTTACTATCTTTTTTAGTCGTGTTATTACATGAAAACACAAGTGTTATTATAAGCAAGCAAACAACTAATCTTATACTTTTTTTCATGTTTTTGATGCTTGGTTATTTTTTTAATGAAACAATAATATGATCGATCTCTCCTGTTCTTTCGAAAACCTTTTTACTGGTCTTTAAATCTAGGCTAAGCCCATCAAATTCGAGAACCGATGCTCCATTTTGCATGATTTTTATATTATTCTGGTCTGTTAGTTTGTAAATAATCGGAATTTGACAATAGGTAAAACAAATTGACCCTGCTTTTATCTCAATCGTTCTAACCGCTTTATGAAGGTCCGTATATGTGAAGGATTTTGAGGCCTTCAAGAATTCTTCTCCGCGCAGTAATCGTGGATTGAACTGTAACAAGCCATTCTTTACATATACTCCGAGTTCTCCAAAACGACTCAAGATATCTTCTTTTACTTGCCCTGTCATTCCAGGTTGTTGTGCTCCCTTACTTGCAGGTGTATGAGAATAGGGATCCGTTGGAAAAGCACCATATAATTCAGGTGATTTATGAACACCGATGCCTTCGTTTATTTCGTAGTAATGATCTAATAATTTACCAATGGTAACTTCACTTTCATTGTTTTCGACAGCCAAAAGACAGGTTTCCTGCACACTCAACAATAGTTTAGAAACCATATGCCAATATATAGATCCTAATCCTTCGTATCCGTAAAAGGTTCCCGATCGCCCTGTAAAAGCCTTATGATTGAACATCTCTTCGAAGATACCCATTAGCAATGTGGACTCTATTTCTACTAGCGATCCATATAGGTCTTCGGGCAAGTTCGCAATAGCTTCTTTCAAGCTACTGGCATTGTTGAAATTTCCATTAAAATGATAATTCCCTAATATGTCTTTTACTATAATTTGGGTATGTCCATCCTTAACCAATTGCTGCAGCAATCCCGATTTTTGAACCGCTTCGTCAGGGATGTTGTTTCTATCCATAAATCCAGACAGTTCCTTTTCAGGATATAATAAATAACTGTATTGATCTGGCCTGAACAAAGCGCTGATTTTCAATGCATCCAATAATTCTAGTGAAGCTTCTCCAGATATATAACCAGAACCCAATACGGCCACCTGACCTTCCAACATCTCGGGTAAGTAAGAGATCGAAATTTCAGAATCATTCTTGACGGTCATTATATTATATGAATGAAATAACTTGTCTGAACGTTTGTTGGCATCTATGGAATGTTCTAAAAAGTCTTTAGAAATATTAAAGAACTCCAGTAAACTCTCTTTTGATATGGTTCCCTTGTTGCTAGTAAAGCCATTATTATAGATTATTTCCCTGTATTCACTACCTGCGATTCCAAGCCCATCCAAAACAGTTTTTCTATCAGTATCAGAAACACTACCATTTAGGATATGCTTATGAGTTTCAAGAGTTTCAAGAACTTGATTAAAGAAGATTGCAAGTTCTTCCGAAATTTCACAGTCTTCATTCGGCATATCACCGACAACCTCTTCAAAGAATTTGATGAAGCGTCTCAGATAATATAATGTTACCATAGACACACCGTTACCAACCAAGGCGTTATTAGCATCATTCCATTCTGGTCTCTGTGTGTTAAGCCAGATACCTCCTTCTGGAATGAAATTTGAAATTTTTGCTAACACTGTGGCTAGCAATTTTTCCACTAAATTCACTTTATGTATAAAGTAATTTTGATCTCTCAAAAGTGCCCCATCGACTCCAAGCTCTTCTCTTTTATCTTCGATCTTTTCATTCAATTCGTGATCAAACTCGATAGTGTCCTTTGGGTTTATTAAAAGATCTTCATATTTCTTTATTCTGTAAGGCACATTTGCATACACAAAAACCTCCTGACCAAAATAACTCGCTAACTTCTTAGGATAATGGTCTTCAATGAATTCCAAAAATTTGAGTAAATAAATGATTTGATGATCACCCCAATAACCAATATAAGACCATGGATTATCTTCCTCTATGGTTTCCCAGTCAAAGCCACCTTTAGTTACGCGATACGGATTATAGCCATCGAATGTGGTTGCATTCAAGAACTTATGGATCATACTCTCTATGAACTCTGGATATGAATGGGCTAGTGCTTCCCAATTTTGGAAGATATCTCTCCAATTGCCTTCATAATCTAGTATTTTAGAACCGTCGACTTCACTTCTTGTATTTATTGAGAATTTGTTCCAAGGCCTGCTTGGGTCGCCATGTCTTCTACTGAACTTTAACGGCATATATTCAAAACATAACCTTTTAAAGTTCTTGTCCTCATCTTTTTCAGCAATGCCTTTAATCAGGCTCAAATCGAAAACTTCTGGGAGTTGGGATAGAAGTTCTCCCCTTTTCTTGAATACTTTTTTATTCGCATTCGCTATGTAATTTATGAAATCAACCCTTTCTATTTGATAATTATCATCAAAAATACCACCTCTCATAATATTGAAAAGTGTATTTGAATAATGTCGTATGTTACGTAATTTATTTCGACTTAATTGCATAGCGTCGGACGCACTTGCAAGCTCAAGTAAATTGGCAGTACCCGCATCAATATCATTCTGAATCAAATCCATGAGATCTGATTGGTTCTTGATTTTTTCAGTTACTTCACAAATTGTGCTCATGGTTTGATTTACATTCGCAACTAGTATCCAACTGCAATCTTTATTTGGTTCCAGAGTGAGTTCCTTACTAACAAAATAGGCTCCTTTTTCGGCCTTTACATCAACTTCTTGATGAATCTCTTCACCCTCTCTGAAGTTATTCAGTTGCGATGAGGACAATAAGAATTTTGGATTGTCCAAACCTAAAGACCAAACAATATTGCATTTAAGGGCTTCGCTAGGTTCGGCTTTGTCAACAATAATGGCACTTAACGCAAAAACCCCAAGGCCTGTCTCAATTTCTAATTCACTTCTTTTATAGGCATCAACCAAATTACTTCGATCGTTTTGCAGGTCTGCTCCTACGCCATAAGGAATGATATTTTGCAATCCATCGAGCACAGTGACATGAATATCTGAAGTCGTTGTGTTCAATAATGTCGACTTCCTCACAAAACCGAACTGATCACTAGAATTCCATTGATATCTAAAAGAAATCCCTAGGTCTTGATTTATTTCTTCAAATATGACTTTGTTTCCATGACTGTTTTTGTAAAGATTTCTCTTTATGGTGTACACACCTTGGTATCTATCTGAAAATGGTTCCCATAAATACGTCTTATCATTTTTATCCACCTGAAGTATGGTCTTAGATCCAGTTATCTCTGTGGATTCGGTAATTTTATCATCGGTATAATATGGAAAAAGGGCATTGTCAGCGTCTTTTCTACCTGCAGATAGCCCTCCATTACTGGAAATGAACATCCAGTGATTGGAATTACTCACAAGACTCATAAAGAAGGGCCTCATGTGATCGCTATTGGATATTTTATAATATACTTCGTTATCAAGGGTTATTAATTCCCCCGTAATATCGTTTTCGTCAAAGGAGGCCAAGGTGCTCCCTATATATAAATTATTTTTACTCATTCTTGATTTTTTTAGCTAATTCCATTTAGTAAGCTAAACATAATTATTAATTATTAACTTCTTACTAAATCATGCTCAATTTCTTCTAAAGTCTTACCCTTGGTTTCAATTACAAATTTGTAAACAAATATTATAGCACAAAAGGATAATACCGCATAGATAGCAAAAGTTAATGTTGGCCCCAAGTTTGATAATTCCCATGGGAAAACTTGTGTAACCGAAAAGCTAATTAATGAATTAAAAAAGCCTACAACAGATATGGCTATCCCCTTTATTTTACTCGGGAACACCTCTGATATCAGCGTCCACATTACTGGTCCTAATGAAATTGCGAAAGCTGCAACATAAAGCAAGATTGAAAGTAACACCAAGGTGGCATTAATTTGAATGAAATTTGTTATCTCATTGCGTTTGAAATTTAAAAACTGATCAGCATTCAATTTGGTTTCAACTTCCTCAAAAAGAGCTGCCTGACCGTCAAAGGATTTACCTTTCAAGTCTGCTAATGCCGTTTTAATTTCGGTATTACTCATTTTATTCAGTGTCGTATCATTAAAGTCGTAGGTCGCATTATTAAAGGCAAAAGCGGCCATTAACAAGGCAATTGTCATACAAGTTGTACCGATGAGCAGTAAAGGTTTTCTACCTAATTTATCAATTAACCAGATAGCTACGAGTGTAAAAACCAGGTTGGTTAATCCAACAACTATGGCTTGCAAAAATGATGAATCTGTGCTACCACCAGCTTGTTCAAAAATTGTTGGTGCATAATAAAAAATCGCATTTATACCTGTGATCTGTTGAAAGAACGCTATGCCCAGAGCAATGATCATAATAGTGGCATATTTGCTTTTGAAGATATCTGAAAACCTTCCTTTTTCCTCTTTTTTGGCTATTCCACGCTGAATTTCGGCGATAGTAATTTCGGCATAGTGTTCTCCACCAATTTTATGTAATGTTTTTTGAGCCGATTCAACATTATTGAATTTTAAGATCAGCCATCTTGGACTTTTAGGAACAGCAAATAAGGCTAAAAAATAAATTATAGCAGGTATCGCTTCAACTCCAAGCATCCATCGCCAACTGTCTCCTTCCATGTTGACCAAAAAGTAATTTGAAAAATAAGCAACAGAAATACCAATTACGATGTTCAATTGATTAAAGGACACCAAGCTTCCCCTGAGTTTAGGTGGTGCGATCTCCGCTATGTAAATAGGAGCGATTAAAATGGCGCCGCCTATACCTATACCTCCAATTATCCTTGCAATAATAAATTCGGTATACCCTGATGCCAGTGCGGACCATGACGCTGAAATTGCAAAAAGTGCAGCAACAATTATTAATACTTTTTTTCTACCGAAC
>CBESOB010000203.1:0-5119 GCA_965530995.1 uncultured Flavobacteriaceae bacterium
GAGAAGTTCATAATTGAACTCGGCATTTTCCAAAAGTTCGTTTGACAAATCTTCTTTTTTGGAATTCATGAAGGCTTTGACTCTTTCCGGTTCAGAGGTTTTGGCCAAACTTTGCAACATCATGTTGAAACGATTTCCATTCATTATGGTATCCTTCTTGTTGATGTCCAAGTATATCTTCGATGCATTTTTATAATCCCCAGTTCTGAAATAAGAATCCGCTAGGTTTAACTGCTGATGATTGGTGATGACCTTACCATTCTTCTTCTTTTTTTGGTATTCTTCTATAGCTTCTTTATAGGCATAACTATAAAAATAATTATCGGCACGAGACGTCTTCTCCTGAGCCTGAGATACAATGACGAAGGTCAATAAAAACAATATGAATGTCTTAGTCTTCATTTTTTTACTTTAGAAAAATCGAGGTGTATCAATTTGCTTAGGCTTACCTTTTAACTTCTTGTTTTTCGAACTCTTACCGTCCCCCGCTTCTCTACCCCCTAAATAGAATTTAAGGATAACCTCATGTGAACCGCTACTGAACTCCCCTAAGGCATTGGTATTGTAATCGTAAGAGTACCCGATAAAAGTACCACTTCCTACCTGAAAGCCCGCCAAAGCACTAACAGCGTTCCCTATTCTGTAGGAAGCACCAAATGTGAACCTATCATTGAATAAAAAATTAGCTGACACATTAGAATTCACAGGAGATCCGCCGGTATAATTTAATAAAAAAGCGGGTTTAAATTTCAAACTTTCGGACAAATCAAAAACATAGCCTCCAATAAAATTAAACTGTATCTTGTCATCAATAATGCTCGCCACATCATCATTATAAAGACCATCAGTCAAAAAAGTGGGGATAGACACTCCAAAATACCATATATCTTCCCCATATAAAAAGAGGCCAGCTCCTAAGGTGGGGTAAAACCGATTGATTTTCTGACCAGAATTAGGTTCTCCAGGATTTTCAAAATCGCCCTTTGAAAAATCGACATTTAAGAATGAACCTCCAACGTCCATTCCAAAAGATAACTTCGTATTTTCCGAAATATTGATTTGATAGGAATAGGCAAGGTCAACATAAGTTTGGGAAGTTGGCCCTAATTGGTCACTCACCACATTGAATCCCATGCCCATTTTCTCGTTTGAAAACGGAAAATTTGTACCAAGGCGTATTGTTTTAGGCGCCCCAGGAATACTCAACCATTGTGCACGATAAGAACCTATGATTTCAGGCGTTTCGGTTGTACCTACGTAGGCAGGGTTAAAACTACCAATATTGTACATGTACTGGGTATACTGTGGTTCTTTCTGGGCATTTGCCATGAACACACTACCCCATAGCAGCATTAAGGCTATGCCGAGTTTGGTACGTTTTAGCGTAAACTTTGGGTAAATCATTCCGAATATCATCTTATCAGCTGAATCCAGCCTTTTTTGGGTTCAGGACCATTTCCAATATCAATACTCATGGTATAAAAATAAGTGCCGTCCGGAGCATCTTTACCCTTCCATGAACCATCCCAAATTTCATTATCGGTCTTATTGTTCGCCTCAAAAACCAAGTTCCCGTATCTATTGAAAATCTGAATAGTATAAAGAATAGGCATTTCTAGTCCGGTCTCAGGGTCTTCACTGTTGATTGTTAACGCCTCATTAGTACCATCGTTATTCGGAGAAAACTGATTGTATAGGAAACCGACATCGCCAGGTGTTGGCAAACTCACATTGACTTCAACCGTCGCTTCGTTATTTGCTGGATTACCATCTGCGGGAGATGATCTTCGAATCTGGGCGGTATTTGTAAACCTCCCTTCATTGGGCACGCTGACCCGTATTTCTAAAATAGCTTCTTGGCCTCTGTTCAGGCTTTCAATAGACCATATGCCTGTAGTACTATCATATACCCCAATTAGGGTAGTATAGTCAATAAATACAAAGCCACTATCCGCTGCAATAAAATCTTCCACTTCAATAGCTGTTATCGGAAGCTCATCTAGTGAAGCATTGGTGATTTTTATGGTAAAAATAACCTCATCATTGACCAAAGGGTTAGAACTAATTGCCGTTTTCTCAATGACCAGATCAATGCCTTCGGGCAGATCGACCAACACCTCAACGGTCGCCTCATTGTTGCCCTCATTGGCATCAATAGGAATAGACTCCAACAATGTAGCCGTATTCGTGTAAGGACCACCTTCAAGGATAAGGGCCGTTATAGCAAGTGTTGCATTTGTACCTGCATTTAATTCTAAAATATTCCACTCGCCCGAGTCTAAATCATAATTCCCTATTAAGGCCTCATGGGAAATATACTCAAATCCGAATTCGAGCATATCACCAACTACAATGGCACGAGCTTTTCTTGCGGCATCAAGATTGGTTGCTGTAATGGTGAATGTTACTTCATCACCAATTAGCGCATTTTCATTATCAACTACCTTCAGAATTTCCAAATCTATAGGAGTATCGCAGTTAGGCGTAGCATTAGGATCACAGGGGTCATCAGGATCAGAGCCTTGGGTTTGCTCATCCAAATCAGAGATACCATCACCATCAGTATCACACGAGCCATTAAATCGATTTGGCAAACATGGGTTGGTATTCGCTGGATCCAACTGATCAACTATCCCATCTAAATCCGTATCGAGAATGTTCGAATCTAAGGCATCAATAATTCCATCTTCATCTTCATCTAAGGGGTTCTCGATATCAGCGCCTACCTCTTCACTATCATCTAGACCATCACCATCTGAATCTGGATTATTAGGATTGGTGCCCAAGGTTGCTTCAGGGCCATCGAAGAGTCCGTCCAAGTCCGTATCCACATCGCAATCGTTTACCGAAACAGTAATCACGGAAGTTTCATTTAAACAAGGTGCCTGCGCACCTGTCGTCGTAAAGGTAAACACATAATTGCCGTCAGCCCTATTCTCAAAATCAACGCTATTGTTTAAAGGAAAACTAATACTCTCACCTAGGGGTCCACTTGTTAAGACCCAAGCACCAAGATCTTCACCTACAATTAAATCATCGAGATTTACAATAGTAGGCCCATTGTCTATATCACTACAGGCTGAAGCGTTACCCCCATTTTGTGGTATACCCGCCGAAGGTTGCGGAACTACCTCAGCAACTACTTCTTCTCGTGGAGAGACACAGGTGTTCGAAGTTGCTTCTACCCAAAAGCTTGTCGTTTGGATGACATTCGGGGAAAAGTTCGCGCCCGTAGCCACTATGATAATACTGGTTGCACTTGCATACCAGTTGATTGTAGCATTATCGGATACTGAGGCCGAAAGCGTGACAGTACCTGGGGCGCATCTTATTTCTCCAGCAGTGCTTATAATAGTTGGCACCGTGTTGGAAGCCAAGGTCAAAGCCACTTCGGGGCTCGCACAATCATTGGCGACGTCATGGTAAAATCCATACCAAGTACCGGGCAATGGGTTTTGAACCAAACTTTCATCTATAATACTGCCAATGAGATCGGTTTGATCGTTAGCCCATTTCAGAGGATTATTATTCGGCCCAGTGTTGGGGGCATAATCATTCAATGATACACTATTAGGTATCGGACCACAAAAAATCGTTGGAATGGAATTCAAAACCGGCTCATCAAGTGCTGTACAAGGGTCGCAATCGGTAACCGTTATGGTCACTGTAGAAGATGAATTTGTACATGGGGCAACAGCACCTGTAGTGGTGTAGGTGAATACATAAAGGCCTGGTGGCCGTGGCCTACTTTTGTTTGGCTTATCATCAAAATTAATTTCATTACTATTTGGGATGTTGCCCACTGATGGACCATCTGTTTGAATCCAATCACCAGGATCCGCATCCACTATCAAATCATCTAAATCAATTCTACGCGGCATAAAATTATCGTCCGCATTATTACATGCACTGGCATCAGTTGTTGTGCCTGCCGAAGGTTTAATACTAAATGTTAGGTCTACCTCCAAAGAGGGACTTGCACATGCTCTCACGCTATCCCAAAAGACACCGTAATACGTATCAGTCGTTGACACTATAGGATTCGGCAGCAAATTTGTGGCTGTCGGATTAGAATTGGTACTCCATCGTAATACTGATCCAGCCGGAGGATTACCAACCACAAAAGTATTTAGGTCAACACTTGCCTGATCGCAAAACTCCGTATCGGCGGAAGCGTTCAAAGTCGGGGCATTTTCACCTGCGGCACAGTCATTGTCCTCAATCGTGACATCTGCCGTGATCGCCATACCAGCACCTAATTCAAAGAAAGCATTATTAACGCTCGTAAGGGTATAGGTAACCGTCTCAAGATCCTCAATCTCACTGTCATCCACGGGATTAATAGTAATATTTTTTGCTACTTGGGTTGCATTTGTAAAATTGCCATTTCCAGTGCTCGTATAATCCGAACCAGGGGTTGCATCTCCAGCAAAACCTCCTATAACTACTAGTGGAAGCCCCGTTTCATTCGGCCCGCTTAGTTGAATTTGAAATCTTCCAATGGCCTGGCCTTCTTCGCTTGCCGCAGGAATTGTTGCCGCCAAAGTGACCACACCAATGTCATTATCTCCTATTAGAGTACTTGCCTGAGGACTACCCCCTACTACATACTGAAAAAACTGCGAATTTAAAACGGTGAAAATAACATCTTGATTACCTTCAATAGACGTATCGTCTATTGGTGTTATGATGACATCTACTTGATTGGCGCCAGGAGAAATTTCAACGGGACCGACGTTCTGATAATCCACGCCTTGAACAGCGGTACCCGTAAGCGAATAGTTTATAGAAACTGGGAGGCCACTAGTGGATGATATCGTTAATCTGAACGTAGCAGTTTGAAGACCTTGTTCAGCAGCGGGGCCATTCAATAAAACGACATTAACCTGTTGTGCTGTCAAGGCGTTCATACATAAAAATATGCCTAGGACTAAAAGTCCCTTAAATGCGCTAAGGCACTTTGTAAGATAGGTTAAATATTCTCTTTTCAATTTCATAAGCTGTGCGAATTGAATCTAAAAAAAATCACGCTACAATGCGAATAGGTAGTCAACGCAGGCAAAATTCGGGACTCAATATTACTAAAAAAAACACCCACGACCGTAAATAAAGGTTTAAA
>CBESOB010000204.1:0-5070 GCA_965530995.1 uncultured Flavobacteriaceae bacterium
TAAAACAAGCATATTGAGAAACAAGTGCCAAAAATCAAAATGCAAGAAGCCATAGGTAAAAATAGACCATGGCTGCATGATCATATCGGTAATCTCTCTCGGTAGCTCAAACCACTTTAAGAAGGACGTTGATGGTATTCTAAAAAGATTCTTTAACAACCAAGCAATGGCATAAATGATCACATTTATGGCTATGATCTTTTCGTAGACATTCAGTCTAGCGTATTTGTATTTAGCGTCTTCAATTAGACTCATAGGTCCCAACGTTTATTATTGAATTCGTTCTTTTTCCAATACCACATTATCAAGAACCCAGTAAGTGCACCTCCAATATGAGCCATATAAGCCGTATTACTAGGACTAAATAGTGACTGACCAGTAATTGCTGAGAACAAGTCCAAAGCAATGATCCCTGGAATGAAATATTTTGCCTTTATGGGTACCGGTAAGAAAATCAGCATCAATTTAGAGTCTGGGAACATCATTCCAAACGCCACCAAAACTCCCATTATCGCTCCTGAAGCACCTACCATTGTACCATTATATACACTTAAAAAATCTTGTAATTTATCTGCTCCTAGAACATTTGTCCATTGTGTATTATACTGTCCAGATTTAAGGGTTTCGATGATTTGGGTTTTATCAATTCCTGCTCCAATTAAATCATTCAATCCACTATAATACTTGAAATAGTAAGTCGCAAGCATGATCAGTGCAGCTCCAAGACCAGCCGATATATAAAAGAAAATGAATTTTTTTGTACCTATTACTTGCTCCACAGCCGTCCCAAACATCCACAAGGCGAACATATTGAATAAAATATGTGTGAACCCACCATGCATGAACATATGAGTTACTATCTGCCATGGTTTGAATACCGGATTTCCGGGAAAGTATAACGCGAAGAGATCATAGAATAATTGCCCACCACCTATGGTCATCGTACCAATGAACATTACGACATTAATGATCAAAAGATGTTTTACAGCATCAGTTATTTGTATTTGCCTCATTTAGCTACATGAATTTTTTGTCCAATTCGTCAACTGTTATAGTAACGAACGTTAATCGGTTTTCTGGTGTTATCGAAGGCTCTTTACAAGCGAATAAACTATTTACAAGGTGCTCTTGTTCCATATTAGTTAATGCCTGCCCAGTTTTAATGGACAAACTTTTTGCCAATGACTTAGCTAACATATCAGATTGACTAAAATTACTATCCGGGACTTCATTCTCCACATCATTGATCAATTGCTCTAAGATAACAGACACTTCACTCTCAGAGGCCGTGATAGGAACTCCAGTAATTTCCATTGTTTCATCTTCCAGTTTCGAAAATACAAACCCTGTATGTTCCAATTGTCCTTTTAATTCGGTCAATATCTTTATTTCATCTACAGAAAAATTCAATATCAATGGAAATAACAATTGCTGGCTTAGCCCTTCCTTTATAGTTATCTGCTTTAAGAATTCTTCGTAAAGAATGCGTTTATGCGCTCTATGTTGATCTATAACGAGCATTCCCGATTTAATTTTACTAATAACGTATTTTCTATGTAGTTGGTATGTTGCCGCCGTTGTGTCTTGCGAGGCATTTTGAAACATTGAAATATGCTCAGGATCTGTCTCAAATTCTTCGCCATTCAATCTAGCATCAACATCACCGCCTTTAGATTCAAGTCCCACATACAAGCTTTCCCAACCTTCAGAATTCTCTCGCTTTGGTTGAAATACACCCATGTTATTTTTAGTACCTTCTGAAGAAAATGGGTTATATGACCTATCAACATCTACAACCGGATTTGTAGCTGCCATTTTATGTTGCTGATAAGGTGTATCAAGATTGGTATTATGTTCAAAATCCAAAACTGGCGCTATATTGAACTGCCCCAAACTATGTTTGATAGCTGAACGCAAAATGGCGTAAATGGTATGTTCGTCTTCAAACTTAATCTCCGTTTTGGTAGGATGGATATTAATATCTATACTCTGAGGATCGACCTGAAGATTCAAGAAATAGCTAGCATGAGCACCGTCTTTTAATAACCCCTCAAAAGCAGATGAAACTGCATGATTGAGATAAGGACTTTTTATGAATCTATTATTCACGAAAAAGAATTGCTCACCTCTTGTTTTCTTGGCAAATTCTGGTTTACCTACAAATCCTGTCATCGTAACCACTTCGGTAGATTCGTCAACTGGCACCAATTTTTCATTGGTCTTGTTTCCGAAGATATTGACTATGCGCTGCCTAAAATTGCTGTCAGGTAGTTGAAACACCTCACTTCCATTATGAAACATACTGAATCTTACATTTGGATGCGCTAGTGCAACTCGATGAAATTCATCAATGATATGTCGAATTTCAACTGGGTTGGATTTTAAGAAATTACGTCTTGCTGGAATATTATAGAAGAGGTTCTTAACCAGAATTGACGTGCCTTTAGGCATAACCACCACTTCCTGTGACACGACTTCGCTACCTTCAATTTTCAGACAGGTCCCTATCTCTTCTTGCTCTTGTTTACTTTTTAGCTCAACATGGGCAATAGCCGCTATCGAAGCCAATGCTTCCCCTCTAAAACCTTTGGTACTTATATTGAAAAGATCATCCGCACTTTTTATCTTGGAAGTTGCATGCCGTTCAAAACTCAATCGAGCATCGGTCACAGACATTCCAAAGCCATCATCCACCACTTGAACAAGTGTTTTACCAGCATCCTTTATAATCAGCTTCACAAAACTAGAATTTGCATCTATAGCATTTTCGAGCAATTCCTTTACAACAGAGGCAGGACGTTGCACGACCTCTCCGGCTGCAATTTGATTTGCTACATGATCTGGTAATAACTGAATGATGTCCGCCATGTATTTTAACTGAAGAAAATAGACAAGTCGAAATCTATGATTAAGAGGAATAGCAATAATAACACACCGGCAATTATCAAGATGCGTCTATTCGCAGCACGATTCGGTGAATTCTTAAAGTCGTCCATGGCATTCGCAAATCTCGTTTTCAAGCCATTGCTGCCGATTGTTTTACGATAGTCGTCAAATTTGTGCTTGATCTCCATTGGATTACCTTCTCCCTTGTCATCAAAATAACGAGGTGTGTAGCTAAATCTCTTGTTCTTCCGTAGTTTGAATAGTCCCATAATTCCTAAAGTTTAAAGTTACTTAAAATCAAGAATAATGCCGAGTTACAATTCATAAAAATTGTTAACAAATAGCCTTTGGGTAATTACCATGGAAAAATTACAAAATCCAAAGTTTGATTTTTAGTATTCGAAAATTAGGCTTCTTTTCTAAGTTTCGCCATTTTTATAGCTACAATAGCAGCTTCGATGCCCTTATTGCCGTGCTTACCACCAGAACGATTAGCAGCTTGTTGATGGGTGTCGTCGGTTAGGACACAGAATACAACAGGAATATCATTAACAACATTTAGGTCTTTGATACCGTGTGCGACAGCCTGACAGACATAGTCAAAATGAGCCGTTTCGCCACGAATCACACTTCCAATGGCAATTACAGCATCAACATTCTGTTCCTGCATTTTCTTGCTGCCATAAATAAGTTCATAGCTTCCAGGCACATACCAACTAGTTATATTATCTCGTGAACAACCGTTGTCAATCAATGCATCAATAGCTCCTTGCAACATAGGTTCGGTGATATCACCGTTCCATTCTGAAACAACAATCCCAAACCGAAAGTTTTTCGCGTTTGGGATTAAGTTCTTATCGTAATGCGATAAATTCTTATCGGCAGTTGACATAATTTATTGTTTAGCGGCTTCCGCTCTTCCTATAAAGATATCGATATTCGCAGCTTCAGTTGAAGATGCATACTCTTCTTTGATGCGCTTAAAGTAAGTAAGCGCCTTATCACTTTGTCCTAAAGTCAATGCTGTGGTACCTGCCTTGAATAAATACAAAGGTGTCGTAAATTCATTAGTGCGCAATTTAGCTGCTTCTTCATAATATCCTAAAGCATCATCAGGTTGATTAAGTTGAATGAAAGCATCACCTATACCACCTTTTGCAATTGGTGCCAATGCTTCATCAGAACTACTAAAATCACCTAAATATGTAACAGCATTCTTATAATCCTTAAGATTCAAATAAGCCATGCCCGCATAATAATTAGCTAAATTACCCGCGTCAGTTCCTCCATACTCTTCAATTATATCCAACATGCCGAATTTACCTTCACCTCCATTCAAGGCGAGAGTATAAAGTGAATCTTTCTCCGCACCGTTAACTGCAGCATTAAAATATTTCTTTGCTTGAAACATATCATTCACAGCCGTGGCCTGCTTCGGCTTGGCAACGAACTCCTTATACCCTAAATAACCGAGTACAAGTACTGCCGCCAATCCAACGATCACAAAAATATATTTTTGGTTCTTTGCAACCCATTCTTCAGTTTTGGAAGCGGTTTCGTCGAGTGTATTGAATACTTCAGCAGTTGTTGATCCGTCAGCCAGATCCTGCTCTTTATCTCCTTTGGTTTTAGGTTTATAACCTCTTTTCTTATAAGTCGCCATAGTTATATTGTATTGCGCGGCAAAAATATAATTTTTATTGGTATTCAGGGACAAAATATTGGTTATTTTTAATAATTTGCAGATCCATTTTTAAGCCCTATTCGGTTAAAAAAACTAGCTTTTGCTTTCCATTTTATGATACTGAAAACACTTTCATTGTTAAACTATAAGAATTTTGACAGCAGATCCTTCAAGTTCGATGCTAAGATAAATTGCTTGGTAGGGAAAAATGGTGTAGGAAAAACAAATGTCCTTGATGCCATTTATCATTTGTCTTTTGGCAAAAGTTATTTCAATCCGGTTGCGTCCCAGAATATTAAACACAATGAAGGTTTTTTTGTTATTGATGGTGAATACGACAAAATGGATCGTACAGAAAAAATAGTTATAAGTTTAAAAAAAGGTCAAAAAAAGGTCATCAAACGAAATGGAAAAGTCTACGATAAATTCTCGGATCATATAGGATTCCTGCCACTTGTAATTATTTCTCCAGCAGATCGTGACTTAATTACAGAAGGTAG
>CBESOB010000205.1:0-5038 GCA_965530995.1 uncultured Flavobacteriaceae bacterium
CTGAAACAAGTTCAGTATGACAAAACAACAAAAAATCATCAAAAATGATACAAAACAACCTGATTTTAATCCGAAACGATCAAAAACCCATCATTTTTGACGTTTTCTACGCAAAAAAAGGAAACCCCAAACCACTGGTTTTTTTCTGTCATGGCTATAAAGGATTCAAGGATTGGGGCGCTTGGAATTTAGTAGCCAATAGCTTTATGGCGGCCGACTGTTTTTTCGTTAAATTCAATTTTTCACATAATGGTGGTACGATGGAGCAACCTATTGACTTCCCAGACCTGAATGCATTTGCAGGGAATAATTATACTAAGGAATTACAGGATCTGGACGATATGATCAGCCACATACTCTCTTCTGAAGACTATGAAAATGACATAGATGTCAATAACATAACTCTTATTGGGCATTCACGTGGCGGAGGGATTGTCACGATAAAAGCCTCCGAAGACCCAAGGGTGACGAAATTGATCACTTGGGCCGGCGTTTGTGATTTTGGGAAACGCATGGGAACATTAGAAGAACAAGAAATATGGAAACGCGACGGCGTAAAATATGTTATGAACGGGCGCACCAAACAGCAAATGCCACACGACTATCAGTTCCTTGAAGATTTCAAATCCAATGAAACACGATTGCATATCGAAGCGGCCACTAAACGCTTAGATATTCCACAACTTATTATTCATGGCACCAAGGACCCGGCTGTGTCATTCACTGAGGCAGAGACCCTCCATGCCTGGAATCCAAAAAGTGCGCTCTTCCCCATTCCTGAAAGCGACCATGTTTTTAGGTCCAAACATCCGTGGGAAAATAACGTTTTACCGGTTGATCTTGATTCGGTTACGACTAAAAGCATTGATTTCATTAGGACGTAAAATTTTTTAAAAAAACTGTATAAACGCCGAACGAGTGACGTCAAATAGGCATTACTAATTTGTTATTAGTCACAAGTAACGTAATGGGGATTGCGCACTCGATTTAAAGGAGAAATCTGATTCCTTCTTTTTTTTCCTTTACTTCAATTCTATCCAACAAGGTCGGAAGACGATTCTTATCTATACATAATATCAAACCCAATGAATGTAATATTGGTGGTTGACTGATTTTGCGACAGCAAGATTGTATCGAGAACAGATGAGGAAAAGACTTCTCGATACGTTCAGATTCTGCGGTCTGAACACTCGAAGTGGCAATGACTTTTGTGTCTCTATTCTTCGCCTTGAAACGTATTTCAAAATCTACATCTTGCTAATTATTAGACATGTGTACGCAATCAATGCAAGGCCTTTCGACTGTCATCTATGCACTAGCTTGCACGTCACTAGTTCGTTTTTTTATCTAAAAAAAATGAACAGAAAGAAATAACACAAAGCAGTATCTTTACAAAAAAATAATAATTGCTAATAGAAGTACTCTAAAAGATGGTACTTCGATACAATTTTTCTCTTGCTATCGAAAAATCACTCATTAACCTATTGACAACTCACAAAAGAAGACCCCTATGTTAAAAGCCATATTATTCGATATGGACGGTGTTATTATCGACTCCGAACCCTTACACAAAAAAGCCTATCAAGGCATGTTCGACCAAATAGGAATTGATGTCTCAGCAGATATGTACCAATCGTTCACGGGGCAATCAACGATCAGCATTTGCCGATTCCTATGTCAAGAATTCGATCTTTCTGAAACACCCGAACACCTGATGCAAGGCAAACGCAGCATTTTCAAGGAGTTGTTTACCAATGACCCAGACCTGCATTTGATCGATGGGGTCTTGGACTTGATACAAGATTACCACCGTAACGGACTCACATTAGTGCTTGCCAGTTCTGCGAGTATGATGACGATCAATAATGTATTCACTCGTTTTGAGTTGGACCAATATTTCCAGGCAAAGTTGAGTGGTGCGGACTTAAAAGCCTCCAAGCCCCATCCAGAGATTTTCATCAATGCGGCCGCCGTCTCGGGGCACCAACGAGAAGAATGCATAGTGATCGAGGACTCAACCAATGGTATTAAAGCGGCCAAAGCCGCCAATGTGTATTGTATTGCATTCAAAAGCCCGCACTCCCTTAATCAGGTATACGATCAAGCTGATCTGGTTATCGAGGATTTTGCGGATATCACCTATGCGAAGGTTTTAAAATTGCTTTAATAACACCTCACTTCGAGTGGTTTTGCGAATGCAATGAGCAAAATTGTATCGAGAAGCATGTAACCAAAGTTCTGGATACAAATTTCTTTGCAAGAAATTCACTCGAACTGACGAAAACCCTACTTGCGTCGCTCCAGATGGTCCGGATAACCATCGGTGGAAAAATTTCTCATTTCAATTTCCATTCATTGGACCAAATGAATGTTTTATTTTTTAAAAGTAGTGTGGGTCATTGAACACACTGCTTTTTTAATGGGTCTTATTTGTTCGCCAAACATCGTAAATTGCTATCTTAATACACAAATCTCATCATTATGAAACATTGTATGTTGATTCTTATATGTCTAGCCTTGGGTTGTGATCATGATCAAGATCGCGAAACAACCACAGCACCGAGCGTCACAGGGGTATCCAAAACCTATATTGAGCCCCACAATGGGTATTCAGAGGCGGTGGCCTATGAAGCCAATGGTGTGAAAACTATATACATATCTGGGCAAGTGGGCGAAGGTGACACCTTTGAAAATCAGTTTCGCGATGCCATTTCCAAACTTCAAAAGACCTTGGCGCAATCGGGCGCTAGCTTTAAAGATGTGGTTAAGATCAACACCTATATCGTCGATTATTCCCCTAACATGCTGCCAGCATTTAGAGCGGTTCGCAAAGAACTGCTGGGAGATAGCGACATGCCCGCCAGTACACTTATTGGCGTCGCAACCTTGGGATTGGATACCTGGAAAGTAGAGATCGACGCCGTTGCAGTGATGGATATTAAGTGAAAGACACCGTTCAGAGACCAATTATTCGAATCATTTCGACACATACGGATGCTAGGGTCTGTAAACTCAATGACCTCGGCATAACGTCACTTCGTGTGGTTCTGAACACAGTGAAGAATTGTATCGAGATGTTCGCTAAATCGTAGTTCTTGATACATCCCACCGCATAGTAGTGACACTCGAACTAACGAAAACCCTTCTTAAGTCACTTCGAGCCTTTGTACTTCACTAAGAGAATCATTATTTCGGTTGCTTCAATACATACGGATGCTAGGGTCTGCATACTCGATGACCTCGGCATAACGTCACATTGAGTGATTCTGAGCACAGTGAAGAATTGTATCGAGATGCTCTCTAAAACATAGTTCTTGATACATCCCTCCAAAAAGTCGAGACACTAGAACTGACGAGAAGCCAATAAACAAAACATGACCGATGTCATAAGTCGCCGACACTTTTTACCGTAACTTATACTCTTAGTCCGCCACCAGGGTCTCACCTACTTCAAAATTCTGTATCATGAATCCTCCATTAATTTTTACTGTTATTTTTGTTTTGTTCTTGTTATCTGGTATTCGTATTATTTACGAGTACAAGCGTGCGCTTAAGTTCCGGTTTGGAAGCTATGTGAAGACCTTAGGACCCGGGTTTCGTTGGGTCATCCCATTGGTAGAGACCATTCAGGTGGTTGATATCCGTGTAATCACCATCAACGTGGTATCGCAAGAAGTCATGACTGAAGACAATGTACCGTGTAGTATTGATGGAGTGGTATTCTTTAAGATCAAGGACCCAGAAAAAGCCGTATTGGAGGTCGAGGAATTCAAGTTCGCAATAACACAATTAGCTCAAGCGGCGCTGCGTGATGTCTGTGGTAAGGTAGAGTTGGACACGATTCTTTCCAAACGTGAAGAAATGGGCAAGGACATAAAGACCATTGTTGAGAAGGAAACACATCAATGGGGCATCGAGATCAATGACGTGAAGATCAAGGACATCCAATTACCGGAAAACATGAAACGTATGATGGCCAATCAGGCCGAGGCCGAGCGTTCGCGTCGTGCGCGTGTTATTTTGGCAGAAGCCGAGGAGCAGGCAGCATGGAAACTGCTGGAAGCTGGTAAAATGATCGATCAATCGCCATCGGCCATTAAATTACGACTGTACCAAACCTTAAGCAATATTGCCGCTGAGAAAAACTCCACCATCCTCTTCCCGTTCCCTGAAGAAGTATTGCCACGAAGGCAAAAGCGCATAAAGAAAACAAAAAAAGGAAAAAAGAAGAATAAAAAATAATCAACGTCACTTCCAATAGTCCTGACTTGTATTGTCAGGAGAGTGATTCTCATGACAAAAAATCACCTTTCACTCCCGATTCCAATAGCTATCGGGAGAGTGGTTTTGTGAAGTGAAACGAATAAAATTATATTGAGAAGCCAACGACAAACCCTCCAAAAGTTCTCGATAAAAATTTCTTTGCAAGAAATTCACTCGAACTGACAAAAACCCTACTTACCTCACTTCGAGTGATTTTGAGCACAGCGAAAAAATCGTATCGAGAAGCGACGTAATGTCACACTCTTTATTAAAAAATAGTATATTCGGTAGTAACTAGTATTCGCACTATGCCAAAAAGTAAAAAATCATCTTGGTTAGATATTTTGAGTGAGCTTGTGGAGGTCTTTTTTAAAAGTTCTAGAAGTAGTAAGCGTCCAAAAACTTGACATCAACATGTCGTACCACATGAAAACCGTTGGGCTGTGCGACGCGAAGGCAACAAACGCATCAAGTCTTCACACCTACGCCAAGATACTGCTATAAGAAAAGCCAAGCGCCTGGCCAAAAAACACAAAGCTGATGTTATTATTCATAAAAAAAATGGCACCATACGGGATCGGATCAATTATGACTAGAGATCGATCAAAAAAAGGTGAACAGATATCTGAGAAGATTTATTCTCAAAAAGATGATGCCAATACATTAGAAAGCACTGCTACCCGTATCTACAAAAAAAATAGATAGCATCTATAAAACTGTCGTTGCATGATTTTATTATTAATATGTAAACGATTACTATAGCTTTTCTATTAAT
>CBESOB010000206.1:0-5035 GCA_965530995.1 uncultured Flavobacteriaceae bacterium
AAAAATGAGCGAATTAAGTGTTAAACACTTATTAGGAATAAAATACCTTGATAAACAAGATATACAACTCATATTTGAAACGGCTGATCATTTTAAGGAAGTAATCAATCGGCCAATCAAGAAAGTTCCATCGTTACGAGATATCACCATTGCTAATTTATTTTTTGAGAATAGTACTCGTACTAAATTATCATTTGAGTTGGCTGAAAAACGTTTATCGGCAGACGTCATTAATTTTTCTGCTGCTCAATCATCCGTGAAGAAAGGTGAAACCTTGATAGATACCGTAAATAATATTCTGTCAATGAAGGTAGACATGGTGGTTATGAGGCATCCTAATGCTGGAGCCGGTATTTTTCTATCTAAACATGTGCATTCCAGTATAATCAATGCAGGTGATGGTGCGCATGAACATCCGACTCAAGCGCTCTTAGATTCCTATTCAATACGCGAGAAACTGGGTGAGGTAAAAGGGAAGAATGTTGTAATTGTTGGAGATATCCTTCATTCCAGGGTTGCGTTATCCAATATTTTCGCCCTGAAACTTCAAGGTGCAAACGTTAAAGTGTGCGGACCCAAGACCTTGATTCCTAAACATATTGAAAAACTAGGCGTAAAGGTTGAAACTAATCTTCGTGACGCACTTAATTGGTGCGATGTCGCTAATATGTTACGAGTGCAAAATGAACGAATGGAAATCAGTTATTTTCCTTCAACTAGAGAATATACCCAACAATTTGGAGTCACTAAAGATCTTTTAGATAGCTTGGACAAAGAAATAGTAATAATGCATCCAGGACCTATAAACAGGGGTGTTGAAATTACAAGTGCTGTTGCAGATTCCGATCAAGCAATTATATTGGATCAAGTTGAAAACGGTGTTGCTATTAGAATGGCAGTCATTTACCTATTAGCGTCTAAAATAAAACAATGAATCATGATTTTTGATAAAAACGAAAATATAACGATAATTACACAAGAGAAACTGTCGGTTCAAGAATTTGTTAAGCGTCTTAACAATGAGCATCCCAAATTCGAGAATGACAATGTGGTGATTAATTTAACGAGTTTGAAGGCGATTACACTTGCCGAAATAGTTGAATTTCTTCAAGTATCCAATCAGCATAGAAAAGCTAAACACTCTTTTGTCATTGTGACGAGTCAAGTTGATTTTGAGGAGATACCCGATGAAATAATTATAGTACCTACTCTGCAAGAAGCCTTCGATATCATTGAAATGGAAGAGATTGAACGCGATCTGGGATTCTGATGAATTATAACCTTGCGCAACGCAATATTGCCAATATGCTAGAGGATTGCTTAATCATAAAGTTATAGGCTCATGAAATTAAACATACTTGGTTGCTATAGTGCCACACCCAGAACATTCACGAACCCGACTTCGCAGGTTTTGGAGATCAAGAATCATCTGTTCCTGATCGACTGCGGTGAGGGGACCCAAGTACAATTGCGAAAGAACAAGATAAAATTCTCACAAATAAAGCATATCTTCATTTCACATCTGCACGGAGATCACTACTTTGGGTTGGCAGGCTTGGTTTCTACGTTTAGGCTGTATTCGCGGGAATCTGAGTTGCATATATATGGTCCTAAAGGTATCAAGGAGGTGATAACACTACAAATGAAATTAGCCGATTCATGGACTAATTACCCATTATTGTTTCATGAATTGACCTCTAAGGAATCTCAACTTATTTTTGAAGACGATAAAGTTGAAGTCCATACTATTCCGTTAGACCATCGTATATATACGAATGGTTTTTTATTCAAGGAAAAGCCAGGTGAGCGTAAATTGAATATGGAAGCAGTAAAAGAATTAAAAATCGATAAAGCCTACTATAGGAAGCTAAAACAGGGATTCGATGTGGAGAATGTAGATGGTGAATTGATAAAGAATGAAAACGTCACGCATTCACCTGTAAAAACTAAATCTTATGCGTTTTGCAGTGATACGGCATATAATGAAAAGGTGATACCGATCATAAAAAATGTAGATGCCCTATATCATGAATCTACATTTTTAGAAAAACATGCTCATTTAGCGCCGCGTACAAAGCACTCAACCGCAAAGGAAGCAGCTTCTATTGCAAAGCAAGCGAATGTAGGTAGATTGATTCTTGGACATTATTCGACTAGATACGATGACCTAGAAGAGTTCATCAAAGAAGCGAGCCCTATATTCAAGAATGTGGAATTAGGCGATGATGGTAAAAAGTTCAAAATCTAGGCACCACTGTAGTTAAGGATTCTTTCTAGGACCAAATTTAATGTCATCAACTTTCCAGACGAAATTCTTATAATTGTCTAAACTAATCCTAAATGTTTCAAGGTTTTCAAAATGGGAATCTACCTTGAAAATTAAAGCATACTGACATCACAATAATATTTAACTAGAAGATAATAAAATTCTTGGATATTATTTTTTTAGAATCTCGTAACTTGCAACTATGGACAATGACCTAGGACATTATAGAAAATCTTATGAGAAAGAAGCGTTGCACAAAAGTAACGTGCCTGAGAATCCAATGGAATTGTTTCGTACTTGGTTTCAAGAAATCGATGAACATTTTGAGATAGACGAAACCAACGCAATGACTATTTCTACCATTGGAAAGGATGGTTTTCCAAGGGGTAGGGTAGTGCTTCTTAAGCGATATACTTACGAAGGCTTTATCTTTTACACTAATTATAAAAGTCAAAAAGGGGTGGCAATAGAGAATGACCCCAATGTATGTTTGTCTTTTTTTTGGCATGCAGCCGAAAGACAAATAATCATTAAAGGTAAAGCCGAGAAAATCGCTGAAAATTTGAGTGATGGTTATTTTGAATCTAGACCCCGTGGTAGCCAATTAGGTGCTTTAGTATCTGACCAGAGTAAAACAATAGACAATAGAAACGATTTGGAACAGAAGTTGGATGCGCTTGAGAAAGAATATGAAGGAAATCCAATACCTAGACCCCAGAATTGGGGAGGGTATATTGTAAAACCAGTAGAATTTGAATTCTGGCAAGGTCGACCAAATAGGTTACATGATAGAATACGTTATAAGCTACAAGAAGATTACGATTGGAAAATTGATCGATTACAACCTTAGAATATGAAAACATTATATCTAGTAAGACACGCTAAGTCGTCATGGGAATATGATGTCATTGACCATGAAAGACCATTGAATGACAGAGGGTTTAAAGATGCCAATTTAGTGTCTAGTCATTTAAAAGAAACATTAGAATTGCCTGATTTGGTAATCTCTAGTGATGCGATGCGTGCCAAGACAACCGCCATGATATTTATGAAGAACCTAGGAATTGTTGAAGGTGAGATCTTGCTGAATCATGAGTTGTATGATTTTTCAGGAAGAGGCTTGACTAATGTCATATCAAATTGCGATGATGACATCAACATTTTAATGGTATTTGGCCATAATCACGCCATGACGGCTTTTGTCAATACGTATGGTGATGAATACACAGGTAATGTAGCAACATCAGGCTTTACCCATATTGAATTTGATATAGGGTCTTGGAAGGAATTAAAACCAGGAAAAACTAAACAATCTCTGTATCCTAAAAAACTTAAGGGTTAATTGTGAAGATCCACACAATTACATTTCGGTTGTGGGAACGGTAAATCAAAACCAAGCATGACTTCATGAGAGCCATTTGCATAAGGGTTAAGTGCCGATGTGATGTAATCAAAGGAGTATCCTATATTGATCACGTCGGAAACCTTGAAGTTTACCAATGCTCCAAAACCGTCATTTATTCTATAGAAGGCGCCTAACCACACTTTTTCATTTAAATAGAAATTGGCTGTGAGATCTACAGAAATAGGAGCCCCATTGGTATATTTCACCAAAAAAGTTGGCTTGAATGATAGTTTATTATTAATTCTCCACATATACCCACCATTAAGATAATAGGATGCTCTATCAATGGATTCGTACTCTAAATCTGACTTGTTCTTGATATTTATAAGTCTGGGTGCCGACATTCCGAAATAGAAGTATTCTGTTCGATAATAAATACCAGCTCCAAAATTTGGTGACCATTTGTAGAACACATCATTTAGAAATGGATCATTACCATATTGTGGGTCATTAATCAGTTCGTCTCTCAAATCGTATTTACTTGCACCTGCCTTAAGCCCAAAGGCTAACCATCTATCCTTTTTTAAGTTTATTGTATATGAAACATCCGCGTAAGCATATGTGGAATTTTCATAACCTATTTTGTCGTTAATGACTGATAGGCCTAATCCAAACTTCGATCCTGGAACCGAGGAGTGTATCGTAAGCGTTTGTGTTTTAGGAGCCCCATCAATTCCGACCCATTGGTTTCTATTCAGTAAATTAATGACCATGAATTCCCTTGATCCAGCATATGCAGGATTCACAGATATGGTATTATACATATACTGAGTGAATTGCGGGAATTGCTGTGCATCAACTGAATTGGAATACCCAATGAGAAACAACAGTAATATGTATTTAATGCTTCTCATCTTAGTCAGTTCCTAGGTATATATATCCTTGAATTGGTTTCAAGCCACTACTTTTTAACTCTACAATATAGAAATAGGTGCCCGTAGGGAGGTAGCCTGAACTACCCATGCCTGAGCTAGGAGAGTTTCCACTCCAATCATTCTGGTAATCTCTCGACTGATATATTGGTGTTCCCCACCTATTGAATATCTTCACATCTAGGACAATATCACAAGAATCATCACTTCGCTCGTCGATGGTATAAAGTATTTCAAAGGCATCGTTAAATCCATCAGCATTTGGTGTCACTATTTTTGGTATATTAATATAGGCTTCACTTTCAATACAAGGATAATCGACGCAGGCATCGTGAATGTTAATGTTAATATTGGTAATGGTACTACAGTCATTAACTAAACGACTATGCTGGAATTGATAATTGCCTAATGACGAATCTAAGGGATTGAACATCCCGTCTTGAAGCATTTCCAATGATTCACCTTCCCAGCCCTCGTTACCATAATTTTCGG
>CBESOB010000207.1:0-5007 GCA_965530995.1 uncultured Flavobacteriaceae bacterium
TAACTTTTAAAATGGGTTTAAATTACTTTTTATGAAATATATTTTAACATTTAATAAGTCGGTTTATAATTATCAATCAAATCTTCCGTTATAGCTTTTGTATTGAATTATCTTTACGATCAATTAAAAACGAATAGTTAATGGTACTTAAAAAATTGGCTTTACTGCTAGTCGCACTGATGTTTTCAAGTCAAGTGTATTCACAGCTTTCTGCCGCTTATACCAGTGAATATGTGGATTATCAAAAAGCATTATCCCTCTACAACAACAAGCAGTATCTAGCAGCTCAATCTTTATTCGAGCAAATTGAGGATGATGTGGATGATGAAGTCGTGCAATCTGATTGTGCCTATTATATAGCGAATTGTGCTGTGAGACTAAACCAGATAAATGCGGATACCCTTATTGAGGATTTTGTCAAACAATACCCAACAAGCACTAAACGCAATACAGCATATATTGATGTGGGTGATTATTACTTCGAAAATGAACGATATGCCTATGCTAGAAAGTGGTATGATAAGGTAGATGAAAATGCACTTCCTAGAAGTGAGAAAGAACGTTTCAATTTTAATTACGGCTATGCGTCATTTTCGGTAAAACGTACAAAGGATGCCAAGAAGTACCTTAATCGTGTCGTCGATTCGCCAAAATATGGATCGCAAGCTAAATATTATATCGGATTCATGGCATACCAAAGTGATGATTACGATAAAGCAAATGAATATTTTGAGCAAGTAAGTGATAATGAAAAATACCAGGAGAAGCTTTCATATTATCAGGCCGATCTAAATTTCAAATTAGGTAAGTTCGAAGAAGCCATAAAACTCGCTAAAGAACAATTACCTAACAGCGATGACAATGAAGTATCCGAGCTCTCGAAGATCATTGGCGAGAGTTATTTCAATCTAGAACAATATAACGAAGCCATTCCATTCTTGGAAGATTATAAAGGCAAGAGAGGTAAGTGGAGCAATACAGATTATTATCAACTAGGATATGCACATTACAAGCAAGGCGATTATGAGCTAGCGATTTCAGAATTCAATAAGATTGTGTCAGGTAATAATGCCGTTGCCCAGAATGCCTATTATCATTTAGGCGAAAGTTATATCAATCTAGGCAAAAAACAGGAAGCCTTGAATGCCTTCAGGAATGCTTCCCAAATGGATTACGACTTGAAGATACAGGAAGATGCTTGGCTCAACTATGCGAAGATCAGTTACGAGGTCGGGAATCCGTATCAATCCGTGCCGCAAGTATTAGCTGGCTATCTTGATAAATACCCTGATACCGGTTACAGAGAAGAATTAGAAACTTTATTGATCGACTCCTATATCACATCTAAAAATTACAAAGAGGCTTTAAGTCTTTTAAAAGGAAAGAATAGTTTCGAGAATAAAGTGGCCTATCAGAAAGTGGCATTCTATCGTGGCGTTGAATTATACAATGAAAGTAAATACCTGGAAGCCGAGAACATGTTCGATGAATCATTAAACGAACCACGCGACGACAGTTATACGGCGAGAGCAACCTTCTGGAAAGCGGAGACAGATTATAATCTCGCGAATTATGAGAATGCCTTGGTTGGTTTCAAACAGTTTATTGGTAGTGGTCAATCGTCTTCAACCAAAGAAATCACGCACATCGATTATAATTTGGCATATACGTATTTCAAGCAAAAAAATTACCCTAAAGCCATTGACTATTTCAATCAATACATCTCTAAAAGAAGTGATGATAAAGTCCGCTTGAATGATGCTTACTTAAGACTTGGAGATGCTCATTTTGTGAGTAGCAATTATAGTTCTGCCATCAATGCCTATGGCAAGGCGGTTGGTCTTAATGAAATAGAATCGGATTATGCCTTTTTTCAAAAAGCACTGAGTGCTGGTTATGCTGGACAAGCTTCAAAAAAAATCACCGAATTGAATACGTTTATCAGTGATTACCCTAAATCACCTCTAAGAGATGATGCGATGTATGAGCTGGCAAATTCTTATGTAAAGAAAGGTGATAATGATCGCGCCATGCCATTATATGATAGATTGAATTCTGAATACAGAAAGAGTTCATTTGTCTCTAAATCTTTGTTACGTCAAGGCTTAGTGCATTATAATACCGGTGATAATGAGCGTGCCTTGGGCAAGTTCAAGAAAGTGGCAAACGAATTCCCAGGCACACCAGAAGCCGTGCAATCTGTTTCAACGGCACGATTGATCTACATTGATCTAGGTCGCGTGGATGAGTATGCCTCATGGGTTAGGAATTTGGATTATGTTGAGATCACAGATGCGGATCTTGATAATGCGACCTATGAATCGGCTGAAAAACAATATCTCGATAACAACATAAAAAATGCCATTAAACTTTTTAATGCTTATTTGAATGATTTCCCAAGAGGATTACATGCGCTCCCATCGCATTTTTATCTGGCACAATTGTACTATAAAGAAGACCTGAAGGGCAATGCGGCTCCCCATTATAAGGCTGTAGTGGAGACATCGAGTAATGAATTCACTGAGCAATCCTTAACACGACTTTCAGAGATCTATATCGATAATTCCAATTGGGTTGGAGCTATAGATGTTTTAGAGCGGTTGGAGCAAGAGGCTAATTTCCCTCAAAATGTGGTGTACGCGCAATCCAATTTAATGAAGGCCAATTATAAGCTCAAAAAGTATAATGAAGCCACAAGCTATGCTGAAAAGGTATTGGCAAGCTCTAGGATAGATAACAAAATAAAAAGTGACGCACATATTATAATAGCCCGTTCTGCAATTGAAACTGGCGACGAGGCGCGTGCAAAATTGGCTTTTGTAGAAGTAGAAAAAGTAGCAACTGGCGAATTGGCTGCAGAGGCATTGTATTATAATGCCTATTTCAAGAATAAGGATGGAGATCACGCAGGATCCAATGTGAAAGTACAGAAACTGGCCAAGGATTATTCTGGATATAAATATTTTGGCGCCAAAGGGTTGGTCATCATGGCAAAAAATTATTATGCTTTAGGCGATGCGTATCAAGCGACATACATATTAGAGAGTGTTATCCAGAACTTCGGAGAATTTGATGATGTCGTTGTTGAAGCCAGATCCGAACTTAACAAGATAAAAACAGAGCAAGCCAAAACAAATTCATCAATCGAAACTGATAACTAGATTATTAGTAAAACCTTGAAAAGTCCTTCCTTGAGGAAGGTGTCACGAAGTGACGGAAGGTGTTTTTAAATCAACAATAAAAAATAAAACATGCTTAAGAACCTGATCCTTTTAGCACTAACCATCACAACCACAGTCGCGTTTTCGCAAGAACGTGAACAAGATACTATAACTACTGATGTTATTAGTGTCGTTAAACCATATACGCCTAAGATTTCCGATGCATTTAAAGTAAAGGAAATGCCCACTTTGGATGATGAGGTAACGACTACAAAAAAGGAGATCAAGTATAATATTTTCTCAATTCCGGTGGCATCAACATTCACACCAGCCAAAGGTAAAGCTGCTGTTGTGGATAAAGAACCACCTATGAAATTATTCGATAATTATGCCTCAATTGGCGTAGGATCTTATACGTCAATATTAGGAGAAGTGTATTTGAATCATGCATTGAACAGAAATGAAAGTGTTGGAGGGTACCTTAATTATCATTCTTCTCAAGGCGGAATTGATGGCTTGCTGTTAGATGATAAGTTCGCTGATGTTAAGCTTAACGTTAATTACACGAAGAAGCAAAGAGAGTATTCCTGGAATGTGGATGCGGGATACCAAAATCAGGTCTTTAATTGGTATGGATTGCCTCAACCATTATTTGACCAAACGACTGCCGATACTTTGGATGTTCGACATCAGTTTCACGGTTTTCATTTTGGAGGAGAGTTGAATTTCAATGACTCATATATAAAAAAAGGAAGTATTAAATTCAGACGTTTTGCAGATGATCAAGAATCTGGTGAAAACAGATTTGTAGCAAAAACCAATATCGATTTCCCTATAGCTGACAATGTTATCAATACAACCATACGGTTGGATTATATTGGTGGAAATTTTGATAGGAGTTATTTCGATATGGAAGAGTTGAAGTATGGAAACTTCAATATCGGGTTGTCTCCGAGTTATCAAATAAAGCAGGAGGATTTGACTCTTAATTTAGGAGTGTCTTTGTTCTATTTGAATGATACAGAGAATAGTGAGAACAAGGTTTTTATTTATCCTAATATCACAGCATCGTATAGATTGGTCGATGAGGTGTTGATCGCTTATGGCGGTGTTGAAGGCGATTTGATACAGAATTCGTATTACGATTTCGCTCAAGGAAATCCGTTTGTGTCTCCAACACTCAATGTCAAGCCAACAGATCAAGTTTATAAGGGGTATGTAGGATTGAAGGGCAAGCTATCCAATAGCATGAGCTATAATTTAAGGGGCTCTTATACTGCTGATAATGATAAAGCCTTGTATCGCCAAAATGCAGTAGATACGGATCAAGGCCAAGATTATAATTATGGCAATTCTTACGGTATCGTTTACGACGATTTGAAGACCATTGGACTATTTGGAGAATTGAATGTTGATGTCAATCGTAATTTTAAGTTAGGCCTGAAGGCCGAATATTTTGTTTACGATTCCAAGACAGAGGCAGAACCGTGGAATCTTCCTGATTTCTCAGGATCGCTTTTCTTGGATTATCAGATCGATCGTCACTGGTTTATGGGTGTGAGCTTGTTTTATATAGGAGAACGCAAAGACAAGATCACCTTGATTTCGCCAGTGGCTAATGTTCAGCCTACTACAGTCACATTGGAAGCCTTTTTCGATGCGAATGCACATGTTGGGTATAGAATAAATGATCGTTTTTCGGTGTATGCCAAGGCGGCCAATATTGCAAGCCAGGATTATCAACGTTGGTTGAATTTCCCAGTACAAAGCATACAGTTTTTAGCTGGAGCTACTTATAAGTTTGATTTTTAGTGACTGTCATTATGACCAAGGTTGAGGAATCTAT
>CBESOB010000208.1:0-5004 GCA_965530995.1 uncultured Flavobacteriaceae bacterium
TATAAAGCTATTAATTGTTAAAGGGTAATTAATTGGGCATTTATTAGTTTTAGTTAGTTTAGTTAATTATTGGGAGAAAGTGAGGGCGAAAGTCCTCACTTTCATTTTATACAAGAGATCTCACTCAATTCTTCCTGGTTTTGAGAAAATATTTGGACATTATTTCAAAACCACAATCCCTTATTTCATCACTTGCGAGCGATTATGAATATATTTAAAATATTGACAATCAAATAGTTATAAATTATTTCATGAATCTTCTTGAAAGCATTGAAAAATAAGGCATGTTAAAAACTTGTTGACAACGTTTATAAAATCATGTGTTATTTTCTATTACATTTTTGAATCTTTGTTAGTCCCAAATCACCTGAAAGTTTTGTCCAATTTTTAAAAAAAAGAACACCAAAATGTCGCAACAAGTAGAGCCGATTTTAGAAAAAAATGAAGGAAGATTTGTCATTTTTCCAATACAACATCATGATATTTGGGAATGGTATAAAAAGTCAGAGGCGAGTTTTTGGACCGCTGAAGAAATTGACCTTCATCAAGATCTAAGTGATTGGGCTACAAAATTGAATGATGATGAGCGTTATTTCATTAAGCATATTTTGGCATTCTTCGCAGCTAGCGATGGAATCGTAAATGAAAACCTGGCAGAGAACTTCGTAAATGAAGTTCAGTATAGCGAGGCGAAATTCTTTTATGGATTCCAGATCATGATGGAGAACATCCATAGTGAAACCTATTCGTTACTGATTGATACTTATGTTAAGGATGAAAAGGAAAAGGACATGTTGTTCAATGCTATTGAGACATTCCCAGCCATTAAGAAAAAGGCAGATTGGGCGCTTCAGTGGATAGAGTCCCCAAGCTTTGCTGAGCGTCTAATTGCATTTGCTGCCGTTGAGGGGATTTTCTTCTCCGGTGCATTCTGTAGTATCTTCTGGTTGAAGAAAAGAGGTTTAATGCCTGGTCTGACGTTTTCGAATGAATTGATTTCAAGAGACGAAGGCGTGCATGCAGACTTTGCAGTACACTTACATAATAAGCACTTGATTAATAAAGTACCTAAGCAACGCATTACAGATATCCTTGTAGATGCATTAAATATCGAACGCGAGTTTATTACCGAATCATTGCCAGCAAGTTTAATAGGGATGAACGCAAAACTCATGGCGCAATACTTGGAATTCGTTACTGACAGATTACTTGTTGAGTTAGAGTGTGACAAAGTTTACAACTCAACAAACCCATTCGATTTCATGGACATGATATCGCTTCAAGGAAAAACTAACTTCTTTGAGAAAAGAGTAGCCGAATATCAGAAAGCGGGTGTCATGAATAAGGAAGAAGAAGCTGATAAGTTCAATTTCGACGCAGATTTTTAAGTAATACAAGTACATAATAGAGATTGATTCCCTAGGAGTATTATCAATCCAGAATACTGGCTTATTCAATCCATAGCATCAGATAAAACCAATTAATCCATTAACCAAATTAAAAATTAATAGCACATGTTTGTAGTAAAAAGAGACGGCAGAAAAGAAGTAATAATGTTTGATAAGATCACGGCAAGAGTAAAGAAATTATGCTATGGTCTGAACGAAATTGTCGACCCACTTAAAGTGACAATGCGTGTTATAGAAGGACTGTACGATGGTGTTACTACAAGTGAATTGGATAATCTTGCTGCTGAAATAGCGGCTACTATGACCACAGCACATCCAGATTACGCGAAACTAGCGGCAAGGATTTCTGTCTCTAACCTTCACAAAAACACGAAGAAAAGCTTTAGTGAAGTAATGGAGGATTTGCACAAATATGTAAATCCAAGAACAGGAAAAGATGCACCATTGTTGTCTGATGAAGTGCACACTGTTATTATGGAGAACAAGGAGCTGTTAGACTCCACCATAATTTATAACCGAGATTTTGGCTACGACTATTTTGGTTTTAAAACATTAGAGCGCTCTTACCTATTAAAATTGAATGGGCAAATTGCTGAAAGACCGCAACATATGCTTATGCGTGTGTCTATTGGGATTCATTTAAATGATTTGGACTCTGCGATTGAAACCTATGAGTTAATGTCTAAAAAGTACTTTACACATGCAACACCAACCTTGTTCAATTCAGGGACACCAAAACCACAGATGTCATCATGTTTTTTATTGACAATGAAAGACGATAGCATCGATGGGATATATGATACTTTAAAGCAAACAGCAAAGATTTCACAATCTGCCGGTGGTATAGGCTTGTCTATTCATAATGTCCGTGCAACAGGAAGTTACATTGCAGGCACTAACGGAACAAGTAATGGTATCGTTCCAATGCTTCGTGTATTTAATGACACAGCACGTTATGTAGATCAAGGTGGAGGAAAACGTAAGGGGAGTTTTGCCATATACATGGAAACATGGCATGCCGATATCTACCAATTCTTGGAATTGAAAAAGAACCACGGAAAAGAGGAAATGCGTGCACGAGATCTATTCTATGCGATGTGGAACTCTGATTTGTTCATGAAACGTGTTCAAGAAGATAGTGATTGGACATTAATGTGTCCTAACGAATGCCCAGGGCTTAGTGATTGTCATAGTGAAGAATTTGAGGCCTTATACCAGAAGTATGAAGCCGCAGGAAAAGGCCGCAAGACCGTGAAGGCACGTGAGCTTTGGGAGAAAATACTGGAATCTCAAATAGAGACAGGCACGCCATATATGTTGTATAAAGATGCAGCAAACCGTAAATCCAATCAAAAAAATCTAGGAACGATCAAGTCATCGAACTTGTGTACGGAAATCATGGAGTACACCTCTCCAGATGAGGTAGCGGTTTGTAACTTGGCATCCATTGCATTACCAATGTTCATCAAGAATGGTGAATTCGATCATAAAGAATTGTTCAGGATCACGAAGCAGGTGACAAAGAACTTGAATAGGGTTATCGATAGAAACTACTATCCTGTTAAGGAAGCTGAGAATTCTAACATGCGTCACAGGCCAATTGGTTTGGGCGTACAAGGCTTGGCAGATGCCTTCATCAAATTACGCCTACCGTTTACAAGTGACGAAGCAAAAAAGTTGAATCAAGATATTTTTGAGACACTTTACTATGCAGCTGTAACGGCCTCGATGGAAGAAGCTAAAGTTGATGGTCCTTATCAAACCTATGAAGGGTCTCCAATAAGCAAAGGAGAATTCCAACATAACTTATGGAATATAAAAGATGAAGATTGTAGCGGTCTTTGGGATTGGGCGAAACTACGTAAACAAGTGTTAAAACACGGTGTGCGTAACTCTTTATTAGTAGCACCAATGCCAACAGCGTCGACCTCTCAGATTCTTGGAAACAACGAATGTTTCGAGCCTTACACATCTAATATTTATACTAGACGTGTATTGTCTGGAGAGTTTATCGTTGTGAATAAGCATTTATTGGAAGACCTTGTAGAATTAGGCCTTTGGGACGAAAACCTGAAACAAGAGATCATGCGGGCGAACGGTTCAGTTCAACATGTCGATGCAATACCTCAAGATATCAAGGACCTTTACAAGACGGTTTGGGAAATGAGTATGAAAGACATCATCGATATGTCTAGACAAAGAGGTTATTTCATTGACCAATCACAATCCTTGAACTTGTTCTTGGAGGGAGCAACTATGGCGAAATTAACCTCTATGCATTTCTATGCATGGAAGAGCGGATTGAAGACTGGTATGTACTATCTACGTACTAAAAGTGCCGTAGATGCCATCAAGTTTACTTTGGATAATACCAAGAAGGAAGAACCTGTTGCCAAAGTTACTGAGGTGATCGAGTCTGCTCCTGATGCTGTTGTAGCGAAGCGAAAGCAAAAAGCCACTAAAACAGCTGAAAAATTTGCTAGTGAAACAGCTACTAAACCTGCCGTGGAAGTAGAGCCAATGTCTGCAGATGAGATGAAAGCATTGATCTCTCAGGCAAAGGAAGCTGAAGGTGATGATTGCTTAATGTGTGGGTCATAAATTACATGTAAGTGTTAAATAAAAAAAGCATCTCGAAAGAGATGCTTTTTTTATTCGTGTAATATCGATTAATTACCTGCCATTAGGGCAAAGAATTTATCGATGTTTGGCATTAGGATAATGCGTGTTCTTCTATTTCTAGAACGCCCTTCTCTTGTGTTGTTTTCTGTGAGCGGTTGAAAACTGCTTCTTCCAGAGGCGATTAGTTGCTCAGGTGTTACATTGAATTTATTTTGGAGTCTACGCACTACTGAAGTAGCACGTAATACACTTAAGTCCCAGTTATCCTTTACGGTTGCTGTATTGATGGTTTTTGGATCGGTATGCCCTTCGACCATTACATCTAAACTAGGTTCTGAATTAATGACGTTCGCTAGTTTTTCAAGAATATTGTCGGCTTTAGGACTCACTCTATAGCTTCCAGAATTGAATAGCATCTTGTCGGAGATCGAGATCATGACAACCGTTTCATTAATGTCGATGACAACATCGTCATCCTCATTTAATGCACTTCTATCAATAAAGCGCTCCAAATTATGAGCAACTGCTAAGTTCATCGAATCCTTCAGGGTTCTCGCTTGGCTTAATTTGTAAGAGTCGACATTGGTTAGAGTGGCTTCCATCTGACGTCTCATATCGTTAGAAACCACAGTCCCATCTTCAGATAATGTCAATTTAGAATCGTTTTCTTCTCTCAAGGAATAGACATCTTCGGTGAGTGTGCTGATCTTTGTGTTGTAGTCATCAACGCGCTGCTGAATCGCATCGAATTTAGCTTCAAGGTCTTCTTTTTCAACTCGGGTCTTGGTAAGTTCACTCTTAATTTGTCCGTTTTCTTGCTCTAAGGCAACGTATTTCTTTTTCGAAACACAAGACGTTAGTAAAATCAAGGTGATTAGTGCAATGGATTGCTTTTTCATTATTAGGGTTTTAAATATTATATGGTATTTACGAACCTAATACGATTGTGGACTTTAATAGAATGAATAAATAA
>CBESOB010000209.1:0-4989 GCA_965530995.1 uncultured Flavobacteriaceae bacterium
CTTCCTTACTTATAACATGTTCTCCAAAAGCTGAGATAAAATGCTTAATACGACCAGTTACAATAATCCTGTAAGGTTTTGTTGAAGTAAATTCAATGGTATCACCTAGATTATAAGCCCATAAACCGGCATTGGTTGAGATAATCATTACGTAATTTACACCAACTTCAACGTCTTTTATCGAAATTCGTTTAGGGTCTTGTTCAAAGAAATCTTCCGCCTTTATGAATTCATAGAAAATACCCGAATTCAATTGGAGTAACATCCCCTTTTCTTCTTGCTTATCTTGGAATGCAAAAAAGCCCTCACTGGCCGGGTATAACTCGATGCTATCTACTTTTCGTCCGATTAAATTTTCGAATTTCGCACGATATGGTTCATAATTAACCCCACCAAAAATGAAAAGATTGAAATTCTTGAAAACATCACCCACTTTCTTGCCAGTTCTTTTATGTAGTTTTTCAAAGTACATTTGAACCCATGAAGGAATGCCAGCGATGATAGTCATATTCTCGTTCAGGGTTTCATCAACAATAGCATTGACTTTAGTCTCCCAATCTTCTATGCAATTGGTTTCCCAAGAAGGTAATCTGTTTTTCTGAAGATATTTAGGCACATAATGTGCAGAAATACCTGATAATCGTCCGATATTGATGCCATTTTTCTTCGTTAATTCTGGACTACCCTGTAAGAAGATCATTTTACCATCAACGAATTTCTTGTTTCCGGTTTCGTGGATATAAAGCAATATTGCATTGCGTGAGGAAGCTACCTGGGCTTTTATCGAACGCTCCGTAATCGGAATGTATTTAACTCCTGAAGTAGTGCCTGAAGTTTTTGCAAAATACAAAGGCTTTCCTGGCCATAAAATATCCTCTTCGCCATTGACAACTCTATCTACGTATGGTTTTAGGGCTTCATAATCCTTTACGGGAACCCGGTTGACAAAATCCTCATACTTATTTATACTAATGAAATCATGGTCCTTCCCGAATTGGGTACCAGTACCCCGACTTATAAGTTCTTGAAATACTTTTTCCTGTGTCTTAAAAGGCTTATTCGCCCAGGAATCAATTGATTTCTTTACATGTTTGGCAAATAAGTTGGCGGCTAAAGGCTTTATGGACATTTATTCAAAATCTATAAAATTCGTAGGGTTGATGGGGTAACCATCGCTCCAAAGCTCAAAGTGCAAATGCGGTCCAGTTGTCAATTCTCCTGTATTTCCTGCTGTAGCGATGACTTCACCTGATTTAACTAGGTCTCCTTGCGATTTAGTTAAGAATGCATTATGCTTATAGACAGAAATCAGACCGTAACTATGCTCTATGATAATGACGTACCCAGTTTCGGTAGTCCATTCAGAAAATATGACCACCCCATCTGCGGTTGCTTTTATAGGCGTATCCTTTGCCACTACAATATCCACAGCATAATGCTTCTCCTTTATATTATAATTTTGACTTATACTTCCATTTGCAGGCGGAAACAAGACAAAATTTGCTTTGGTCGTGGCAGATTCAAATAAATTGAATTTGTCTTCTTTATCTACTTTTTCGCGTAGAAGAGAATCCTCCTTGCTGGGGTTAAGGTCTGCTTCGCTTACCTCAAGTTTGGTCGCCTCGATGATCGAATCCCTATTGAAATCGACAGTTGACACATCCCCTTCCAAAACTCGTTTTATGGAATTCAGGTACTTATCATTCATGGCAATGACTTGTTGTAACGAATCAGTTTTATAATTTAATTCTGTTGCCTTAAGCTTCAAGGCCGTAGATGAATATCCCGGTATATACTCTCTTAATGGCGTAAAAGCTATAAGAAGCGTTGTTAATATTATCAACAAAATTCCGGTGATTGACATAATTACAAAGACATTAAGTCTAGTGAGTTTTATGGCAAGTCGTTCCTCAAAAGTGTCTTCGTTAAGAATAACCAATCGATACTTGTGCAAGAGCTTGTCTGCTATCTTTACATCTTTTTTTGCCATACCCACACAAAATTAAATAAATTATGCACACCCCAATTTACTTAAGTGCTAAAGTTCTTTTAAAAACGCATATATTAGAGTATAATTATTAACTTTGTTAATCTAAATACAGAATATCATGAGTTTATTCATATTAGCCTTCGGGCCAGCACAAATAGTCTTGATCGTTGTTGTTGTCTTATTATTGTTTGGAGGAAAGAAAATTCCAGAATTAATGAGAGGCCTTGGTAGCGGAATAAAAGAATTCAAGGACGCTAGCAAAGAAGACGATACTACAGATAAAAAAGAATAATTCTATATTATTTTTTAATAATAAAAACCCCCTAGGCAAATTGTCTAGGGGGTTTTTATTATTTGATCTTCACCGATTTTATGATAGCTTCCAGTTCGAACATGTAATCTCGTTTCTGAACAGATGGTGCAAATACATAACCCTCTAGCACTACTAATCGGTCATTGATCTTGTCTTCAATAATGTAATTGATGAAAGGACCACCCATAAATGCACCATCCTTAATATCCCATGTTCCTTTGGTTTCTAGAGTTGGTTTATTATCCACTATAGTTTCGAATAATAAAGGTGAAAAAGCTTTTTCCGTTTGCATGTGTGACCCATCTTTCTCACCGGGAATATGTACACTACCAATAGAATCTCTCATCCTGATGATGTCATTGATCACACTATCACTTCTCTTTATTGCTCCAAAGGGCAATTCATAGATCATCAAATCCATAGTGCCTGTTGTAATATCTTTACGGATCCAGGCAAAATCATCGTCATCTTTAGCCATACGATACGCCGATGGAAATGTAATGTTCAAACCAAGGTTCTTTTCGATATTATTATTCTTATTCAACGATTTCTTGATTCTTCGCAGCTTTTCCTTGATATCGGCATTCTTAAAAGTAGCAATGATCTTGGGGGCGTTCTCCCGTAGTTGCTGAATCACCTCTTCATTGTTCATGCCGCTTACAATAACCATTCTTTGAGGCCTTGCATAAGCATCTTCCGCCACTTTCAAACCTGCTTCCTTACCTTTTTCTATCTTCAGTATGGTCCTGCTATTCGTGGCAAATCCAGAAAACACCTGGGTTGGCATTTGTCTTAAAGAAAATAGAGGCTCTTCTTGCGGTAATCCGTCTACAGGAGCCGCAAAAATATTTCGGATCTCTTCACCTATTTGACCTTCCCAAACGCTATTATCTATAACTACCGAAAGACTATTTAAATTTCCGGAGGAGTTTGGTAAGATTCTGTGATTGGCATTCTTGCCTTCATCACATGACATTACTAATGCAAAGGTCGCTATTGCAGCTATAAAACTTTTCATATGCGTGATTATTTACTTTGAAACAACAAGTGTCATTCCTGATTTTAGTTTCGTACCACTAATATCGTTCCATTCTTTGATATTTTGAATGGAAACTCCAGGAAATTTTTGAGAAATACTCCAAAGAGAGTCACCGCTTTTAACGGTATAGGTCTTGGCTGAAGACGAAACAACTTTTTTGGTGTTTGGCGCATTTGCTTTCGAAGCTCCTTTTGTAGAAGGCTTGCGAGGATATATGGTTAGTCTTTGTCCGATTCTTAAATTATTGCTTCTTAAACCATTCCACTGTTTGATCTGGCTAACCCTAACACCATAACGCCTTGCTATTTTCCCCAAATAATCACCACTTTTTACACGGTAACGGATTTTAGTGTCAGCATTAAATAGCTGTGGTAAGGGTTTTTCACGTTTGTTGAATTCGGCTTTTGCATATGCATAGATCTTCTCTTCATTATTGACGAACTTACCTATATCTTCTCGCGGTAACCTAAGCGTATAATTTTCATCTTTTACCACTGGAATGATGTCTAACTTATAAGATGGATTCAAGAATTGAAGTTCCTCTATTTTAACACCGGTCAACTCAGAGACTTGATCCAAACTAATCATCTGTTTAACCTGAACCGTATCTGTTTCAATATATGTGAATTGTGGCATTGCTGTTTCGAAACCATGTTCATCAGCGTATTCAAAAATATACATTGTTGCCAAAAATGCGGGTAAATACCCGGCAGTTTCACGCGGAAGAAAAGGCCTTAAATTCCAATAATTCTTGTAACCTCCAGAGCGCCTTATTGCCTTACTAACATTTCCTGGGCCAGAATTGTAGGCCGCTAAGGCTAAATCCCAATCACCAAAGATCTTATATAGTCTAGAAAGATATTTTGCCGAGGCCTCTGTAGATTTTATTGGGTCACTACGTTCATCCACATAACTACTTACATCCAAGCCATATTGCTTACCAGTGGCGAACATAAACTGCCATAAGCCTGTTGCCCCTACCCTGGATTTAGCGCGTGGTTTTAAGGCCGACTCTACTATTGCGAGATATTTCATCTCCAACGGAATATTATAATTATCCATTTCCCGTTCGAACATGGGGAAGTAATAATGACTCATTGCCATTAATTTAGTCAAGGATTGTCTTCGATTCTTTAAATAGGATTTTATGACACTTTCTAGCGAAGGATTGTATTCTATATTAAAAGGGGTGCGTGCATTGAGCTCCGCCAATCTAGCCTTTAATGTATCCGTAGGCAGGTCTGGATAATAAACCGCGTCATATGTCAATTCTGAAACCGACCTATAGATAGTGTCAAACAATGAATTACTATACAGTTCTTCACGCCATTTTTCATCGATTTCAGCTGCCAAAGCATTGTCAAGAAGTTCACGGCCAGTGCTATCAGGATTTACCAATGGAATCTCCTTCTCATAAATCGCCTGTCCATCAATAATAGTATCAATCACATACCTTTCACCTGTTTCCAGTTCCGTTTCCTTAAGTTGGATACTGTCCTTTGTTTGACTGAAGGTCAGGCAGGTTATAAAAAAAAGAAGTACAGAAAATAGCTTTTTCATATTGGGAATCTCGTTTTCTAAAAACGACAAGCGAGCTAAAATCGTATTTTTTTGTGAGAAATGGAAATCGAAAGTGTTAAAGCAACA
>CBESOB010000210.1:0-4986 GCA_965530995.1 uncultured Flavobacteriaceae bacterium
TGGTATGTAATATCATCATTGAATAACTTTTGGATTTTCGCTGGTAACTTAGCAACCACCCTTGGAATCAAGATATTGACAATATCAGATTTAATTTTTTTAAGCATCACATCGTCACTAGGATCAAAATCATCGTGTTGTGTCGAAATGACAATAGCATCAATTCTTTGAGGCACATTGTCATCAGAATATTCAATGGTCACCTGGGATTTTGCATCAGGGCGCAAATAGGTAATGTCCTTATTCTCTTTTCTTAACGCAGCCAATTCTTTTAATAGGCGGTGAGATAACTCCAATGCCAAAGGCATGAAATTCTCAGTTTCATCGGTGGCGTAACCAAACATCATTCCTTGATCACCAGCACCTTGCTCCTCCTTGTTCTTTTTGTCTACTCCTTGATTGATGTCCGGTGACTGTTCATGTATCGCCGAAAAAACGCCACATGAGCTGCCATCGAACATGTATTCGCTTTTAGTATACCCTATTCTGTTGATAACGTCTCTTGCAATTTTTTGTACATCTAGATAGGTCGTAGACTTTACTTCTCCCGCCAATACCACTTGACCTGTGGTCACTAATGTTTCGCAAGCCACTTTAGAATCAGGGTCAAATGCCAAGAAATTATCAATCAACGCATCACTTATTTGATCCGCAACTTTATCTGGGTGTCCTTCCGAAACACTTTCAGAAGTGAAAAGATATGCCATACTAGTATGCTATTTTTTATAGATTTGAAGTGAGAGCATTGAAGGAAGTTTGCACTGCCTTTAGCATTTTTTTAATGAGGTTGCAATCAGTCAAATCTTTCCTCTTTAATCCGCAGGCAAAAGTACAAAAATTATATATATACCAATTGTCTTATGCATATAAAACAAAAAGCAATAGCGTTTTTTACATCCTGTACATTTGGATACGGATTTCGCTATTTAAATCGCAAAAATGTTTAGGAAAAGAGTGTTTTCATGAAACCTTTACTATTTTTATTGATTAAATTAATTCTATGCTAACGCAACCAAAATTTATTAGGTTCAATCAAAATGTATTGTCTAAATATCAGATATACAATAGTATTTTCATGACCTTACCTTTTGATACGATTATCAAAACCGGGGCGCTTCTTCCCCTTTTTCATGAAACTTGCAAGAAAGGATTTACCAATGGTGATGATCCTACAACTATCGTCAATTCATTTTTCAAAAAATACCAAGCGAGACGTTCGCCAGAAAGTCAAATTAATTTATTGTTCAGGTTCATCCAATATATAGAGAGACAAGTCGTACTTTTTGATGCGATTGAAGATGCTGCCTTCCCGATAGTGAATAATATGGATGGCATAGGGACTTTGAGAAGCTTAAAGGAAAGTGCCACAGCAGAAAATAAATTAGAGTTGCTGCAGAAGTATTTGGAAGAATTCAAGGTGCGAATCGTTTTGACGGCGCATCCTACCCAATTCTATCCTGGTTCTGTTCTCGGCATCATTACTGACTTGACCGAAGCCGTGAGCGATAACGATCTATTGCGCATCAATGATCTATTGGCTCAATTAGGAAAAACACCATTCTTCAAACATAAAAAACCTAGTCCTTATGATGAAGCAGTAAGCTTGATCTGGTATCTGGAAAATGTGTTCTATAAGTCATTCGGAACAGTTTACGATTATATCCAGCAAAATATTTTCGATGGGAAGCATATAGATAACGATATTATCAATATTGGATTTTGGCCGGGAGGCGATAGGGATGGAAACCCATTCGTTACGCCCGAAATAACACTTAAAGTCGCTAAACGATTAAAGGCAACCGTCATTAAGAATTACTATCGAGATGTACGCAGACTGAGAAGGAAGCTAACGTTCCAAGGTGTAGAAGATCGAGTCGTTCATTTAGAGACGGAATTATATAATATCATTACTAATAACAAGTCCCAATTGACATTGGACTTCTTCAAGAAAGAATTAAAGGAAATCAAGGAAATCATAATAAGCAAACATCAATCTCTTTATCTTAATGAAGTAAATAGCTTATTTAACAAGGTTCATCTTTTTGGATTTCATTTCTCTACTTTGGATATTCGTCAAGATAGTCGTGTACATCACAAGGTGTTTACCAATATGGTCAATGCCATGATCGAAAGCGGAAGTGATGTATTTCCTAAAAATTATCATGATCTATCCATAAATGAGCAACTAAAGATTCTGTCGCAAGTTGAAGGTACAGTGGACTTGTCTTTAATTAAAGATGAGGATACTCTTAAGGCATTAAGCACCATGAAAGTCATTAGGACGATACAAGAGTCTAACGGAGAACGTGCTTCTAATCGCTATATCATTAGTAATAACCAAACAACCTTGAATGTCATGCAGTTGTTTGCCATGCTTAAATTAGTGGCCTTTCAAGATAGTTTGACCGTGGATATTGGGCCCTTATTTGAAACTATAACGGATCTTGAGAATGCGCCTTCAGTGATGGAGGAATTGTACACGAATCCAGCATACGCGGCACATTTAAAATCTCGTGGGAACAAACAAACCATAATGCTTGGTTTTAGTGATGGTACTAAAGATGGCGGTTATCTTATGGCCAATTGGGCGATCTATAGAGCTAAGGAAAACTTAACAGAAGTATCTAGAAAAAACGGCATAACTGTCATTTTCTTTGATGGTCGTGGAGGACCGCCTGCGAGAGGTGGCGGGAAAACACATAATTTTTATGCGTCTTTAGGGCCGACTATTGAAGATGATGAAGTGCAATTGACCATTCAAGGGCAAACCATTAGTTCAAATTTCGGCACCTTAGAATCATCTCAATATAATTTGGAGCAATTAATAAGTTCTGGCATACTTAACAGTTTAAGTGATGCTAATCTTGAAATGTTACCCGAGAATCGCATAGTTATGGATGATCTGGCTAAATTGAGTTATGAAGCCTATGTGAATTTTAAGGCCCACCCAAAATTCATTTCGTATTTAGAGCACATGAGTACTCTTAAGTATTATGCGAAAACAAACATTGGGAGTCGGCCCTCTAAACGAGGGAAGGCTGAAGGCTTGGTTTTTGAGGATTTAAGAGCGATACCATTTGTAGGTTCTTGGAGCCAATTAAAGCAAAACGTACCTGGGTTTTTTGGGGTTGGTACGGCCTTGAAACACTATGAGGATATTGGCGAATTCGATAAGGCGCAACATTTATTCAAGACATCAGATTTTTTCAAAACCTTGATCGAGAATAGTATGATGTCACTTTCTAAATCCTTTTTCGACTTGACCAGATATATGTCAGAAGATCCGGAATACGGTGAATTCTGGAATATTATCTATCAGGAATACGAAACTTCAAAACGATTAATATTAAAACTTACTGGCTTCAAGGAGTTGATGCAAGAAGAGCCCGCAGGTAAAGCGTCCATTGCAGTCCGAGAATCCATTGTCTTACCATTATTGACAATTCAGCAATATGCCTTGAAAAAGATTCAAGAACTGGAAAAAAATGGTGTGACGTCTGGAGCCGAAATAGAGGTATACCAGAAAATGGTAACGCGTTCCTTGTTTGGTAATATCAACGCCAGCAGAAATTCCGCATAGAATTGTCAAAAGATTTAATTGATCACAAACGCCTTTACATAACTAAGAAGATTTTTCGATAATCTAGGGTTTAAGTGGAGGGTGAAAGAAACTATATGTAGGGAATGTAAATCAAAAAACCTCGAAGTAATGAGCTTCGAGGTTTTTATCTAACAAATAATCCTAACTAAATCCTAATGTTCATTCAATCTAAAGTCTGGATAAGCATCCATTCCATGTTCATGAGCATCAAGTCCTTCAAGTTCTTCTTTTTCTGATACTCTAATACCCACAGTTTTCTTGAGTATAAATAATATAAGGAAAGAGGATACAATGCATAGAATTGCGTAAGAAAGCACGCCAACCAATTGACTCACAAATTGTGCGCCACTTGCTAGAGCACCAAAGATACCTACGGCTAGTGTTCCCCAAATACCACAAACAAGGTGCACTGCAATGGCACCGACGGGATCGTCCAGTTTTAATTTGTCTATTAGGCTCACTGCAAAAACAATGATAGCACCAGCAATAGCACCTATGACTATGGCGTCCGTAGGGCTCATTTGATCAGCGCCAGCTGTGATTCCAACAAGGCCACCAAGTATTCCATTTAGGAACATGGTAAGGTCCAAATTCTTGAATAATACAGTAGATACTATCATAGCAACCACACCACCTGCGGCAGCGGCTAAACATGTAGTAACAAGCGTAAGAGATGTTAGTGCAGGGTCAGCCGAAAGTACCGATCCACCGTTAAATCCGAACCAGCCTAACCATAATATGATAACACCTGCAGTAGCCAATGGTATATTATGACCAGGAATGGCTTGTATTTTACCATCTTTGAATTTTCCAATTCTAGATCCAAGTAAACAAACTGCTACTAAGGCTGCCCATCCTCCGACGGAATGCACAAGAGTGGATCCAGCGAAATCATAAAATGGTGTTTCTCTCATGTCCAAGAATCCACCACCCCATTTCCATGAGCCAGCAAGCGGGTAAATAAAGCCTACATATATAATCGTGAAGATCATAAAGGGTACAATTTTCATGCGTTCCGCTACGGCACCAGAAACAATCGTGGCCGCTGTTGCTGCGAACATCGCCTGAAATAGGAAATCAGTCCAGTACGTATAGCCTTCATTATAAGCTAGATCGGCTGCGGCTACCGCGTCTAGGCCAAACCCTGCGAATCCGAAGAAACCGGAAGACCCTTCGGCAAATCCTGGGTACATTAAATTAAACCCTACTAGACAATATAAAAGGAGTCCAACGGTAATAATGAACACATTCTTGAATAGTATATTAATAGTGTTTTTTTGTCTTGTTAACCCAATTTCCAAGAATGCAAATCCAAGGTGCATAAAGAAAACGAGTGCTGTACAGATCATCATCCATACATTATTTGTTGTTAATAATTCCATAAT
>CBESOB010000211.1:0-4970 GCA_965530995.1 uncultured Flavobacteriaceae bacterium
GACGAATTAATTGCAAAATACGCTGACGATCTTAAAAACAAATGTGGTATGAAAGCTGACATGGACCTGTTAACTAAGGTTACAATTGGCTGTGGACCGTCAATTTATAATGCAGATGCAGCGACCGTATCAGGTTCAGATGCATCAGAATTGAAAACCGTAAAAAATAATTTCGTTAATAAAAAGTTAGGGGTTAGTAATGATTCGGATGCAGATAAGGCTATTGCGAAAGTAATGGATACATACGGTCAATCTAACCGCAATAAATACAGAGCAGTTGTATACTATATGCTTACAAAAGAACTTGGTAAGGAGAAAGTATATAATTAAGAATAGATAGAATACTAGAAAACCAAAAGCGTTGACGGGAGTTAACGCTTTTTTTGTGCCTTATATGTACCTTTGTGTTATGATAAAAATTGGAGAGTATAATACGCTGAAAATACTTAGAAGTACCGAACCAGGATTATTCTTGGGAGATGATGAAGATAATGACGTATTGTTGCCAAACAGATATGTTCCTGAGAATTTTGAAATAGATGATGAACTAGAGGTGTTCGTTTATCTTGATAATGAAGAACGACCAGTCGCAACCACCGATAAACCATATATAACAGAAAATGAATTTGCTGTGTTACGTTGTAATCAGGTAAATGAACATGGCGCTTTTTTAGATTGGGGATTAGTAAAGGAATTGTTTTGCCCTTTTAAAGAGCAGGCCTTTAAGATGAGAGAAGGCCAATGGTATCTCGTGTATTGCTATTTAGATGAGATAACCAATAGGCTAGTAGCTTCTAGTAAGACATTATCTTTCCTTAGTAATGAAGAACTTACCGTTAAGGATTTTGAGGAAGTGAAAGTTATTGTTTCACATCCATCTGAAATAGGAATGAATGTTATCGTGAATAACATTCATTCAGGATTGATTCACAAAGACGATTTATTCAAGGATATTCAGATTGGTGATAAATTAATAGGAATAGTCAAGAAAGTAAGGCCTGATAATAAGTTAGATATTGTTCTTAGTCAAATTGGCTATAGAAGCATTGAGCCCAATGCTGATTTTATAATGAAAGAATTAAAAGATAACTCTGGTGTTATTAAGCTAACGGACAAATCTTCTCCAGAGTCCATTAAGGAACAGCTGCAAATGAGCAAGAAAAGCTTCAAAAAGGCCGTGGGTACCTTATACAAAGAAAGACTCATAACCATTAAAGATGATGGTATTTATTTAAACTAAAAGCGAAAGAGCCATTAGATCTTGGGATTATGATCTAATGACTCTTTCTAGTTAAAGGGATAATCTAATAATAAAATGAATTAGCCGGAAGATGATAATTTCTTGGAAAACTGTATTTTTGCACCAACTAATAAAGCACTATGTCAAACATTCAGTGGGAACCTGTTAAGGTATTTGAAGACATTACATATAATAAATGTAACGGTGTTGCTCGGATAGCCTTTAATAGACCGGATGTGCGTAACGCATTTCGCCCTAAAACAACTTCGGAATTGTATGAAGCGTTTTATGATGCTCAGGAAGATACGAGTATAGGCGTTGTTCTGTTATCTGCAGAAGGACCTTCTAGTAAGGATGGTGTGTATTCCTTTTGTTCTGGCGGTGATCAAAAGGCAAGAGGTCGTCAGGGATATGTTGGAGATGATGGTATGCACAGATTGAACATTCTCGAAGTACAAAGACTAATACGATTTATGCCAAAAGCAGTTATCGCTGTTGTCCCGGGTTGGGCGGTTGGTGGTGGTCATAGCTTACATGTAATATGTGACCTAACTTTAGCTAGTAAGGAACACGCTATTTTTAAGCAAACGGATGCGGATGTTACAAGTTTCGATGGTGGTTACGGGTCTGCCTATTTAGCCAAAATGGTAGGTCAAAAAAAAGCGCGTGAGATATTTTTTCTAGGTAGAAATTATTCAGCACAGGAAGCATATGACATGGGGATGGTAAATGCTGTGATTCCTCATAAAGAATTAGAAGGCACCGCTTATGATTGGGCACAAGAGATATTGGCCAAATCGCCAACATCCATAAAAATGCTGAAATTCGCTATGAATCTGACAGATGATGGTATGGTTGGTCAGCAAGTGTTTGCGGGTGAAGCAACGCGTTTGGCATATATGACGGATGAAGCCAAAGAAGGAAGAGATGCTTTCCTTGAGAAGCGAAAGCCTAACTTCGATAAAAAATGGATTCCCTAAATACAGGTACTTAATATTATATGGACAATTTCAAGATTTGGTTATCTGCCATTAGGTTACGAACATTGCCTCTTTCAATTTCTGGAATCATAGTCGCTGGATGTCTTGCACATTATAATGGCTATTTTAACATCGAAATTTTCATACTAGCGATACTTACAACCTTAAGTTTTCAGATTCTTTCTAATTTGGCAAATGATTATGGAGATGGTATTAAAGGTGCAGATAACGAAAATCGTATTGGACCCGAGAGGGCCATTCAAAGCGGTAAGCTGACTCCAGAGCAAATGTTCAATGGTATCAAGGTGGCAATACTACTTTCTATTGGGCTATCGTTCATGTTGATACTGAATGCTTTTGGATTGAATAATTTTCTATATTCATTTCTTTTCTTTGTATTGGCTATAATAAGTATCATTTCATCCATAAGATATACTATGGGGAAGTCAGCTTATGGCTATAAAGGCTTTGGGGATCTTTATGTATTTATCTTCTTTGGTGCCGTAAGTGTTATTGGTGGTTATTTCTTGTTTGCAAAACGCATTGACCATATAATTATATTACCCGCGATAAGTTTAGGACTCTTAAGTGTGGCTGTTCTTAATTTGAACAACATGAGAGATATCGATTCAGATAAAGAGGTTGGTAAGAAAACCTTGGCGGTTAAGTTGGGAAGTGTAAGAGCGAAACGTTATCATTTTATTTTGGTGATTGGAGCAATTTTATCAACCCTATTGTTCTTGATATTATATTACGTCTCCTTTATTAATTTGATATTTATAGTAGGGGTAATACCTTTAATTCTTCATTTAAAAACTGTGAAAAGTATTACAGAACCGCATTTATATGACCCTCAACTGAAAAAATTAGCCCTTTCAACGGTTTTTTTGGCACTTCTTATCGGTGTAGGGTATGTTTTGTAGGAAAAAACATAAAAATTGTGTAGGTATTTAATAACAAATTGTTAATAAATGCGCTTTTTTTGAATAAAATGCTGCTAATCAGAATATTATACTTTAAATTTGAATAGTGTTAAGTTTAGGTTTAACATTACTTCAAGAGTTACTAGCTCTTAATTTTGGGGATTAAAAACTCGGACATATACTGTCCGAGTTTTTTGCTTAAATTAGTTAAGTAAAATTCAATTGATATAAGACTATGAAAATCACATTCCTTGGGCATGGTTGTTTAAGTTTGCAAATAGATGACCTTACCGTTTTAGTAGACCCTTTCATTACAGGAAATAAACAAGCATCGCATATTAACATAGAGGAGCTCTCAGCAGACTATATCTTGATCACGCATGCGCATCAAGATCATATTTTGGATGTCGAGGCTATTGCTAGAAGAACTAAAGCCGTATTAATATCCAATTACGAAATAATTACGCATTATGAAAAATTGGGGTTAGAAGGTCATCCTATGAATCATGGTGGCAATTGGACCTTTGATTTCGGGAACGTCAAATACGTCAATGCGATTCATACCTCTTCGTTCCCAGATGGTACTTATGGGGGACAACCGGGAGGCTTTGTGATCGAAGGCGAGCACAAGACTATTTATATAGCTGGGGATACTGCTTTGACCATGGACATGAAATTGATTCCGTTACAATATAAACTGGATCTAGCCATATTGCCTATTGGAGATAACTTTACCATGGGAGTCGATGATGCCATTATTGCCAGTGACTTTGTAGAATGCGATAAGATCTTGGGGTATCATTATGACACATTTGGTTATATAGAGATAGATCATAAAGAAGCCAAGCGCAAATTCTTTGAAAAGGATAAGGATTTGATGCTACTAGAAATTGGAGAGAATCTAGAGCTATAGTTTGGATTGATGATCCAACCACTCTTTACGCAAATCATCCGAAATCTTCCCACTGCCATCATGTCGCCAGCCTGGTGGTTTCACGAGGTATTTCAATCTACTGATTAAATCCTTTTTGCCTGTAAATGCATCCTTGAACATATGAATCCATTCAATAAAAGCGATCTTGATAGGGTTATAGGTGTCAATGTTCTTCACGAGACCATAAATCACTTTTTCTTCTTTTAGTTCGGGCTGAAAAGTTCCGAAGAGCCTATCCCAGATAATTAGAATGCCTGCGTGATTCCTATCTAAATACAAAGGATTACGTCCGTGATGCACGCGATGATGAGAAGGGGTATTCATAATAGCCTCAAACCACTTTGGCATTTTATCTATGGCTTCTGTATGGATCCAAAATTGATACAATAAGCTAATGGACAATTGGAGAACGATCATTCCTGGGTGGAAACCGATCAAGGGCAACCATAGCCAAAACACAAAAGAATAAAAGCCTCCTGACCATGTTTGTCTTAATGCAGTACTCAAATTATAATGTTGTGAGGAGTGATGCACTACATGTGATGCCCAAAACAGACGGCATTCATGTGATATACGATGAAACCAGTAATAGGCAAGATCATCAGCAAAGAATATGAGAATGAAACTCCACCAAGTCACAGGAATCGTAAAGAATCTGAAGTTCTCATAGATATAGAAAAATGATAGCAGTACAACAGCCTTACTGAAATAACCAAGAAACACATTTCCCAATCCCATGGCGATGGACGAAAACGCATCTTTTTTCTCGTAGGTGTTGATGTGCTCCTTTGTAGTTATATACAATTCAATTAACATCGACAAGATGAAAAAAGGAATGGCGTAGAGTATGATATTAGGAAATATTATTGAATCCATCATTTAGCTATTATGCA
>CBESOB010000212.1:0-4969 GCA_965530995.1 uncultured Flavobacteriaceae bacterium
AGAAACAACAGGGTTCACTTTTTCAAATTTACCTTTTAAATTTGCCCTGACTATCATTTGCTCTTCATCCATTTTAGGGTAATCTATAATCGTCTTTAACATAAAACGATCCACTTGAGCTTCAGGCAGCGGGTATGTTCCCTCCTGCTCCACAGGGTTTTGTGTCGCCATTACTAAGAAGGGCTTGTCAAGGATAAAAGTTTCATCACCAATAGTCACTTGCTTTTCTTGCATGGCTTCCAGTAAGGCTGATTGCACTTTTGCTGGCGCCCTGTTTATCTCATCAGCTAAGACGAAATTGGCAAAGATCGGTCCTTTCTTAATGGTAAAGTCATTCTCCTTCATATTATAGATCAAGGTACCAGTCACATCGGCTGGTAAAAGGTCTGGTGTAAATTGAATCCTGCTAAAACTACCATCAACAGCTTGAGCTAGCGTATTGATAGCCAAGGTTTTTGCTAATCCAGGCACCCCTTCTAACAATATATGTCCTTGTCCAAGTAGACCAATAAGCAAGCGTTCTATCATATGCTTTTGTCCTACTATTACCTTATTCATTTCTAAAGTAAGCAGATCAACAAAAGCGCTTTCCTTTTCAATTTTCTCGTTAATTGCCTTAATATCAATTGTACTTGTATCTTCCATTATGTGTTATTTTCTGGCGTTAAAAAAAGTCCCAATTTTAAACATCGCAAATTGTTAAAATAATTCGATTAGTGCTGTTAATAATTGGTTAAAAAATCAAGAGCCGTACCAATGGCACAGCTCTTTATTTTCTCGATAGTGAATTTTTATGGATTATCAACTTTTAATTTAGTTGAAAGCGTCTCATAACAGTATTCATTTTAGGATTAAAGTTGGCATTACCATTCAAGGTAAATAACACAGATTTATCAATTTCAAATTCTACAACGAATTCATATAGCATATTTGGATTCAATTGTTTTTCGATAATGTTTTCAGAACCGTTTTGAAATTCTGATGAGATATCCAAGACATACTCAATACCATTTTTTGTGACAGTATTTTGATCTCCTAGGACTATTTTTATACTATAAATAAAGCCTGAAGGCACTTCTTGAAAATCCACTAATGGCATTATATGGTCCTCTGTTAAACTTGTTAAGTCATGAACACCCCTGTTTATCGTATTCAAACTTACCCATGCATTTGGATTTGTTTCGTCCTCCAACACTTTAAATTGAACGTCCAAAACTTCAATATTTACCTTGCTAAACAAACTTTGCGTGCCTATAAGTTTTACGCTTACTAAACTGTTTTCATACGTCTCCGTTATTTCTTCTTTTGAGCAACTGCTCATCAGAAACAAAAAGAAAACACTGTAGATAAATGTTTTATAAGTTCTAAAAAATATCATTTTTACGAGGCAATTATTAATTATGAAACAATAATACCTCAATCTTGAAGATTTGACTATTTTTATATGTGAATTGCAGAAAAACTGCTACAAACAGAAAAAAAAGTGACGTATTCTCGATTAATTGCAGGCACCATGACTTGGGGCGCATGGGGAAAGCAACTGTCTAAAAAAGAGATGGTCTCATTGATCAATCATTCCCTTGAAAATAAGATAACCACCTTCGATCATGCCGATATATACGGCGGTTATACCACAGAAGAAGACTTTGGTAATGCATTCTCTGAAAGCGGTATTAAAAGAGAGGACATTCAGATTATTTCTAAATGTGGCATTCAATATATATGTGACAAAAGAAAACATGCCGTAAAGCATTACGATCTTTCAAAGGATTATATCATTTGGTCTGTAGAAGAGTCCTTAAGACTATTAAAAACGGATTACTTAGACTTGGTCCTATTACATAGGCCAAGCCCAATGATGCACCCCGATGAGATAGCGGAAGCCGTCTTACAACTGACTCGCCAAGGCAAAATAAAAGAGTTTGGTGTTTCAAATTTCACGCCTTCACAGATGGAGTTAATTGGCAGTAGAGTTCCTATTACGGTCAATCAAATTGAATTCTCATTAACAGAACATACGGCCATGCATGATGGCACTTTGGATAAGATGATGATGCAAGGCATTCTGCCCATGGCATGGTCTCCTTTAGGCTCGGTTTTTCGGGAGGATAATGAACAAACGAGACGCATTCATAAACAATTAGGTGAATTAATGAACAAGTACAGTGCAACAGAAGACCAGCTTTTGTTAGCATGGTTGATGCAGCATCCTACTAATATTCATCCAGTCATTGGCACTACAACACCAAAAAGAATCACTGATGCCGTTGAGGCATCAAAAATAAATATGGAATTAGAAGATTGGTTCTTGATGCTGGTCGCTAGTCAAGGACATCGTGTGCCTTAATTCAAAGTAATTTGGCCTAGATCCGTAGTTTCACCAACCAATACAGATACATCTTCAATAACTTGTTCAACAAGTCCGGAAGATTCGTCTGGTGTCACAGTCACTGTATAAGACCCTTCTGGGAGTCCAACTAACATGAAATTACCATCGGCGTCTGCAAAAGATGAAATAATATCTGTCCCGTTGGTTGCTGTAATTTCGGTTTGCACATCTATCGGCAAAATGCTTCCAACAATAATTCCAGATAAGGCTTCAACACTGGCTCTAAGTTTAGGCTTTAAGATGATATTTCCTGAATTTCCTGCCATGATAATCGATTCATCAACATCAAAATCAAGAAGAAAAGTATAATTGATATTTGGCTCCAACGCCTGATTGACCTGAATTTTTAGCCCTGATTGTTGTGCGCTAGGGGTCTTTAATGGAAAGGTTTCTCCATCGATGACAACAGAGTTTTCTTCTCCGAGTATTAAGCGTACTTGTTTCAAAACACCAGAAGGAATTTCATAGTCATCAACTAACAGCACATCAATTCCTCCTGTTAATTCAAGAAGGTCGTATATTCCAGTATTAATGGCCTCAAGACTTTGCCATCCATTGTCACCTTCATCACTATCATATTTTACCATGACATCAACAACTTCAACAAATACATTTTCGTAATCTCCTGGCATATCTTGCAATCTCACCGAAATCGATGCTGGGCCATCTGAATCTAGTTTAGAGTTAGACTCATCATTACAGCCGATGAACGTTAAAGTTAATATTGTTACATAAATTAGTTTCAATTTTTTTAAAGTCTTCATATCTTGAGGTTTTATATACAAATATACGTGCAACTTTTAATGTTGGATCATAATTAAGCCTAAATACATTATTACCCAGACGAAATAAAATATTGAAATGAAACAAACAGCATTCATAACAGGAGCCACCAGTGGCATAGGACAAGCAACCGCTCAGGAATTTGCCAAACACGGCATTGACCTGGTACTCTGTGGGAGACGACAAGAACGATTAGATACTATAAAATCGGCCCTCGAAAAACAAACAGATGTGCATACGCTAAATTTTGACGTGAGAGATAAAGATGCCACTTTTAAGGCCATTGAATCTTTACCCAAAGAATTTTCTCAAATCGATATACTCATAAATAATGCAGGGAATGCTCATGGATTGGATTTTATTCAAGACGGAGATCTGGATGATTGGGATGCCATGCTGGACATCAACGTTAAAGGACTGTTATACGTGAGTAAAGCCATCATGCCACAGATGTGCGATCGTCAATCCGGTCTTATAATAAATATTGGTTCGTCAGCTGGTAAGGAAGTATATCCAAAGGGCAATGTGTATTGTGCTAGCAAGCATGCCGTAGATGCCATTACCAAAAGCATGCGAATCGATTTGAATCCATATGGCATAAAAGTTTGTGCTATAAACCCAGGCATGGTGGAAACAGAATTTTCGAAGGTTCGCTTTAAAGGAGATGCTATTGCGGATGGCATATATAAAGGGTATAAAGCTTTACAGCCGGAAGACATTGCCGAGATCATTTATTTCGCTGTCACAAGACCTCCACATGTAAATATTGCTGATTTACTCGTGTTTCCAACCGCTCAGGCCAATAGTGTGACCATTAATAAGAAGCTTTAAGTGATTAACAAGCGTTTATTGATCAAAAATCTACTGGCTCACAACGATGAGAACAGTTTCTATGATAAAAAACGTAAAATCGATATCTCGCATAAAGAAGGTAAAGCAAAATTCCTTAAACATATTTGCGCATTATCCAACAGTAATCCAAAGAACAACTCCTATATAGTCATTGGTGTTGAGGATGAGGATAATGATATCATCGGTGTTAATTTTTTTGATGATAGCAAGATCCAAAACCTTATTAATGCCTATCTAACGAATCCGCCAATCGTGCAATACGAGAATATCCCCTTCCCTCATTTGTTAGAAGACAAAGTGGTTGGACTGGTAACAATTAGATCCATCGATCAAATCACATCGCTACGAAAAAACATCTGGAAATATTATGGCGGTGCAGTGTTCTTTAGGGATGGTAGTATGAGTATGCCAAAAGTCTTCGATATCGAGTTAAAGGATGTGAATTCAGAAATTGTCCAATCAATCGAGAGTCATGCGCAAAACAATATTGAATATACGCTCGATGGTGTGATGCACTTCATGAATCAGCGACAAGATTACAATCCTACCTACAAGGTCTTTAAAGAGTATTTTGTTGTTTGTTGGGCAGGACAACAAAAACGTGTTAAAGATGAAACTTTTTATTCTCGAGTGGATATAGAATTGATCAATGAGCAGGTTCGATTATTTTACTCGACATTAGATGAGGTCTCCATATCTTTTGATGAAGATCGATTCAAGATCGTAGAATATGTTCATCTTGGTTTACATGATTCTACAAAATATTATCCGCTGGAAGAGACCATCATTCAATTCGCGAATAATGCAAATTATACCATTAATACGAGATTGTTATTTGAGCCTCCACAATTCGACAAGAAAGTGCTTCATCATATATATAATAATAATAATGCTATTCTTGATAAGTTAAAAAAAGGAATTGAGTTAAGGAAAAATGAATTATTG
>CBESOB010000213.1:0-4918 GCA_965530995.1 uncultured Flavobacteriaceae bacterium
AAAAAACGAAAAAAAAAGAAGGGAGTTTTCATTAAATATATAAAATAATAGCATGATCAGCGTATTTTATGAATTAATTAGGAAAACGAATAGATAAAAGAATTAATGGTGATAGCGGAAATAGACTTACATGTAGCTTTAAAAAAATATTTCGGATTTAGTAAATTCAAAGGGCTCCAAGAAGAAGTTATTAAGAGCGTTGTGGCAGGTGATAACACCTTTGTGATTATGCCTACAGGGGGTGGAAAATCTCTATGCTATCAATTGCCAGCTTTAATAAACGAAGGGACCGCCATCGTGGTTTCCCCATTGATTGCGTTAATGAAAAACCAAGTGGATGCCATTAGAGGAGTATCTCAAGAGGATGGTGTCGCACACGTACTCAATTCATCACTTAATAAAACAGAAGTAAAACAGGTAAAGAGCGATATTTCTGCGGGAATCACTAAACTGCTGTATGTTGCTCCAGAATCACTCACCAAGGAAGAAAATGTAGAATTCTTGCGGTCGGTGACGATTTCTTTTATGGCTATTGACGAAGCGCATTGCATAAGTGAGTGGGGACATGATTTTAGGCCAGAATACCGAAACCTTAGACAAATTTCAAAACGAATAGGAGATAACATACCAATTATCGGTTTGACAGCAACGGCGACACCTAAAGTCCAAGAAGATATTTTGAAGAATTTAGGGATAACAGATGCAAATACCTTCAAGGCATCTTTTAACAGGCCTAATTTGTATTATGAGATTCGTCCTAAGACCAAGAATGTCGATTCTGATATCATTCGCTTTGTAAAACAAAATGAAGGGAAATCTGGCATAGTTTATTGCCTGAGTAGGAAACGTGTTGAGGAATTAGCACAAACACTTCAAGTCAATGGTATTAAAGCTGTACCATATCACGCAGGACTCGATGCTAAGACAAGGGTGAAACACCAAGACATGTTCTTAATGGAAGATTCGGATGTCGTGGTAGCGACAATTGCATTTGGCATGGGAATCGATAAGCCAGATGTACGTTTCGTTATACATCATGATATTCCTAAAAGTATTGAGAGTTATTACCAAGAAACCGGTCGTGCAGGTCGCGATGGAGGAGAGGGACATTGTTTAGCGTATTATGCATACAAGGATATTGAAAAACTTGAAAAATTCATGTCTGGCAAGCCTGTTGCCGAACAAGAAATAGGTATGGCCTTACTTCAAGAAGTCGTGGCTTTTTCCGAAAGTTCAATTTCGCGTAGAAAATTCATCCTTCATTATTTCGGGGAAGAATTTGACAACGAAACTGGAGATGGAGGAGATATGGACGATAATGTGCGGTATCCAAAGCCTAAGCATGAGGCTACTGATGAAGCTAGAATATTGATCAAGACCGTTGGAGATACAAATGAAACCTATAAGAGCAAGGATTTAGTACAAGTACTAACTGGTGCAGCCAATGCCTTGATTTCATCTCACAAAACTGATGAGCAACCTTTTTTTGGAGTTGGTAAGGAAAAAGACAAGAAATTTTGGATGGCATTGTTACGTCAGTTACTAGTCGCCAAATTGTTACGCAAGGATATTGAGACCTATGGAGTCCTAAAGTTAACAGATGCTGGAAAGGAGTTCTTGACATCCAAGGTAAATTTCATGATGACGGAAGATCATACGTTTGATGATGCCGCTGATGATTCAATAGTGACTGCATCTAAAAGCAGTGGTATCTCTGCAGACGACAAACTGATGCGTATGCTGAAGGATTTACGAAAATCCAAAGCAAAGGAACTAGAAGTGCCTCCATTCGTGATCTTCCAGGATCCATCTTTAGAGGATATGGCACTTAAATACCCGGTGACCGTTGCAGAACTTGGTAACGTAAATGGCGTAGGTGATGGTAAGGCAAAAAAGTATGGCAAGGATTTCGTTGAACTTATTGCCGATTATGTCGAAGACAATGACATCATGCGACCTGATGACCTTGTGGTCAAATCAACAGGAACGAATTCTGCATTGAAATTATATATCATCCAAAATATTGATAGAAAGTTACCACTAAGCGATATCTCAACGGCAAAGGGTATGACAATGGCTGATTTCATTAAGGAAATGGAAGCTATTGTATATTCAGGCACCAAACTTAATATCAATTATTGGATTGATGAGGTGTTGGATGAGGATCAACAGGAAGAGCTTCATGATTACTTTATGGAATCTGACACCGATAGTATTTCTGCGGCGCTTGAAGAATTTGATGGAGATTATGAAGATGAGGAAATGCGACTCTATCGTATTAAATTCATTAGTGAAGTAGCTAATTAGAAGTAATATCTAATCAATTAACCATCGTCTTCCATCAATTAAAACATTCATTATCTAGCCTCTTTGTTCAAACTTCATTGCCTATCTTTGCACACTAATAAAAACTAGATTATGAAAGACGGATTATACGCAAGATTCAATACCACAAAAGGGGAGATTCTAATAGAACTTGAATATCAAAAAACACCAGGAACAGTAGGTAATTTCGTGGCATTAGCCGAGGGCAATATGGAGAATTCTGTAAAGCCTCAAGGACAGAAATACTATGATGGTTTGAAGTTTCATAGAGTCATTCCAGATTTTATGATTCAAGGAGGGTGTCCTCTAGGGACAGGTACTGGAGATCCAGGTTATAAGTTTGATGATGAATTTCATGCTGATCTTAGACACAATACTCCTGGCGTGTTGTCTATGGCCAATGCAGGCCCAGGAACAAATGGAAGCCAATTCTTTATAACTCATTTGGAGACTCCATGGTTAGACGACAAACACACGGTTTTTGGAAACGTAATTGAAGGACAAGAAGTTGTAAATTCAGTTGCTCAAGGAGATGTGCTGGAAAGTGTTGAAATTGTGAGAGTAGGAAAAGAAGCAGAGAATTATAATGCAATAGAGGCCTTTAGGGGTTTTGAAGGAGCAAGAGATAAGAGACTGGCAGAAGAAAATGCAACGCAGCAAGAAGAATTAGATAAGTTAGCAGTGGGCTTTAAGTCAACAGATAGTGGTCTTCGTTATCAGGTAATACAAGAAGGTAGCGGATCAATGGCCGAAATTGGTAAAACGGTATCCGTGCACTATAAAGGTCAATTGGCAGATGGTACAGTATTCGATTCTTCTTATAATCGTAATCAACCTATTGATTTTGCCTTAGGTCAAGGTCAAGTAATCCAAGGTTGGGATGAAGGCATTAGTCTTTTAAAAGTAGGAGACAAGGCGCGATTTGTCATACCAAGCAATCTTGCTTATGGTAGCGCTGGTGCGGGAGGCGTAATTCCACCAGATGCAACTTTGGTATTTGATGTTGAATTGATGGATGTGAAATAGAATAATATTTCAGAATGTTATATTAAAAAAGAGGCTATGAGCCTCTTTTTTATTTGAAATAATGATTCATGAATATCTCGGTAAACTCTTTGGCACCATCGTCATTGATATGAGTGTTGTCTTGAAATTTGGTTCTATCAGTAATGGATCCTGTAAAATCAGTATAGTTTGGTAACATTTTTCCAAATGCTGAGTTGTCTCCTTCAAATGAATAAATTGGTGCGGTAAAAAATTCAATTTTTATTCCTCTTTCCTTGCATATTTTCATAACTTCCTCAATATGAGGATTCTTTATGGCTTTAGGCTTTGATTTATTAGCCTCGTATTTTTGCATAACATCATATAACGGGGCATATCCAAAATTCTCTGGAACGATACTTTTTTTAGTGTAATTGAAAAGTAGATCCCTAAAACCAATTTTAGAATCATATTTCATGTATCTATAAAATGGTATGTTCTTCAAGTACCAATACTTTACATCATATATTTTATATTCATTATAAACGTAATCTTCTTTCAGGAATGGCATCCATGCTATTTCAGCTAGCGGATGAGGTCCATGTTGGTTATATGAATAATCCACTTGAATGAATATCCTATTTACATGCTGTTTTTTAAGAAGGGTCTTCAAGGTCAGTTTCACCTCAAGAGGATTGCTTGCCTGATACGCGAGATTAAGCCCATTAGTACCTAATTTCTCATTGATCATTGTTGGGTCAACACTATGGATACAACGTGAAGATCCAAATAATGCATAATCCAAAGTGTCTTTTGTCTTGAATGACATGATCCATGATGTTTTGATTCTTGGATTAACTGGCTCGTAATAAGAGTGTGTGTATATCGATTCTAGGATGAACAAGGCCGCAACCAGTATCAATATGTAAACAACTATTTTATTAATGAACTTCTTCACAGTTTCTAGAATTGAAAATAAATGAATTCTTGCATATTCGAAAAATTACCCAACATCAAGATCATAATTATAACGGCTATAGTCTTGAACCAAACATATTTCTTTTGCATAGGATGTTCCTTGGTTCTTGAGAACCATTCAAAACCAACTAGTATTGCAATGAGCGGCAGTATTTCAAAAGCATATCTATTAATATTCAGTCTATCAACACTAAATGACATTTGGGATAAATGACCTAAATAATCGAACGCTTGGGTAATACTCTCCGCCCTGAAAAACACCCAAGCCAAAGTTACGATACTGAAAGTAATAAGTATTCGAAGAGCCTCATTAAGGCTCGGCAAAATTCTATTATCGGAGATGTTGCCTAAAAAACGTCTATTCTTATTCAGTAGCAATAAAGGAATGAAATAAAGCGCATTAAGTGCTCCCCATGCAATAAAGGTCCAATTAGCACCATGCCAAAATCCACTAACGACAAATACTATGATGGTATTTCGTAAGGCATTCCATTTATTCCCGCGACTGCCACCAAGAGGGATATAGAGATAATCCCTAAACCAAGTAGATAGCGATATGTGCCATCGTCTCCAAAACTCAGCAATATCTCTCGAAAAATAGGGGTATTTAAAATTTGTCATCAATTTGAAA
>CBESOB010000214.1:0-4894 GCA_965530995.1 uncultured Flavobacteriaceae bacterium
TAGATTCAGTAAAATTCGAAAAAGTAAAACCGTCTAAAAAAACAAGATTTTGGCAAGATCGACTCGTTGGTAATCGACTTAAATATTTTGATACACGCACTAGTAATGACTTCAATGGTGTTATTTCATCTGGTATTTCAGATAGAGAAACCTTGGAATTATTCAATGATAACTCATTTTATTATCTGGTGAACAATCAATCCTTCGTTAATTCTGGAACCCTCGGTAACGGGGAAGGGTCGTCAGGAGATTATAGAATAGTGACCTTAGGCGATTCCACATATCTACAGCTTTTTTTTAAGGGTGATTCCCTAGAATTTGAATTATCCGTTACAGATAGTAACTATACACTATTAAATGGCCGACGATATTTGGTAGTTAGTTTAGAAGACTGATTGATCTTCTGCGATTAAGGTGTAACTTTGTCTTGCCTAAAATATCTAGGAGCAAATGTCCGAATCAATTTATTTAGCCTACTATTTTAAGGTACAACCCCTGAGTCCAGCAGTTGAGATCCTGATAGCGGAGCTAGGTGAGGCAGGCTTTGAAAGCTTTGTGGAGACCGATGAAGGTGTTAACGCTTATATACAAAAGGAAGAATGGCATGATTCTATTTTAAAGAATATTCAAATCTTGAATTCTGATGAATTCGAAATTTCATTTACTTCTGAAGAAATCGCACAGACTAACTGGAATGCCGAATGGGAGAAAAACTTCAACCCTATTATCGTAGATGATACGTGTACGGTACGTGCACCATTTCATGAAGTTCCAAAAACGGAATATGACATTATCATTGAACCGAAAATGAGTTTCGGAACAGGTCATCATGAAACTACACATATGATGATCCAGCACATACTTCAGAATGATTTTGATGGTAAAACGGTTTTAGATATGGGCTGTGGGACGGGTATCTTGGCTATTCTTGCTGAAATGAAAGGAGCAAAGCATGTTGATGCCATCGATATAGATAATTGGTGCTACCAGAACAGTATCGAAAATGTAGAACGTAATAATTGTGACAGAATTGAGGTCTTTGAGGGAGATTTGTCGTTATTGACCGAGCAATATGACATTATTTTGGCAAACATAAACCGAAACATATTGTTAAAGGACATTATGACGTACAATGAGCACCTTAATAAAGGAGGCATGCTTTTTGTCAGTGGATTCTATGACAATGACGTACAAATGATCGAGAAGGTTTGCAGTGAAGGAATGTTAAAGTTGGTAAAAAAATTGGAACGCCATAATTGGGTCTCCTTAAAATTTATAAATTAGTAGTATAAAGTGTTTACAATGAGTTCTAAGACAAAAGTAGAAGAAGAAGTTCTGCTGGATGAACAAGTCCTAAAACAAAACGAGATCGTTCTCTACAATGATGAGGTCAATACCTTTGATCATGTGATAGATACATTAATGGATGCGTGTGACCATATGCCTGAGCAGGCAGAACAATGCGCAATTATTGTGCATCATAATGGCAAATGTACCGTAAAAACGGGAGATTATGATGACTTGGAGCCTCGTTGCAGTATGTTGTTGACTGCAGGTTTAAGTGCAGAAATTATTTAGGATCTATCTTACAAGTACTTCTGCCCAGCAAACGATACAGTGGACAAAAATTCACGAGACTGGTCACCAGCAAAATAATGGCTACTGCCATTAACACATACGCCAAGGTACCGCTTACATAATCCAAGTAGAATAAAATGCCTATTACAGCAGCAATTACAACTCTGATGATCTTGTCTGCACTTCCCATGTTTTTTTTCATGATATTTCTGTTTTTAAAATTATAAAGTCGTTGGACAAACGAAATCTGTCACTGTTAGATTCGTATTTTTGATGGCACCAAAACCACCAGCTATATCTACCAAATCATGAAACCCTCTTGCCTTAAGTATGGATGAGGCTATGACTGATCTATATCCTCCTGCACAATAAAGGTAATAAGCTTTAGTATTATCTATCGCATTCATGTTACTGTTAATATCATCCAAAGAAAAATGTTGTACATCTTCTAAATGCATTGATTTGTATTCACCATCCTTTCTAACATCTAGAATATTCAGGTTTTGGGATTTCATTCTGTTGGCAAATTCTTCGGCCGATATAGATTCTAGGGTGTCAATACCCTTACCCGCTGCTTTCCATGAATCTATTCCGCTTTCTAGGTAACCTAGAGTGTTATCATATCCAACACGTGATAATCGTGTAATAGCTTCTTCAGATTTGCCTTCTGGAACTACGAGTAATAGCGGTTGCTTTAGATCCGTAATGAGTGCTCCAACCCATGGTGCAAAACTTCCATTTAGGCCAATGAAAATAGAGTTAGGTATATGACCTTCAATATATTCTTTTCTATGACGGACATCTAAGACCACGGCGCCTTCATGATTAGCAAGAGCTTCAAATTCCTCGACATCCAATGCCACATTACCAGTCTTCAATACTGTGTCAAAATCTTCGTATCCTGCTTTATTCAGCATGGCATTCTTTGCAAAGTATTGTGGTGGTGGAGGCATGCCTTCTAGAACTTCTTCAATGAACTCATCTTTGGTCATATCAGCTCTTAAGGCATAATTAGTTTTTTTCTGGTCACCAATGGTTCCAACAGTTTCTTTGCTTAAATTCTTTCCGCATGCTGAACCGGCACCATGGGCAGGGTAAACGATCACATCATCCGCCAATGGCATGACCTTGTTGCGAAGAGAGTCGTATAACATACCTGCTAGATCCTCTTTTGTAACATCCGACTTAATGGCCAGGTCAGGGCGTCCAACATCTCCTAAAAATAAGGTATCACCCGAGAAAATTGCATGTTCTTTACTATTTTCATCGATCAACAAATAGCAGCTGGATTCTGGTGTATGACCAGGTGTATGTAAAACTTTTAGCGTTATGTTGCCAATTTTGAATTCTTCGTTATCCTTTGCTGTATAACTATCAAAACCTGTTTCCGCTAGAGGGCCATAGACGATAGTTGCGTTGGATTTTTTAGCTAGGTCAATGTGACCAGATACGAAATCTGCATGAAAATGTGTTTCAAAAACATATTTGATCTTTGCGTCATTTTCTTTAGCTCTATCCATGTAAGGCTGAGTTTCTCGCAAAGGATCAATAACAGCTGCCTCGCCATTGGATTCGATGTAATAAGCACCCTGCGCTAAACACCCTGTATATATTTGTTCAATTTTCATTATAGAATTATTTTTTAGCTTCACAAAGATACTAAAGTCGTGTTTTTAATACGTGATTTTTATCACATTATCCCAATTCCATGAAAATGATATATACTGCCATTAGTAGCACGAACCACCCAAAACCTTTCTTGAGCTTTTCATTAGAAATAAACTTTGAAAGGTACATGCCTAGAAAGATTCCTAGTATTGAAATCGCTGTAAAAGTCAAAACAAAAGGCCAATCAATGGCCATATTTTGAAGATCACCTATGAATCCGATCAGTGATTTTGCAGCAATGATCATCAAGGATGTGCCAACAGCCTTTTTCATTGGGAGTTTGGCTAGCAGCACTAAGGCGGGAATGATCAAGAATCCACCACCAGCACCGACAAGGCCAGTGAGGACTCCAACTAAAACACCTTCAATGGCAATTAAAGGGAAGTTATACGTAATCTCTTGATTATTAATGGTATCCGGCTTTCTTCCGCGAATCATTGAGAAGGATGCGAGGAGCATGATTACCGCAAAGAATACCATTATAAAAATATCTTTTGTGATGCTGAACTCACCAATGTTGAATAATTGTTCTGGGATAGCTGGAACTAGTAAAAGACGTGTTAGATATACTGCTATAAAAGCAGGAACGGCGAAAATTATGGCAGTTTTTACATCCACCAATTTTTTCTTAAAATTTCGAATGGCACCTATCAATGAGGTGACACCAACTACAAATAAAGAATAAGCCGTTGCGAGCACGGGATTAATACCGACGATATAAACCAAGATCGGTACCGTAAGTATGGATCCTCCTGCGCCTATGAGGCCTAGGACTATACCGACGAGCAAAGCCCCTAAATATCCGAAAATTAGTGATGAATCCATTTATGTGGCAAATATAAGATGCCTTCAACGCTTGAATTGTAATATAAGTTACTTAGTGGAATTCAACCTCTATTTTATTACGTGCAAGGCTTATTTTCCCTTCGTTTTCGAGCTGTTTCAATAATCTAGATATCACCACTCTGGAAGTATTTAGATCTTCGGCAATTTCTTGATGCGTATTTAGGAGAGTCGTTGATGCGGTTAGTTTAACCTTATCGGTAAGATATTTTAGCAAACGCTCATCTAGTTTCAAGAAGGCGAGGGAGTCTATTGTTTCTAACATCTCATTAAATCGGACCTGATAGCTTTCCAGTATGAAATTTCGCCAGCTTTCATTGTTATTGAACCATTCGTTGTTTTTTGCCACAGGAATCATGATCAAACGTGAATCTTCATCAGCAATGGCCCTTATTTTGCTTTTGGATTTTTGTAAGCAACATGTCAATGACATGGCACAAGTATCACCACTTTCTAGGTAATAGATCACGATATCATGCCCATTTTCATCTTCGCGGATAATTTTGATATTTCCTTCAATGAGTAAAGGAATATATTTAAGCTCCTGATCAAGATCGATGATAATATCATCCTTGTCGAATTCTCTCAGCATGCCTACTTCAGAAATAGTGTTGATGAGTTTATCATCAAAGATATAATCGAATTTTTGTAGGAGTTGTTTGTCTATCATATTCCAAAAATAATCATTTACATTTTTGATATGTATAGTTAAGCAAAATTTTAATAAAAGTTCTATATTTGCATCCTCAAAATGGCCTCGTAGCATAACTGAATAATGCACTTGATTACGGCTCAAGAGATTACA
>CBESOB010000215.1:0-4883 GCA_965530995.1 uncultured Flavobacteriaceae bacterium
TTATAAATAATTAAAAAAAAACCCTTTTTTTATTTTTACTGGTCATTCTCTGAATAACGGAGTCTCTATTCACTTTTCTGGGATTTTATCTTTTTTAATAATAGCTCTGTTTCCTCTTCCAGTCTCTCTCTAATTGATTTGGGATTTGTGAATAGTTCAGGATTGGGGAGATCAACTCTATCTGTTATCCCCCAATATGGAAGAGGCTCACCAGGAGGACATCCACCTACATGGATACAACTCTTACCGGATTCTTCAATCTTCTTTTTCAAAAAGTTTGTGCAATCTCCCACAAGAATTAGGTCCTTACCAAAACGAGTCCCTTCAGGGATATCTTTCTTCCTTCCTAATACTATATCAATTCCCTTATTCTTATCATACTCGTCCAACAACTTCAGTTTCGCCATACTAAAAGCCATAAGACCTTGGCAGGAGCTGCATGCATTCTCGATGTAAAAGTTATACTCTGGCCATGCTGCAAAGCCCTCCAAGTACGGTAAATGCAACTGCTTGTAGACCTCCTTTATTGTGTTTCCTCTAATCTCTATTTCGTTTTCATCCACTACCCCTAGACCTCGGTCACGGGCAGCTTTAAAGTAATCTACCTCATCAATGTCCAGGCCAATCATCCTACAGACAGTGGCATCAAGAGCAACCGGATCCTGACTGGCAACGATACAGCCGAAATCCACTGGGTTTCCTGTTGTATGTGGCCCGAATCCCTCCATGGGTCTAATTAAATCCGCAATCGAAAGGTCTGCCTTGACAACAGACCAAAGATCCATCATTGCAGCAGCTAAATCGGTCATATGCATTGTTCCATGGATGCTATCCTGTACTACACCCTTAATATTTTTAAGGGCGCAGGTAAATACCATACTTACATGTGTCTTAAAGATGGGAACGTTTACTATATGGTCCGCTTCCACAAGAAAGCGAGGCAGTTTTATATTTCTTAAAGCTGATCTAGGGTTTTCAATTTTGTTTCTTATCAGATCCGTGTCACTTTTGATATCACGAATGTCATCTACTCCAGCCTCCTCAGCTGCTTTCAATATTCCACTTGCTTCAAGACATTCCATGGTATCACATCCTATTGCTGCTGATTCAGCCAGAATGATTTTCTTTGGATTGGCTTTTCGTATAGTCTCAATCACAGCCTTCACAACAGCAGGACTCGTACACACTGAACTCTCGGGTGGGCCCACATGTCCTCCATTAGGCTTAACAATCACTGTAGAACCTTCCTTGATGAGGGACTGAACTCCGCCCAGATGATTAAGTGCTTCTTCCACCATTTTATTAGCAATAGTACCTTTTACAATGGAAACAATCGATTTTGACATATATATCCTCCTTTTTATCTATATTTTTTTTATATTTGTTAACATTCTTCATTTATAGGGAATCCAACATTCCATAAGTTCTTCTATTGGCCACCGTGTAAGTATTTCAAATCCATTCTTTGTAACAAGAACATCTTCTTCCAATCGAACCCCATCTTTGCCGCCCTTTTTACCGGTGTATGTCTCGAGGGCGAGAACCATCCCCTCTTTAAGTTCTGTTGGCGGTAAACCTGCGTTCATTATTATACGGCTGATACCTGGAGGATCGTGAAGCGTAAGGCCAATACCATGGCCAACTGCGTATGGTAATACCTCACCCCATGAATCATATCCCCAGTATTTAGGCGAATCCGGCCATTTCTCAACAACATCGTTTGTTGTATTCCCCGCCTTTACAGCGCTTATCCCGTCATACAACATCGTACGGCATTCCTCGTATAGATCTTTCTGTTCCTGAGTGGCTTTTCCACAGCAAAATGTCCTGTAAACACAAGACATATAGCCTTGGTAGCATGCCCCATCAACATCAATATAAATAAGATCACCAGGTCGTATTGGCTTGTCAGTAAATGACCATCCGTAAGGATTGGTGTTGTAACCGGAACAACATACTAAATCTTCAGTGTGATCATCACCCTCCTCGTAAAGTGCCTTTATGCCTATGCCAACAAGATCGCATTCCCTAACACCCGGCTTTATAGCGTCGACTATAGCAGCAAACGCACTTTCGGAGTTTGCGCAGGTAATACGCATCAATTCTATCTCATCCTGAGTCTTTATCAATCTGGCATCATCCATAATGGGCTTGCCATGAACTACATTAATTTTCTTTTTGTTAAAAGCCTCAGCGTAGAGCATTTGCAATTGAGTTCCATCAATTCCTAGAGGTTCCTCCTCCACTCCATGGTCCTTCATCAATTTAACTATGCCTGTAACGAGCATTTTGATAAACATATCCTTTCCATCTCTTGCAGTAAGTTTAGCAGGAGGAAAAGAAGGTTTTATCCTACCCTCCATCCAAGGCATTCTTCTCTCAACTTCTGAAGGTGTCCCTCCTCCGAAAAAATATGGTTCGCCATTTTTTGCTATAAAAGCGAGTTGCAATTCGAGATTCCGCATGGGAGTGGTAACATAATAGGATGTGAGATATCTGATATTGGCATGATCAAAGGTTAATATAGCACCAACACCATTCTTTTCCATCGCTTCCTTTGTTCGCTGGACCCTTTCTTTACGCAAACGGTCATAATTGACCCTTTGTTCATAATCTACCGCATATTTTCCAAATGCCATTTTTTTTTCCTCAATTTCTTAAATTTTAATATTATAGTAAGATGATGATAATTATATAAATATCTCTCTTATACCGAATAGTATGGAAATAACAGAAGATATTGTTTTTATACTTAAAAGGTGAGAAAAAAGAAGCTATGAAAGCAACATTGTAAGAAAGATCTCTAATATAATAATTTCTAACATAATTTATTTTTCAATTTTAAGAAAGCCGTTAAACTATATAGAGAATATGATTTAATTCTTTTTACAAAACTTAAAAATTTATAATTTAGTTTAGATGATTTGGCAAATTTTGGTGATTAAGTAGGTCATCATAGGTTTCTGCTTCCCGAATGAGATATGTATTACCATTATTAATTAATATCTCCGCAGGTCTCGGACGAGAATTATAAGGACTACTCATGGTAAAACCATATGCTCCTGTGTCTAAAATTGCAAGGAAATCTCCTTCATTGAGTTCTGGCAATTGCCTTTCTTTACCGAGAATATCCCCAGATTCGCAGATTGGCCCTGCTACATCATAGGTAACCAAATTCTTATTATCACCATTATTACATTTAACAATATGATGGTATGATCCATACATTGTAGGTCTAATTAAGGTATTAAATCCCGCATTTACCCCTGCAAATTTTTTGAAGCCATTATCTTTAACTGTGTTTATTTGCGCTATAATTATACTGGCTTCTGCCGATAAAAACCTTCCTGGCTCAATTTTAAGATTAGGGTTTGTAAATCCTCCTTTTTCAACCAGTTCTTTAAAGGGAATAATAACCGTATTTTTGTATGCCTCTAAGTCTAAAGGATCTTCTTCAGGACGATATGGAATGCCTAAACCCCCACCAAAATCTACAAATTCGAATTGAATATTAAGAGTATCAGCTAAATTCGTAACAATTGTTAAGTACTTTTCTCTAGCTTTTTCGAAGTCATAAGGATTGAGAATTCCAGAGCCTATGTGGATATGAGTGCCGAATTTTTTAAAGCCATATTCTCTTGCTTTTGAGTAAGCTTCAATAACCTGATTATCTAATATTCCAAATTTTATTTCTTTTCCTGCTGTTATTGTATGAACATGATGTCCTGCTCCAAATTCGGGATTAATTCTAAAAGATATGATATTTTTCTCTTTTCCAATATCATCATAGGCTTTTGCTAAACGCTTCACTTGACTAATGCTATCCAGATTAATTAATATATCATTTTTAACAGCAAATTTGAAATCATCATTAGTAAACATATTTCCCGTATAAATGATTTTTTCTGGAGTAATACCTGCTTTAAAACAAGTATAAATTTCACCTGTAGAAGTGCAATCAAAATACGCTCCTTCTGAATTTAAGATTTTTAAAACCGATAAAGAAGAGTTGGATTTCATTGCAAAATGTATTGAATTATTTTTATATTCAGAATCAAGTACTTGTTTTAATTTCTGGTATCTTTTCCTGATCATCTGTTCGTTGACAACATAAATAGGAGTGCCAAATTTTTCTGCAAGTTCAATCGTACTTACATTTGCAATGTTAAGAATTCCATTTTTATATTCTAAATCTTTATTTTTTAACCATTCCTCATATTTCATTTGTTTTCTATCCCCTTTATTTAAATTTCAATTCGTTCCACTATTCCTTTAAAAGTTCTCTCAATTGGACCTTCCATAAATACAGTTTCACCAGTATAAGTGATAGTTAAATCTCCCCCATCATTGTGAACTGTAATAGGCGTGTTTTCTGTAAATTTTCCTAAAATCGTTCCAGCGACTACCGCAGCACAGGTTCCAGTTCCACAAGAGTTAGTGACTCCCACACCTCTTTCAAATACTCTTAGTACCGCCTCTTGACCTGATATTATTTTCACAAATTGGACGTTTATTTTTTTTGGAAATCGGTCATTTTTTTCAATCAGTTGACCGTATTTTACTAAATCTTCATCGTTAATTACGTCATCTAAGAAAATCACTGCATGTGGATTACCCATAGAAACTGCAGTAAAGATAAAAGTTTTATCTAATACTTCGATGGATTCATTTATACAATTTTCTTGATTTTTCAGTGAGATAACGGGAACATCTTCACATTTTAATATTGGAGGTCCCATGTCTATTTTTACTTTTTGAACTATCCCATCAGTTATGGTAAGCTCAGCAATCAATATCCCTTTTAATGTCTCAACAGCGATATTAGGTTTTTTTACAATTTCATTTTCATATATATATTTAGCAAAACACCTAATTCCATTCCC
>CBESOB010000216.1:0-4839 GCA_965530995.1 uncultured Flavobacteriaceae bacterium
AAATAAGTTAAAAAATTAATAAAATCTAAAGCTTGAGTAGTGCTGTTCTATTACAAACACCAAGAATGAAAAAAATATTTTTAGTAGTCAAACGTTCCAAATTCACTCTTTATGGTTAATTTTTTTTCCTTTGAAGCTTCTACTCTTCCTATAACCTGTGCGTCCACATTGAATGACTTTGATATTGCAATCAAGTCTTCCGCAATTGAAGGGTCAACATACAATTCCATTCTATGTCCACAGTTAAAGACTTGGTACATTTCTTTCCAATCGGTTCCTGATTGCTCTTGAATCAATTTAAAAAGAGGTGGGATAGTAAACATATTGTCTTTGATGATATGAAGATCATCCACAAAATGAAGGATCTTAGTTTGTGCACCTCCTGAACAATGAATCATTCCATGAATCTTGTCCGAATTATATTTAGACAATATCTTCTTTACTATCGGAGCATACGTGCGCGTTGGTGATAAAACTAATTTACCTGCATCAATTGGCACGTCTTTTACTTTGTCGGTTAACTTTGTATGTCCAGAATACACAAGTTCATCAGGTATGGCCGCATCATAACTTTCTGGGAACTTTTCTGCAAGATATTTATGAAAAACGTCATGACGTGCAGATGTCAAGCCATTACTACCCATGCCACCATTATATGATTTCTCGTAGTTAGCCTGGCCAAAAGAAGCCAACCCTACTATGACATCACCCGGCTTTATATTGGCGTTGTCTATGACATTACTTCGTTTCATTCTAGCAGTTACTGTAGAATCAACGATAATGGTTCTCACAAGATCACCAACATCTGCGGTTTCTCCACCTGTAGAATGAATCGTCACTCCATAGTCACCAAGTTCTTTGATTAATTCTTCAGTACCATTAATAATGGCTGATATCACATCGCCAGGAATCAAGTTTTTATTCCTCCCAATAGTTGAAGACAACATGATATTATCTGTTGCACCTACACATAGCAAATCGTCAATATTCATTATAAGGGCATCTTGCGCGATGCCTTTCCAAACCGAAATATCTCCAGTTTCCTGCCAATACATATAAGCCAGCGAGCTTTTTGTACCTGCCCCATCAGCGTGCATTATCAAACAATAATCATCATCCTGTGTAAGATAATCTGGAACAATTTTACAGAATGCCTTAGGAAACAACCCTTTATCCACGTTTTTAATGGCGTTATGCACATCTTCCTTGGAAGCTGAAACACCTCTTAAACTATATCTCTTGCTAATATCTTCGGCCATTGAAACTACTTGTTTGAAATACAAAAATAATAATACTGCACATGCTTAACTAAAAAAGCGCACAATTATTAATTGTACGCTTATTATATTCTAGAACTTGACAATAATTAAAAATCGTCTAATTTATTATCTTTTATGAATGATGGCTCTCCATCCTTTACTTTTCGTACATTTCTTGGAAAATAGAAATTCGCTCCTATACCAATTTTATAAAATGCATCGCTACCTGCACCGGCTTTCAATCCATCTATAGTATCATCACTCGACAAGAAATTCCTATCGGCATAAAACCGCAACCCAACACTTTCAGAAACTAAATATTCAATACCGAGTCCTAACTGGAATTTAAATTCAGCATTCTCAAATCCATTTGCCGCAAGAACACCTGGTCCGGCATATAAAAATGGTGTAAATTTTTTGTCTTTAAAAAATAAATATTCCAAATCTAGATCTATAGACATGAATCCTTCATTATAAACATCTTTAAAAACAATGTTGAATTTATTGTATGTTAAATTGACATTGAAGCCCGCTGCGATAGATCTTTTATAACCTATTTGAAAATTAAGATCAAATTTAGGTTCAGGAAGATCACCATTCGCCACAGACGTCCCAACACTGCCTATTATGGCATTCATCGGTCGCTCTACTATATTACTTTTCTTGGCCACAACCTTTTGCTCGTCAGACGTTGACTTCGAATTCTGAGCAGTTACAATCAATGATCCACTAAAAAAGAAAATAATCAATACAAGTTTTCTCATATCCTTTAATTTAAATCAGGGTTTTATCTTTAACAGTAAGACAATTCTGTTCTTAATGTTAGTTTTAAATAGTCATTTAGCCGCAAATATAGTGAATAGTATAAAATTCTCTTTACAAGTGGGTTATGTAAACAAAAAAATCACTTCTAATTCAAAAAAGAATTAGAAATGATTTTAGTAAATTTCGTAATTACACACTCACACTATTATATGTGAAATATGTTTTCCAGTTTAAAGTTTCAGGATTATGCGAAAATTAATGTAGCGCACAATAACAGTACAAAACTCAGTACGAGCTTTTTCATAATTAAATATATTGATTAATAGCACTGCAAATATATGCAATAATGAACTATCGGACTTCATGATTTGTACTCAAAATTGAAGAAATTTCAGTATTCTCGATGAGTTGCAAAAATGTAAGATATAATACACAAAACCATATGCTTAAGACATCAAATAAATGACTTTTAAATCATGAAAAATGTCAAAATTCAAAGTAATCGCACGTAAAACTGAATTGTAAAAGTCCAATTTATGCTATTTAATAAAGACCTATTATTTATTTTGTAAAAAGCAGTTCTCGATATTTAGTCAGTGGCCAAATTTCATCATCAACCATTAGCTCAAGTTTATCACAGTGATACCTTATATCGTCAAAATAAGGCTTAACGCTCAGACAATAAGACTTAGCTTTCTTTTCAGAATTCATTAAAGCATTTGCCTTCTTTCGTTCATCTATCATTTTAGTGACCTTAGAATTGATTGCCTCAATCTGTTTGGATATTTCCTCTATTAATTCCAGTTGTTCTTTGGCTAACCTCTTATATTTATCTTCGTAAATTTCCTTAAGGCCAGTAACATTCTTAATAAGTACATTCTGGTATCTCACTGCTGTAGGAATCACATGGTTGCGAGCAATATCACCAAGAACACGGCTTTCAATCTGAATATGAAGAATATATTCATCGACTTCAATGTCATATCTTGCGTGTTGCTCAACCTTGTTCATGACATTCATTTCTTCAAACAATGCTATAACTGAGTCTGAAATTTTCGCTTTAAGTGCTTCGGGTGTGGTTTTGTTATTGCTCAACCCCCTTCTTTTGGCTTCTTTTTCCCATTCTTGTCCATAGCCATTACCTTCAAATAGTATATCCTTGGATTTTTTGATGTACTCCCGCAAAACATTAAATACGGCGTCATCTTTTTTCATATCCTTCTTATCGATAAGAACATCCACTTCTTTCTTGAATTCGATCAACTGTTTGGCTACGATAGTATTTAAGACCGTCATGGCTTTCGCACAATTAGCCTTAGAACCTACTGCACGAAATTCAAATTTATTTCCGGTAAAGGCAAAAGGTGATGTCCTATTCCTATCTGTATTATCAAGCATGATTTCGGGTATTTTGCCAACGACATTCAACTTTAGGTCCGTCTTTTCTTTTGGGGACAATTTGCCTCTTGTAACATTTTCCAGTTCATTCAGTACCTGGCTTAATTGTTCTCCTATGAAAACAGAAATAATTGCTGGCGGCGCCTCATTGGCTCCAAGCCTATGATCGTTACTCGACGAAGCAATGGAAGCCCTTAACAATTCTTCATAGTCATGAACGGCTTTTATGGTATTGATGAAAAACGTCAGGAATTGGAGGTTGCTCATTGGAGTTTTTCCAGGACTCAATAAATTAACTCCTGTATCAGTACTCAAGCTCCAATTATTATGTTTTCCGGATCCATTGATTCCAGCAAATGGTTTTTCATGAAAAAGCACTTTAAAATTATGCCGTTCTGCAATTTTTTCCATAATATCCATTAATAGGGAATTATGATCCACTGCCAAGTTAGCCTCTTCAAAAATAGGAGCTAGTTCAAATTGATTGGGAGCTACCTCATTATGTCTGGTCTTGGCGGGAATGCCCAAGAGCATGCATTCGGTTTCCAGGTCTCGCATGAATGCCATGGCGCGATTTGGGATGGTACCAAAATAATGATCATCCAATTGTTGTCCTTTTGCAGGTGAATGACCTAATAAGGTTCTTCCAGTCAAAATAATATCCGGTCTCGAAGATGCCAATGCTCTATCAATTAAAAAGTACTCCTGTTCCCATCCAAGCGATGCATTAACCTTCTTAACGTTCTTGTCGAAATATTTTGCAACATCCACTGCTGCGCCATCAACAGCATGTAATGCCCTTAATAGAGGCGTTTTATAATCCAATGCCTCACCTGTATACGACACGAAAATAGTAGGGATACATAGCGTTGTACCATATATGAATGCTGGAGATGTCGGGTCCCAAGCTGTATATCCTCTAGCTTCAAATGTATTCCTGATTCCGCCGTGCGGAAAACTCGAGGCATCGGGTTCTTGTTGCACCAGCTGTCCACCACCAAATCTTTCGATCGCTGATCCGTCCCCAGTGGTCTCGAAAAAAGCGTCATGTTTTTCAGCGGTTGCTCCAGTTAAAGGTTGAAACCAATGTGTGTAATGAGTAACCCCCTTATTTAGGGCCCAATCTTTCATAGCCGAAGCAATTTGATCTGCAATGGCTCGTTCTATCTTTGTCCCTTTATCAATGGCATTTGAAACACTTTTGTAAGCATTGGTTGTTAAGGATTGCTGCATGGCAGTTTCATTGAAGACGTTCTGTCCAAATATTGACGAGCGTCTTTTCTTTTCCTCGATCTTAAGCGGTTTACGTTTGAGGCTTTCTTTAATAGCATTGAATCGTAACGTTGACATATTGATAATATTTTGGGTCAAAAATACGAAATATTTAATTTTTAGAGCTCATACCCCACAAAAAAAG
>CBESOB010000217.1:0-4808 GCA_965530995.1 uncultured Flavobacteriaceae bacterium
TTTCTTCATCTATTCAATATCATTCCAAGTTAACTGTTCATCATTACGAATATACCGCTTTGCTTTCTTTCCAATTATAGAATTAAATTCCTCCGCCAGAATCTCACCATTCCCTGGCCGTTTTACCCAAATGTTCTCTTTAGTGAAAATTTCACCTTCTCTAATATCAGCAATTGAACAAACGGTTGCAAAGGCAAAATCGATAGTCACTTTCTCTTCCTCAGCTGGCTGCTTGGTGCCACCACGCATTTGCCATATGAGGTTACTCCCCACGATTAATTCTTTACAGGTATGTTCATCCATCGAACAAACGATATCTGGTCCTGTGCGCTCCATATGATCCGTGAAATGTCTTTCTAAAATGGATGCACCCAAGGCCACCGCTCCCAAACATGCATGATTGGTAAGGGTATGATCGGATAAACCATAAACTTTATCCGAGAATGCATCATGAAGTTCTGTCATCGCTCCATAACGTACCAAATTTGGTGGCGTTGGATATAGATTCGTTGTATGCAAAAGTGCGAGATCTACATTATGCTCATTGAAAATTGCCACAGCTTTGCAAACACTCTCAATAGTATTCATTCCAGTACTTAGGATCACTGGCTTCTTGAATTTTGCAATATGCTCTAATAATGGGTAGTTATTGCATTCACCAGATCCAATTTTATACGCAGAAACATTCATACGTTCTAGTCTCTCTGAAGCTGCCCTTGAAAATGGTGTGGATATGAAAATCATACCATTTGCTTCCACATAATCCTTTAATTCCGTTTCATCCTCTTCATTTAGTGCACAGCGTTCCATGATATCATATATTGAAACTTCCGCATTGCCTGGTATCACATTCTTGGCAGCACCACTCATTTCATCTTCAACGATATGTGTTTGGTGCTTCACCACCTCAACTCCTGCTCGTTTTGCCGCATCAACCATCTCTTTTGCCACGATCAAGGAACCTTCATGATTGATTCCTATTTCTGCAATGACAAGCGGCGGATAATCAATACCGACTTTTCTTCCTGCTATTTTTATATAAGGGTTACTCATTCTCAATTTCTGTATTATCTACATATCCTGCGATAAAATTGGCCATGGCCAAATCGTATTGCGTATCTATATCGATATGTGCATATGGATGATCTACTATGAACGGATAGTTGTTATCTCCCAACATTTTTCCTTTCTTTATCAATTCTGATTTGGTTATGTATAACATTCCATTTTCAAAATATAAAGGCTCTAAGTCCTGGCTTCGTTGCCCCATTTTATAATTGAATGGTTGAAACGCCTCATTTACGATTTTTCCAAATTTTTGATGATTCCTAGTAACACTCATCAAACTATCATGATTACCTTCAATATACTTTTTATACGCATTTGAAAGCAATTTCTTGGGCCTTAAAGGATTGGTGACCTGAAGAAGAATCACATGGTCCATGTCTTCATCAAAGTACTCCAAAGCATGCTTTAAAACATCAACGGTTGGACTGGTATCACCTGCCAATATTTTCGGTCTATCTATAACGCCTACATTATTTGCTAGTGCAATGGTTTTAATAGCATCATCGTCGGTTGAAATAAATAATTCATCGATCAAGGATCTATTGGCCTGTGCATAATCTATAGAATGTTGAATTAAAGGTTTCCCTCGGAACGATAAATTGTTTTTACCCTCCAATCTTTTAGAACCAGCTCTGGCAGGAATGATTGCTATGTTCTTGAATTTTCTCAATTAGGACAGACTTATTTTCGCACTTTTAATTTTTTCATTCATGTCTTCGCACCAGCCATTAATATCATAAACTCCTTTTGGTAAATTCATTTGAAAATCATTCAATTGTTTCAAGGCATTTTGGAGTGCATAGATCCAATCTTCTATAAAATTAGGTCTATCCACCAAGATTCCATACTCCCCATAATTCAATACCTCAGGAATCCCACCATTATTCGATGCTATGCACAAATTGCCACATGACAAGGCTTCAATAAGACTTAGTCCAAATCCTTCCTTATTCAATGAAGGAAAAAGATATATCGATGACGCTTTATAATAAACATGAATTTTTTCGTGCGCCACTTCCCCTATAAATTCTACTCCAGGAATACTAACATCACGTTTGGCTCCAATTATCCAAAGAACAAGGTCTCCATTAGGCTTATAAATGCGTTTCCAAACATCGAGAATCAGGTCCAACCCCTTTTTTGGCCTATCTTGAGAGCACCACAATAACACTGTTTTACCTTCAACACCTAGCTTAGATCTTAATTTATTCTTTTCGTCAATGGTTATCGGTTTGAATACATTTCGATCAATACCATTATATTGTACGGAAAACCGACATGGCAATGCGGTATAGAACTCCAAATGTTGCTTGTATGAATCTTGTGTAAGCAAGACCATTTCATCAATACTATCAAAGAAAGCACGCCCATTCAGGTTATTATAGAATGGTGGGAAACCGTGATAAAAGAATTGGATATAGAAATTAGTTCTATCATATTTATCTTTCAATAAACGCTCTAGATGATCCACTATTCCAAAATTATCAATTAGCTGGATCACATACTTCTCATTAGGATCAATGATAGCTTCAAGGGCATTAAGATGTGCTAGATACCTTTTGTTCAGGACTTTCCTTTTGGATTTTGTTATCAACGTTCCTTTAACCAAAGAATACTCAACAGATTCAATTTGCTTTCTAGGTTCAGGGCAAACCAGATAGTCAATTTTGTGGTCTTTTTGGAGGTAATAGTTGTACATCGTAGTCCAACTACCGATTTTATCATACGGTAATTCAAACTGGGATAATAAAACAACTTTGGGCATAGTTACAACTTAATTTTAAGCGTAATTTTATGGGCGTCTTTTGATACTTCGTAAATATAATTCTTATTTCTGTAATGTGCTATTAGTTGCATTAACAATAGGTCATTAACCATTTGCATGGAATAATAGCGATTGACTTTTTTACCCAATAGTTTCTTGACTTCATCCTTAAGTGACGTTTGTTTAGAATCGGTAATTTGTATACCAAGGTATTGATTGTTCCTAGACGGTAATAGTGAATGAATTAAATGATCAATATCTTTTATGTTATTGGTTACTTCGAGGTCTATTTCATGGGCTTTCAATTCCATGAAATCTGATTCTGATACCGATTCTCCCCAACCGTTCGGATTCACTTTTGTAACCTTTAATTCTTTATTCTTGTCTTTATGAGCGTGATTGAGATGCTCGATATCCGTTAAGACAAATTCCTTGCTGAAATCTCTTTTCGTTTGGCTTAAATAGCTCATATGCCATTGATGCAGGATCAGCACTTCTTGATCATAATATTGCACTTGCAACCCATGATTACTTAGTCGGTGATGCATGTCAGTATCCTCTGCTCCCCAAAAATGAAAAAATTCATCGAAAGCATTAACTTCCTTAAGTTTTTGCAAAGGAAATAAAGTCAAACCGGTCGCTTCATGTGTCGAAAGGAATTTTGTAACATAATCATTAAATGGAATATCTTTCTTCGTCTCTTCCTCAGATAAATACCCAACTTGGAAATACGTTGCCAGATCAGGGCTTTTCACTTCATGTAATTTCGCGATAAAGTTTGTGGCATATAGCATATCAACGTCGGCTACAAAGCAATACTCTGTATCCAAATTCTTGATTACAATATTCAAGGCACGACATTTATTCCATGGCTGATATTGTGTATGACTATATGTGTAATCTGCAAATTCATAGGATGTTACCAATTGCTTAGCTTTAATAGCAAATGAATCATCACTGCCATAATCGATGAATTTCACCTCGAAATCATTATTAGATTGATTTTTTAAGGAATCTAAAGATCTCTTGATTCTTTCAATAGACCTATTTCTATATGGATAAATGAGTGTTATCAACTTGCGCTATCTTAATAATCTACTACCTCTACCAAAGAGTTTGTAACTCAGACTAGAGATATAGAATTTTAACCATCCTATCATGATACTATAATTGAAGAATGATAATTTTTTCAATATGGTTCTTAATATATTAAAATCACTTTTATTATGCAGAGTAAAAGGCAAATATTTAATCATGGCATTAAAAAGGGTAACCTTTATACCTTCCGTCAATTTACCTTTCTCATCAATATAATTTATCAATTTATCGACACTGTGCATATGTGATATTTTCAATCGTGCGTTTTTCAGATCATCAATACTCGAGGTGATGTTTTCATCATGCTTCCTGTAAAAAGTTAAATATTTATCTATGACAACAAGTTTTGGGTCATGCAGCAACATCCTTGCATGAAAATCACGATCTTGTCCAGCCATCAATTCCTCATCAAAAAGAATCTTCTCTTTAAAGAAAGACTTTTTCCACATGACGTCCGGTAAATACCATGCAATTTTCAACGATAAAAAATCCTCTAAGGCAGATTTTGTTAATTTAGTCCTTGTCTCTTTTGCTTTAATATTCGTTGGGTCATCCGCGAATATGGCGGTTTTCGATATAACTCCATCAAGGTCAAGATTCTTAAAAGACTTACGCTTCTCAAAAATAAAATCAGGATGCATGATATCATCACTATCAAACCAATTGATGTAATTGCCTTTAGCAATTTCAAGGCCATAGTTCCTACATGCATTCGCTCCTTTAGGTCGGTCGTTGGGTCTTTTCTCGATAATGAATCTATTATCGTTGTTAATGGCCTTTTTTACTGATTCAAAGCTATTATCGGTAGAATGATCATCGATCAATATACACTCCCAGTTATCTGAAGATTGATTTTTAATACTATTCAAAGTCGCCA
>CBESOB010000218.1:0-4806 GCA_965530995.1 uncultured Flavobacteriaceae bacterium
AGGACCCTCTGATTAACAGTCAGATGCTCTAACCAACTGAGCTAAGGAGGACTGTGGTTATGATTTTAAAGTCTTCTCTGACTTGTTATTTTAATCCTTTCCATTCTTGCCGGAAACTAGTAGCTCAGTTCTGAGCCCTGCCTACCAGCAGGCAGTTAAGGATGACTATTTTTCGCTTTAGCGAGCGCAAATATAGGCGTTTTTTTAATTTCATCAAATTAAATTAATTAAAATTGAACCTCTAATTAAAAATCGCTTTAACGACATCATTCCCGTTTGCAAATAGGACCAAGGCTATAAGAATAAAGAAGCCAACCATTTGTGCTTTTTCCAAGAATTTTTCGCTTGGCCTACGTTGCGTTGCCATTTCGTATAATAAGAACATAACATGGCCACCATCTAACGCCGGAATAGGAAGTAAGTTCAACACCCCAAGCATTATTGATAAAAAGGCTGTGATACTCCAAAAGAACTCCCAACTCCAATTATCTGGGAAAATATCATAGATGGCCTTGAAACCGCCAACGCCTTTATAAGCGCCAGTACTTGGTGTGAAAATCTTTTTTAGTTGTCCTCCATAAGACGACATCTGGCCTTTGAATTTAGTCCAACCAACTCCCCAACTTTCGAAGAAGCCGTAGTTTTTTCTTATGATATTAAAATATCCAAGCTTTTCGATATCGTTTAAATTACCATTCGGATAAATCCCTAGTTTGCCTTCGGTATCAACTTGCATTGGCACAGTAAGCGTCTCTCCTTCTCTCAACATTTTAACATTCACCGTTTGTCCTGCAAAAGGTTTAAGCGTAGCACCTACCTCATCATGATAATTCAAGGGGATGTCATTTATTCCTGTAATAATATCATTTGGTTTTATATCCAATGATTTATTAAGGGAGGAATCTGAAACTTGTCGAACAACAAAAGGAACTCGTAGATCAAAAAAACTGCGGTCTTTAGACGTACTTAATTTCCCTAAATAATCTTCAGGAAGTGTAACATCTTTTGGACCATTTTCATTTTCTATGGTGATGATTTCCGCTTCAATAATATTTTTTCGAATATCTGAGTAATTGACAATTGCTTCCCCATTAATGGCAAGCACCTTATCTCCGGTCTTTATTCCAAGGTCCGTCAGTATTGGGTTTGTCACCTGATAACCTCCTTTAATGCTATCTGCAGCTATATCGGTATCGCCATATTTAAAAGACGCCATGGAATATATGATATATGCCAAAATGAAGTTTACCGTCACACCTCCTAACATAATAATTAATCGTTGCCAAGCTGGTTTAGACCTGAACTCCCATGGCTGTGGTGGTTTAGCCATTTGCTCTTTATCCATGCTCTCATCGATCATACCCGCAATTTTCACATAACCTCCTAAGGGTAACCAACCAATACCGTACACTGTTTCGCCAATCTTTTTCTTGAAAAGCGAGTATTTTATATCAAAGAAAAGGTAGAACTTCTCAACCTTGGTCTTGAATAATTTCGCAGGAATAAAATGGCCTAGCTCATGAAGAACTATTAATATTGAGAGGCTTAATAAGAATTGGGATATTTTAATGACTACTTCCATCTATATTGTAAAGGGGATTATCAGGGCACAAAAATACACTTTTCGCTACACTAAAAAAATCCAATCGAATAAGTCCCTAAGTTTTTAACAATCCTTTGTGAATCAGCACAATAGAAACATTGATTTAATACTAAAATTAAGAATGTTAAAAAGGTGCATATAATGGTATTTGATATTATTTTTGTTACAAATTTTAGTAATGCTTAGCTTTTTCAAGAAATATAGATTTTTCGCCATCGTTCTTGCCATTCTATCGGTAATTATCGTTTCAATTTTTTATTCCATTTTAAAACCAAAAAGAGTACTTCCTATTTATCAGCCATCTCAAGTGAGTTTTGAATTAGTTGACAGTACCCGTCAGCATGTAAGCAAGTACCATAAAATTGCAGATTTCTCATTGATCAATCAGAATGGTGACATTATTACCCAAGAGAATTATAGCAATAAGATCTATGTCGCCGATTTCTTTTTCACCACCTGTCAAACCATATGCCCAATTATGACAGATCATATGCGAGAAATACAAGACGCGCTTGCAGAAGATCAAGAGGTCATGTTGCTTTCACATTCCGTAACACCCGAAATCGATTCGGTAGCACAATTGAAGCGTTACGCCAAACTTAAGGGTGTAGATGACACTAAATGGAATCTCGTTACTGGCGACAAAAAACAGATCTACAAGCTCGCACGACAATCTTACATGGCAGTAAAAACTGCAGGGTCTGGTGATCAGTACGATATGATACATACCGAAAACTTCATGCTCATTGACAAGAAACTACAAATTCGGGGATATTATGACGGTACCGATCCAGAAGATATTGAACGATTACTCGAAGATATATCTGTCTTGAAAAAAGAAAAAAAATAGTTTCGTTATTTCTTTGCTCCATATTTTTTTAGTGCTTCAAATTATCCTATTTTTGTTCCTTAGAATGAATCTAAATAAGCACGTGGAATTCTCTTTAGCCGATCTTAAAAAAGGTGAAAAAGCCATTATCAAGGAAATTTCCTCTGATCAAGTACCATTAAAATTACTTGAAATGGGTTGCTTGCCTGGTAATGAAGTGGAAATGCTTCAATTTGCGCCTTTCAAGGATCCCATGTATCTAAACATCAACGGAAGCCACCTCGCAATCCGTCAAGAGACTGCAAAATTGGTCATTATTGAAAAGATTGCAAATGGCTAAACAGATCAATGTCTCCCTTATTGGCAACCCAAATACTGGTAAAACGTCAGTGTTCAACGCCTTGACTGGCTTGAACCAAAAAGTAGGTAATTATCCCGGCATTACTGTAGAGAAAAAACAGGGTATTTGTAAACTGCCCCGTGGCGTAAAAGCACATATCTTAGACCTTCCCGGCACTTATAGCTTGAATGCATCTTCAATTGACGAGAATGTGGTCATAGAATTGCTGCTTAATAAGAATGACAAAGATTTTCCAGATGTTGCCATCGTGATCAGTGATGTGGAGAACCTGAAGAGAAACCTTCTATTATTCACTCAGATAAAAGATCTTGAGATTCCCGTAATCCTAGCCATTAACATGAGCGACAGGATGAATTACAAGGGTATTTCGCTGGACATTCCATACCTAGAAAAACAACTTAAAACCAAGATAGCTTTGATCAGTACCCGTAAAAACACGGGTATTCAAGACCTCAAGAACCTCATCATCAACCACAAGAATATATCGACAACACCTTGCTTAAACGCTTCGGATATTGATGAAGATTATTTTGATAGACTTCGTAATGCCTTCCCTAGTCAACTTTTATATAAACTATGGTTGGTCATAACCCAAGACGTAAACTTTGGAAAAACGGAACGAAAAGAGCCGAGTATTGAAAGTTTTAAAACCAAATCGGCTTCAGAACTCAAAAGACTTCAACAAAAAGAAACCATAAAACGGTATCAATTCATCAATGAAGTACTTAAGCATGGTCAGGTAATTGACACTTCTAAAGCAAGAGACTTAAGAAGTAAATTCGACAGGGTGCTAACTCACAAAGTGTGGGGGTATGTGATTTTTGGTGTCATATTATTAACCATTTTCCAGGCAATTTATGATTGGTCGAGTGTCCCGATGGATTTTATTGATAGCACGTTTGCCTCATTAAGTGAATGGACCAAACACATTCTGCCATCTGGCGCATTTACCAATTTGATAGCAGAGGGTGTGATTCCTGGACTTGGCGGCATTGTTATATTCATTCCTCAAATAGCCTTTCTATTCTTATTCATCGCCATACTTGAAGAAAGCGGTTATATGAGTCGGGTCGTGTTCCTAATGGATCGCGTCATGCGGCGTTTTGGGCTTAGTGGCAAAAGTGTTGTACCCCTTATCTCGGGGACTGCTTGTGCCATACCGGCAATCATGGCGACACGCAATATCGAGAACTGGAAAGAACGGCTTATCACTATTCTTGTAACACCTTTTACAACTTGCTCGGCAAGATTACCGGTTTATCTTATCATAATTGCTTTAGTGATTCCCGAAGGACGCATTATTGGCTTGAGTTATCAAGCTTTAACCTTAATGCTCTTATACTTGATTGGCTTTGGAGCTGCCGTATTATCGGCATGGTTGCTCAATAAGATCTTGAAAATAAGAAGCAAGACCTATTTCGTTATTGAAATGCCCAACTATAAATTACCAATGTTAAAGAATGTGGTCATTACGGTTATTGAGAAGACCAAATCCTTTGTGTTTGGTGCAGGGAAAATAATATTGGCCATATCCATCATATTATGGTTCTTGGCATCTTACGGTCCAGGTGATGAATTTAACAATGCGGAAGATATCGTGACTTCTGAATATGCTTCTGAAGAATTAAGTGACGAAGAATTGCACCATAAGATAGCTTCACATAAATTGGAACATTCGTTCATTGGCATTACCGGCAGGGCCATTGAGCCGGCCATTAGACCTCTGGGTTACGATTGGAAAATAGGTATTGCCTTAGTGAGTTCGTTTGCGGCACGAGAAGTTTTTGTAGGCACCTTAGCGACTATTTATAGCGTTGGAAATGATGACGAAGATACCATAAAGAACCGAATGGCTGGTGAAGTAAATCCTATTTCAGGAGGCCCATTGTTTAATTTTGCAAGTGGGATATCACTGCTCCTTTTCTATGCGTTTGCCATGCAATGCATGAGTACTCTTGCTATCGTGAAACGTGAAACCAATAGCTGGAAATGGCCAATTTTACAACTGGTGAT
>CBESOB010000219.1:0-4573 GCA_965530995.1 uncultured Flavobacteriaceae bacterium
ACGCAATTTTTTGAAGTCGTTGTTTTTCTTCAGAAATTAATTTTGCAAGCTCTGTTTCTTCTGTTCTATTTTTTTCTTCTTTTCCTTGTCGTCTAGAAAATGGATTTTCTTAAACCCTTCTAGTTCTTCCGGAGATAACATCGTCGCTAGTTCTTCATATAGATCTTCTTCGAGTTTAAATAAGATATCTTGTCGGTCATTATACTTTATACTATAATCAGCCTTTACTGGTTCTCTTTTTGTGTAATATTTTATAAGTATCGACTTGAGTACTTGTTCTTTAAATGCGTCCAATTTAAGTTCAGCAATATACGTTGGCATCTGTTCCTCAACAATTGTACTTGGATCCTTAGGTCCAGTATTATATGCCCCATCGCCTTGAGTGACTGGAGGAATATAGCCTCTTTGTCCGCGCTCAGGTGGTCTGTAACCCTGACTAAAGGCTATTTGATTCAAGAACAATACACCTAATAATAAAATGGTAACCCTTAATAATCTCATCACTGATATTTATTGTTTCAAAAATACGAAAAAAGGAACGCAATAATCGTTCCTTTTTAAGCAAACCACTAAATAAACTGCTGCTATATCTAATCAATCATGCTTGGTTTGTGATTAGTTTTTTATGATGGCTAATAGTTCCGGTAAAATGCTAACAGCTACTTTTAGTATATCCTTTTTCTTCTTTTTGTTCTTCAGTTTCTTGATTTCTTTTTTTGTCAACGCAGCAACATCTGGGTTAGAGGCGCCTGGATTTCGAACAATGACAATAGAACTTGTAACATCTTCTATATAATTATCATTTGCGTATTTATAAGCTAACTCAAAGCCATCGTTGTGAAATTCGTCAATACTGGATTTTAGATTAGACAGAACACTATTCACTTTATCCAGTTCGCTGGGAAGTGTTTCTTCCATGGCGATACCGTTATAACCGAAATATGTCAGTATAGAGATTGAATTATTGTCATTTAATCGCTCGGAAAGAAGTTTGAATCCTTGTTTCAGAATTACCTTGTCCTCTGTTAAAAGATTGGCATTGGCTACCTGTAGAAGAAAAGTTATATGGCAATCTTCTTCATTTTGTTCCTCATCTTGTTGCTGTTCGTAATTTTCAGCAACATAATTTATAAAGTCTTCAATGGATACTGAGAACGTCTTGATGTTGTTTTTTTGCGCTTGCAAAGGCAATGCTACCAGCATTACAATTGCGAATGTCATAAGTGATTTCATATTGGAAAGGTTTTAAATTCATAGTAAACTTAATTTCCAATAGTGTTATATAAAAGACAGAATGAGGGAAGTACTACTTTCGGTTAGGCAACTCCGTTTTTTAATAATTCTAGGGTTTCCTTGCGCTTGATCTTTCCCGATGATGTTTCAAGAAATCTTTTAAGAGAATAGATCGATCTAGGTTTTTCATAGGTATCAAGGTCCTCAAAAGCAGATTCTGGTAATTCTCTATCATCACCTTCAATTATAAGAATTACCTTCTCACCTAGGGTTTCATCATCTTCAGCGGTAATGAAAAAACGATTCTTGATGCTATTTGACAACTTGGCTTCAATTTGCTCAGGGTTCAACTTTACACCACCAGAATTAATAACATTATCGTATCGCCCAAGAAACTCAAAGCTAGTATCTGATTCCATCCTTACTATATCATTTGTAATCACTTTATCTTTGCTTAAATCTGGCGCCTCAATCACTAAACAGCCTCTATCGTCCGTACTTAATTTCACGTTCGGCATGGCTTCAAAATAATCCTTGGGATTATGATTGAGTGGCTTTATTGCTATATGGGTTAGAGTTTCTGTCATGCCATAAGTAGCATAGGCATTTGTATTGATGTCTTGAAGTAATTTGCCGATATTATCTGATACAGGAGCACCACCAATGATCAATTTCTTGATTTGATGGAGTTCATTTATCGAATACTTCACCTGCATAGGTACCATGGCACAGAAGTTATATTCTGTATCAATATCTATGTACGGATGAGACCTCGGTTCTACAATATCCAATTGCAAGCCTAGCATGATCGCTCTTACGATCATCATCTTTCCAGCAACGAAATTTGTCGGAATACAATGCAACGCTAAATCTCCAGGTTTTAAATTAAAATAATCGCCAGTAGCAATAGCAGATCTAACCATGGCTTGCTTCATTAGCTTTATGACCTTAGGCGTTCCTGTGGACCCTGATGTTCTTTCGAGAACATAATCTTTTTCATCTATCCAATCCAATAAGAAATTACCGATCGCTTGCTCGTAAGGTTCTCCTTCTTTAACATAACTATAGGCTACTTCTTTAAGATCCTCTCGATTATAAGACATGCCGTTAAGGCAGAATTTGTTGTGTATTTTGCTGTAGTGTGGTATCAAATCTCTTCTATTATTTTATAGTCTTCCGCTAATGGTTTTTCAACTTTACCTATTAATCTATCCTTCCAATTTGTCCACTTATATTTCTTGGCAAATATGAAAAGTAATAAGGGAAATAGGATAAACACAGGAAGAATCAAATCTATGAACCCTAACGTTGGTTCAGCGACATCCTTAAAAATTGAATGTGTTTGAAAAGCCGTCCAGTTAGCTGTTACTAGCAAAGCCGTGAATAAATTATTGGCTGCATGGAATCCTAATGCCAATTCAAGACCTTCATCCATTAGTGTAAGGACTCCTAAGAATAAACCAGTACCTATGTAATAGATCATGATCGTATAGCCTAGTTTATCAACTTCAGGATTTGCGATATGAAGCATTCCAAATACAACCGATGTCAGAATCAATGGCACCCATTTGTTCTTCACCAAAACACCAATTCCTTGCATTAAATAACCCCTGAATAAATATTCTTCAAAGCTCGTTTGCAATGGTACGAGTATAATGGCAATAATTGCCAGTATGGCAAATCGTTGCCATTCAAAATTATAAACGTAGTCTTCTGGCGTCATGTAATAGTCTAACATTACCAAAGCTGAAGACAATATTCCCCAGAAGAAGAAAGCAAAGGATATCCGTTTCCAATCTATTTTTTTTCGCGATGTTGTTAAATGTCTAATACTTTGTTTATGCAATAATTTTACCGCCAGCCATAAAAATAACAGTCCTCCGGCAAAAGGTAATAGAATATAAACCAGGTTCGTGTTAGCATCAAACAGAGTCATCAAGTAATTAATATCATCGAGTTGATCGAGATCGACCTCAGCATTCATTCTTTTGGCGAAAATTGCAATAATATGCGGAAGAGAGAACACAAAAATACCAATAATGGCAACTCCGATTCCTATTACGTATCGCCACCAATCATGTAACACATTATACGTTTGAGCTATATACATAGTTTATAAAGTAAAATTCCAGTTAGTTTTTGTATCGTATTGCAATGTACCATTTTTTACATTTAATGGCGATGTGAAATTGTTGGTATACAAGCCTCCAGTTCCTAATCCCTGTGGCATGTTATTTTTCTTTGTGAAAGTATATTGTGCAATCGCATTAAGTCCCACATTGCTCTCTAAAGCGCTCGTGACCCACCAGCTAATGTCCAATTTTCCTGAAATATCTATCCATGAGTCACACCCCATGAATCCACCAATTAAGCTTGGTTTCAAGATGATATACTGCGGTTGAATTATTTGTAGCAATTTCTTTTTTTGGTTGAAATCATTAACCCCTATCAGTTCTTCATCCAATGCTATAGCTATTGGAGACTCTTCACATAATCTAGCCATTTCGTCCCATTGACCTTGTTTAATTGGCTGTTCAATAGAATGCAAATCGCATTCAGACAAGCGCTTTAGATTTTCCAAAGCTTGCACTACCGAAAATGCCCCATTGGCGTCTGCGCGTAATTCAATGTCCTCTTTTGAAAATTCTTTTCTGATGGACTTAAGTAATTCTAATTCTGTTGAAAAATCAATAGCGCCGATTTTCATTTTGATGCAGCTAAAACCTTGATCTATCTTATCCTTGACCTGCTGCTTCATGAAGGCCTTATCACCCATCCAGATCAATCCGTTAATAGGAATTGAATCTTCTCCCCTAGTAAAATCAGAAGGGAACAACTCAAAAGGATCCCCATTTTGCAAAGCCTTAAAAGCCATTTCCAACCCACATTGAATACTTGGGAATTCGACTAGCTCATGATACAGTTCATCCAGTCCTAGATGAATGTTTTGACATGTCCACTGCAGTTTCTCTTCATAATCTGGTCGATCGTCAATGCTCAAACTTCGTAATATGCCACATTCACCAATGCCTCTTCTGTTGCCAACCACAATACTAATGAACCAAGTTTCCTTCGTAGTCATGATACCCCGAGATGTGCCACTGGGACTTTTGAAATTGAGAACGTATCTATGGTAAGTTGCTTTCATATAAGTTTCAAAAATAATCATTAAAAATGTTTAATTTAGGCTTGCATAATAGCTAAATGATGGATTCGATAGTATTTCCTAATATCATACTCTACGCCATTCCCTTTTTCATCTTGTCGATGTTAATAGAATTGTACGTAACTACAAAGGAGCACATCAACACCTACGAGAAAAAAGATGCGTTTTCGTCCA
>CBESOB010000220.1:0-4565 GCA_965530995.1 uncultured Flavobacteriaceae bacterium
GAATTGTCCTGCTGGCCACCATAAACATAGTAAGGCATTTGGTTATCTGTAATCACACGATAAAACTGTGCTGTCGGTTGGTTTTGCTGAGAACTCCAACTTTTCCCTGCATTGAAAGAAATATTGGCACCCCCATCGTTAGAGTTGATGAGGTTTTGGTTATCTGTTGGATTGATCCATAAGTGATGATTATCGCCGTGAGGCACTGACAAATTTGAAAAACTCTTGCCGCCGTCAATTGACTTCATAACAGGGGCATTGAGCACGTATACCGTATTTTCGTTTTGCGGATCTGCAAAGATTTCCATGTAGTACCATGAACGTGTAATATTAACGCGGCTCTTGTTGATCTGTTTCCATTTTTTGCCACCATCATCAGAGCGATAGACCCCACCTTTTTCACCTTCCGCCTCAATGACCGCAAAAACACGTTCGGAATTTGCCCTGGATACCGAAATACCCGATTTGCCAAAGGCTTCTGGAAGTCCTTCTTTTAGCTGCTCCCATGTGTCACCACCATCGCTGGATTTATGTAAACCCGAATGTTCTCCACCAGACTCAATTAACCATGGGAAGCGGCGATGTTGCCACATAGCGGCGTATAGGATCCTTGGATTATTCATGTCCATGGATAGCGAGGAAGCTCCCGTTGTGTTATTGACAGATAGGATCTTATTCCAATTCTTACCACCATCCATTGATCGGTATACACCGCGATCGTCTGATGAGGCATACTGCGCCCCTTGTGCTGTCACATAGATAATATCAGGATTTGTGGGATGAATGACCACATCAGAAATATGACGTGTTTTTTCTAGACCTAAATGGCTCCAAGTTTTCCCGGCATCCATCGATTTATAGACACCATCACCCATAGAAGTCATTACACCTCTAGCAGCATGTTCGCCCATGCCAACCACTATGATATTAGGATCACTTTCGGCAACGGCAATCGCGCCTACAGAACCTGTTTTAAAAAAACCATCAGAGATATTCTTCCAGCTTATGCCTGCATCAGTGGTTTTCCAAATGCCACCACCGGTAGACCCCATATAATAGGTGAGTGGTTGACCGATAACCCCACTAGATGCTACAGATCTGCCACCTCTAAAAGGACCTATGTTTCGCCATTTTACACTAGAAAAAAGACTGTCGTTCAATGTAATATCGGAGGTAGAGGAGGATTTTTTTCGTTTTTGTGCGTTAAGGCTAAGGGATAGTAAGAGAAAGCCCAGCAGGAGTAATTTTAAAGGTTTCATACGGATTAATTAAGTTGGTTTCTATTATTTTCAGATACTTTTAATTGAAGTATTTGATTCCTAAAAGTTAGGAAATTTTTAGTAACAATTTCGAAAATCGCATATATAAGAAATTTAGCGTTCCTTTTCATGAAGTTTTCTGTGGTTGTCCTTATTCATTTTAACATATACCGAAACGGGTTTTAGGCCTAATCTCGCAAAAATAATAATGGCAATAACCAACACCATGTATAATCCATTCACAACTAGTTGGGTCAAGATATTTTGAAACTAACGATTACTAAATTTGTAAATATTAGTATCTTTCATCAAGATAATATAAAGTTTAAAAATGAAACTAATTAAGCCACTAATTATTCTATTCTTGATGTGTTTGGTTGGCTGTGCAGATAACACAGCAGAACTTGCCAAAATAGACTCCGAAGTATATTGGGGAGAAAATCCCTGGCCCGAAATACGAACAAAAAGAATAAGCACCTTGCTTCCTAAAGCACTGGATGGAGCCAATGTGGATTGCTGGATCGTCATTTGCCGTGAAAATAATAATGACCCTATAGCGGGTCATATAGGAGGAGAGAACGCAGGAGGCACGGCAGCTTTTTTGTTTTTTAATGATGATGATGGATTTCATTCTTTAGTGTTTTCCCCGTCAGGTGAAGCAACTGCTTTAGATGACTTGGATATTCATGATAAGGTAGTTAGCGTGGAACGTGGGACTTCATCCTTAGGCATGGCAGCTGATTTTATAAAGGAGAAGGGTTTTGAAAGAATCGCTGTTAATTCATCTGAAAGTAATTCTATGGCTGATGGTTTGTCCTATGTTCAGCGCATAGAACTAGAGTCGTTTCTTGGAGATTATAGGGATCGGTTGGTGTCTTCTACCGATTTGGTTTACGAATGGTTGTCCATTAAGCTTCCGGAAGAGGTTGAGGTCCTAAAGAAAGCTGCGCAATTAACAGCCGACTGGCAAATAGAGGCCTACAGACAAATCGTGCCTGGTAAATCGACTGATGCTGATATCGCTCGCTTCTTAAAGCAAAAAATGGTCGAATATGGTGTTACAGATGGTTGGGCGCCAGATCAAAATCCAAATGTGAATTCTGGTCCAGATCGTGGGCATTCTCATGCTACAGATAAGGTGATCATGCCTGGTGATGTCATTCAAATTGATTTTGGAATTAAAGTATACAATCGTTGGGTAAGTGATATTCAACGTTTCGCTTATGTTTTAGAAGAAGGAGCAATTGAAGTACCAGAAGATATTGATTATTATTGGGAAAGCGCTAAGGCTGGAAACAGGGCTGCACTGGCAGCCATGGAACCAGGGGTGAAAGGTGTAGATGTTGATCGCGCCCAGCGAATATTGATGGAAAAGGCAAAATCGGAATATGTGATGTGGAGTACGGGACATCCTGTGGGCTATGTAGCGCATGATGTCGGACCTAATTTAGGAGGTTCACAAGCATCTCAGGCACGACCCGCTTCCCAAAAACAACTGAAGGCAGGTATGACCTTTGCCTTTGATGGATTTCATGCTTGGATACGCGATGATGGTACTTTAAAAACAATTTCCGTAGAAGAAATGGCCGTTGTTACAGATATTGGCGCTGAGTATTTGATTGCGCCTCAAGAAGAATTGATCTTGATCTCTACAGCTAAATGATCCATTAGCCCATCAGTTTTACCTGTTCATTTCATTGTCTATGAGTTCAATAAGCTGTTGGCACATGGTTTTCATTGCATTGAACTGCTGATTCATGACTGTAAACTCATAAATAGCCATGACAAAACCATTTTTTTGTTTGGTGTCTCTGAGCATGGCCTCAAATTCTTTTTTTGGTAAATCCCTGTTATCACCAACAGCCCCATTACTAGCATAGTACATGTAATTTTGAACAATTGGGTTCATATCCATAATGTCATAAGACGGTTCATATAATAGAATTTCAGCATCATACCTAAAATGCGCTTCCTCATCTTTCATTACATTATAGAGCGTCTCCATGTTTAGCAATGTGCTTTTTATTGAATCGTTTGAAATTAAGGCTAGGTTGCCAGAATTAATCAATTCTTGAAAAGTGTTATTGATCTGGAAGAACTTACGCCAAGTATAGATATTTACTGTATGCCTACTAAATTCTTTTAAGTCGGTTATAGGTTTCCCTTCATAGTGCTCAATTACGGTGTTGGCTGAATTGATCGCTATTTCCCTTGTGGCTATATAATTATCTAAATGCGCAATATTCATATTAAGATCTGACTCGAGATTCTTTAGATAGTGCAGTTCTTGGGCGCGCTGTTTGCGCTGCTCGTTGTTGTTGTTAATGTTAAGCGCGATGAGGATACCGATAACGACGAGTACGATTTCACCAATGGCATATAGAATGTACTTGCTGACTTTATTGTCTTTTATCATATTAAGGCGGATTTTACGGAAGAATTTAATCATTTGTCCAAATGGGTGTTAATTAATTTGATAAGTTTTTCTGCTCTATCATTAACGGCAACGGCTTTGCTTTTTATGTCATAAGCTAGGTTTAATTCTAAGTTAAGCAACCTATAAAACTCTTCAGATCTTATTCTAGAAAGAAACAGTTTTTGATCATATTTTGATATATGTTCTGGGTCATCTCTGTTGAATGGTGCGAAGGAATTGGTATATTTAACATAACCTGTTTTTTTGCCGTCGCTGCTTTCTTCAATACCATTTAAAAGATTGTAATAATTTTGAATGGATTCTCTTAACGAATCGTTCTCAATAATTTTAAATTCTCCTGTGTTTACCAATTGATTATAAGTTGTTTTATTAAATGCCCAAATAACATTACCAAAAACAGCACCATAACCTAAGTTGTTTAAAAAAGCTAACGTGTCTGCAATGGCATATGTGCCTTGATAATAGGCTTTTCCATTTTTTAGCGCATTAACTTTTTTATCATAACGTTCAAGAATATTTCGATTATTAAAAGAGATATCTCCTTTTATATCTTTATGTAAGTTAGCTAGATATGCGTGTACTTTAATGTTGTCTTTTCGACTTTCATTCCAATTATTGATGCTTAATGCAATCAAGATCCCAATAACCACAAGTATAATTTCACCAATGGCATATTTGAGGTATTTTCCTGTTTTATTTTCCATGAGCAAAGATTTTCTGATATGTCTAAAGAATTTAATCATGCGATATCCTTTTATCAGGTCGAGCGGAGTAGAGACCTATTTCATCGAAATTGTTTTTAAAATGTGATTTATTTTTACATTGGGCTAATAATTTTAATAAATCATAGTCTCCTTTTGATAATGCCA
>CBESOB010000221.1:0-4481 GCA_965530995.1 uncultured Flavobacteriaceae bacterium
CACACATCCGAAATATAAAAATTACAAAAAAATATTCAAGGATTTTCTCACTCTTTACACGAAAAGGAATGATTATTATCATCAGTAAAAGACAACTTTGAAAGCTCAACCTCAAAGGTGCCGTTCAATACCCCTATCTCGGAATGAATCTTCATTCAAAATCAGTAATTAGGGGTCTAAAAGATAATGTCACCTTTAAGGAGTTTCCCAATTTACCCAATTTGAAGTACCCTGAATGGGAAAAACAAAAAGGAATACCTTGTTAGGTTTCTAGTTTAGGTATCAATACCAATTAAAATAGGCTATTCAGAGATATTCCCGTTGACCAAAACCTTCAACAATTCTCCAATCGGTTCAAAAAGGACGTCAACCAAAAGGAAAATTTGGCCAGCCTAAAACATGGATGAAATTAATAATGCGATAAGTGGGGGTATGCCACCAGCCAATAAAGAAAGGGCTTATTAGGTGTGCACTATAGTCCTATATCTAGTTCAAGACTACCACCACCGTGTTACATGAGATAAAATCAAGAGTGCTAAAGACATTTTTGGTTTGTTTCATTATGACCACCAGCATTCAAAAACCAATCACCAACTTATATGGGCGAATTCTACGGCAACCTTATTAATCTGTGCGAATAATATATATCAAAAATAAATTACTTATTATTAATGACAGACCATATAAATTTACTGACTTAGCCACTATTCCAAGACCTCTAAAGTGCTTAAATCAAGGCAAAAATACTTAAAAGCGTGGTGCAAAGATTCAAGGATCTTTTCGAGTTCACGAAACGTTTTCCGGACAGCGATAATTGCCTTTCCCACCTAACTGATTTGAAGGACGATGTGCTGGGCTTTAAGCGAAAGGTCATGAAGAGCATGGACAACTATTCTGTCACTAGCACGACGAAGTTGTCGGCATAGAGAAAAAAGAGTGCGTGCCAAAGATCTATGAACGGGAGATATCAATTGCAGATGTCATTATTCCTTCATGCCAATGAACGGTAATGAACCGAAAGGAATGGCTAAGAGGAGTAAATTATCATGTAAGAAATATACTGGATAATCTTGGCGAGCACTGCTATAGGTTTAACCACAGCTTCATGAAAGCGGATATATCCAAAACCTTATGGCAAGAATGGTAAACACATCGCCATATGATATAAAAATATTAATGGTTAAAACACTTATAGAATAACTTTATAAATTAAAATCTATAACTAACACCTTAGTCCCAATAACAGGATAATTGCTGCAAATTACTTATTGTGCTCCTAATGATTTTAAGAACTCATGACTTTGCATCACAGCATCCTCTCCTGCTATTTCCAATGTTGTATACCCGTCAAATCCAATGTTGACCAATGCCTTGTAAATGCTTTCGATTCCGACAACTCCACTTCCAAGTGGTATGGAGGCCATTCCGCAACCAAACTCCTTCCCCCTCTTACTTGTCATTTCCTGAGGAAGATCTTTCCAATGCACGTGTTCAATCTTGCTACCTAGCTTTTTAATCATTTCAATTGAATCTCCCCCTCCTAACCAAAGATTTCCAGTATCAAGATTTATTCCCAAAGCTTCAGAATTACATTCATCAATAATCCGCTCGACGTGTTGAACTGAATCTGTGAATTTACCATGGGGTTCAATTAATATTTTGACCCCATAATCCTTGGCCATTTGCAAGGGTTCATGTAATTTCTCCTTAATTTGGAAAATGCCCTCTGCATCAGAAAGATTTCGGCCAAATTCAGTTTGGGCATCACCTTCCGTAGTTATTACATGTTTAACACCTATTGAAGCGGCCATCCGAACGGCTTTTATAATTTGAGAAGTTCCATAGCGCCAAGGCGCACTCGGGTCCAATAAATTAGCATGAGCACAAACACTGGTAATAGTAATACCCCTTGACTCGAACAATCGCTTTAAATCGAAAGCGTTGGCATCAAGGCTTGCAACAGCATTAAATCCGAAATGAGACCCCAAACAAGCCCCGTCGGCATTATCTGTAATATCTGCATATTTAAAACCCCATTCTTTGATTTGGTCAACTTGTTTATCCAAGGTTTGAAATGGATTGATAAGGGCAAAACATCCTACTTTAATAGCCATATTATTGTGTTTTATATTTCGTTTTTTTTGTCTAATGCGAATTTTAATGGCACCAGTTAAACAGATATTATATACTATAACGTATTTTACGTTGATGCAAATTATTAAGAAAAAGATTGGAAAATGTTCAATATTTCTCATTGCCATATACAGTGACTACTATCCAATTATTAGTCATACATTCCGAGTTGATTGTAATCACGCATAAGGATTAAAAATTATGAAAAAAGGAATTTTGTTCAACCTACTTTACACCCTGCTTTTCGTCATAACGGCGACGGGGCAAAAAACACCTACATTGACCTTGGAGGATGTTTACAAAAGCGATGTATATGGCCAAAAAGGTTTTGGGCCCATTCGATGGATGAAGGACAATAAGGGCTACTCTACCCTTGAGCACAATAATCCGGTAATGGGCCGGGATATCGTAAAATATGATGCCAAGACGGGCAAGAGGACTGTAATCGTCGCTGCATCTAAATTGATACCTGATAATGAAGAGAAGCCCTTGGAAATTTCGGACTATTATTGGTCCGGGGATAATAGTAAACTCCTGATTTTTACAAATACGCGTAAAGTGTGGCGTTATCACACTAGGGGCGACTATTGGGTGCTGGATCTAAAGACCGGCAAACTAAGTCAATTAGGGAAATCGTTACCGAAATCCTCTTTGATGTTTGCCAAATTCTCACCGGATGCCGCCAAAAAGGCCCATTTAAGTGATATGAATATTTATGTAGAAGATTTAGACGTGGAAAATATTAAGCAGTTAACTTCGGATGGCGGCGGTAACATTATTAACGGAACTTTTGATTGGGTCTATGAAGAGGAACTAAGTTGTCGTGACGGGTTCAGATGGAGTCCCGATGGGGAACATATCGCCTATTGGCAATCCGACACCAAAGGAGTGGGCACCTTTTATATGATCAACAATATAGACTCTATTTACTCTAAGCCTCTGCCCATGCCTTATCCGAAGGTGGGTACTCAGCTTTCGGCGGTTAAGGTAGGGGTAATACCGTCAAAAGGGGGTAAAACCCGATGGTTCGATATCCCCGGAGATTCAAGAAACAATTATTTGGCCCGTATGGATTTTATTCCTAATTCCAACGAACTAATGATCCAGCAGTTAAATCGTCGCCAGAACAAGAATAAAGTCTGGATTGGTGATATCGAATCGCTGGCTCTAAATAATATTTTGATGGAAAAGGAAAGGGCATTTCTGGATATTCATGACGATATCCGTTGGTTGGACAAAGAGCAATACTTTACTTGGTCAAGTGAGCGCGATGGATGGTTACATTTGTACAAGGTGTCCAGGGACGGGAACGAAATACAACTGATTACCAAGGGTGATTTTGATGTAGTCAATATCGCTCGTATCGATGCAAAGGGGGGCTATGTATATTATATAGCGTCCCCCGATAATTTTACACAACGCTATCTGTATAGAAGCCGTATCGACGGTGAAGGGGAAGCTGAGCTGATTACGCCTATTTCCGATTCGGGACAGAGTGCGTACCAAATTTCCGATAATGCCAAATGGGGTATACAGGTTTTTCAAAATGCCACCACGCCACCGCGATATTCCTTGATAAGCCTTCCGCAACATGAAAAAATAAGAGTGTTGGAAGACAATCATGAACTAAAGCAGAAATACGATGCCCTAGGCTTAAGAGCAAAGGAATTCGTAAAGGTCGATATCGGTGACGATGTACTTGATGCCTGGATGATAAAACCCATCGACTTTGACCCGACCAAGAAGTATCCGTTGCTGTTCTTTGTCTATGGCGAACCAGCGGCAGCTACCGTTCTGGACAATTGGGGCGGGGGCAGTCTATGGGATCAGTACATGGCCCAGCAGGGGTATGTTGTCATGAGCGTCGATAATCGCGGCACCAAAACACCCAGGGGCAATGCCTGGCGCAAATCCATTTATGGTCAGATCGGGATTTTGGCATCCGAGGACCAGAGTAAGGCAGCGAAGAAGATATTGGGCACCTTTGATTTTCTCGATTCCGAAAGGGTAGGGATTTGGGGTTGGAGCGGTGGTGGCCAAATGACATTGAATTGTATGTTTAGATACCCTGAGATTTACAAATCAGGATTGGCGGTTTCTTTTGTATCCGACCAAAGGTTGTATGATGCGACCTATCAAGAACGCTATATGGGTCTATTGGAAGATAATGCCAAAGGATACCATGATGGATCTCCTATTAATTTTGCGCAGAACCTCCAGGGAAATCTAATGATAATTCATGGTACGGCAGACGATAATGTACATTATCAGAGCTTTGAAATGCTGATTGATAGATTAATAAAATATAACAAGTTGTTTTCTATGATGTCCTATCCGATGCGGTCACA
>CBESOB010000222.1:0-4451 GCA_965530995.1 uncultured Flavobacteriaceae bacterium
CAGACATTAATTTTTCTAAGGTCTTCTTATTAGTTTGGTAATCCTCGAAAAAGTTAGGCTTCGCAGCCGTTTCATCATAATTTACAGCTAGCTGGACATCCATCTCCTTGATGTCTTTTTCCAACTGATTGATCTGTGATTCCACCTTGCTCAATCTATTGTTAAGGGATTTAAGACGCTTTTGATCTTTATAGGACTCTTTATTGCTTTTCTTGGAATCTACCTTAACAACGGTTCGTTTTTCGGCTTCGCGAAGATTCTCGAGGTTTCTTTGACCCAAGTAAAAATCTATGTCACCGAGATATTCCTTGATTTTACTATCCTTGAATTCATAGACTTTATTGGTTACACCTTGCAAGAAATCACGATCGTGAGACACTAGGATCAAAGTGCCTTCAAATCGATTAAGAGCTTCCTTAAGTACATTTTTTGATTTAATATCTAAATGATTGGTAGGCTCATCCATGACCAACACATTCAGTGGTTGGAGAAGTAGTTTTGCCAAGGCCAACCTATTACGTTCACCTCCCGAAAGCACCCTTACATATTTTTCAGCTTCTTCACCCCGGAACAAGAAAGACCCAAGTATATCCCTAACTCTTGGTCTATTTTTTTCATTAGCCGCATCGATCATAGTATCGAGAACGGTTTTATTTCCATCAAGATAATCGGCTTGGTTTTGAGCGAAATAACCTATTTGTACATTATGTCCCAACACAAGTTTGCCTTCGTGCTTCAATTCACCAACGATGATCTTTGCCAATGTGGACTTACCTTGTCCATTCTGGCCAACAAAAGCGATCTTACTCTGACGTTCGACCATTAGATTCACATTACTAAGTACATTATTTTCGCCGTAGCTCTTGCCGACACCTTCTGCTTCAATAACCACTTTTCCAGGCATAATGGAAATCGGGAAATTCAAGGTCATTACAGCATTATCATCTTCATCTACTGCAATCCTATCCAATCTATCTAATTTCTTGATAAGCGATTGAGCCATTGTCGCCTTAGATGCCTTAGCCCTAAATTTTTCAATGAGTTTTTCGGTTTGCTCGATCTGCTTTTGTTGGTTCTTTTGTGATGCCAACTGTTGCTCACGAAGCTCTTCTCGTAATACTAGATACTTCGAGTATGGTTTATTATAATCGTAAATCCTTCCTAAAGAAATCTCAATGGTTCTATTGGTCACATTATCCAAGAACATTTTATCGTGAGACACAATAACAACGGCACCAGGATACTGTCTGAGAAAAGATTCTAACCAAATGATCGATTCTATATCCAAATGGTTCGTAGGCTCATCCAATAGTAATATATCGTTTTTCTGAAGTAGAAGTTTGGCCAATTCAATTCTCATGCGCCATCCACCTGAGAAAGTATCCGTTAGCTTATTAAAGTCTTCTCTTTGAAAGCCTAAACCCTGTAATATCTTCTCTGTATCTCCTTGGTAATTATATCCACCTAGAATCTCATATTGATGTTGTAGGTCATTTAGGTCAATCATTAATTGATGATAGGATTCACTTTCGTAATCCGTTCTTTCCGCTAACTGAATATTTATTTTTTCAAGATCGGCCTCAAGCTTCTTGATATCCGTAAATGCTTGGTAAGATTCTTCCAAAACAGAGCGCCCATGAACAAAATCGATATCTTGCTTCAAGAATCCTATTTTCAGTTCTTTATCAGCGGCAATTTGACCAGAATCGGATTCATGTTCTCCCGAAATGATTTTCAACAAAGTAGACTTCCCTGCACCATTTTTACCAATGAGTCCAATACGATCCCCATTACCCAAACGAAAAGCAATATTCTCGAACAATGGTTCGCCTTGAAATGAAATGGATAGATTGTGAATGTTAAGCATAAGACTATGTAACCAAGGTTACTTTTAATTATTAGTGAAATCGTATATTTGTTCTGTAATAAGCGTGCAAAAATACGAGAAAAAACATGTTTAAAAAAGGAAGTAAAATAAATAGTATTTTAAAGGGGTCCTGCCCGAAATGCCAGGAAGAAAGCATGTACAGGAATTCGAATCCATACAATCTTTCTGAAACCCTTAAAATGAACACTAAATGTTCTCATTGTGGAACACATTACAAGATTGAACCTTCTTTTTTTTACGGCGCAATGTATGTTAGTTATCCTGTTGGAATTGCCTTTGCTACCGCAGCTTTTGTAATCAGCTATCTCTTTATTGGCACCAGTCTTATTACGGCCTTTATTGCAATTATGATTACCATGATACTTTTCTTACCCGTTATTTTAAGATTATCAAGAAATATCTGGATCAATTTATTCATGAGTTATGATAAAAAATTAGCTGAGAAATAAGCTTTCAAATCTTTTTATATCTATTTCAGGATTTAAATCATCTCCATTTTCCAAATGATTATATAACTGATTCGCTAAATACGAAGAAGCCATAACGCCTCTAGTCCCTAATCCGTTAATTAATGTAAGCCTTTGATGCCTTGGATGCTTACCAACCATGGGTCTTCTATCTTTAACCGTTGGCCTAATAGCTGCGAAATGATCGATTACTTTGAAATCACATGTAATTATTTTTTTAAGCTTTAGTATTAGCGCTTCTTTTTTTTCTAGAGTTGGTATTTTCGTTTTATCTTCATTATCATAGGTAGCTCCAACAAGATAGGTGTCATCTTCCAATGGAATAATAAACACCGAGCCTTTGAGTATTACTTCTAATTTAAGCTCTGTAGATTTCACAACAATATATTCTCCTTTGCTTCCCACTAATGGTAAATAGTTAAAATAGAGGTTCTGTTTTAAACCAAAACCATCTGTGAAAACTATATGATTTGCTTCTATATTCTTATAGTGAATGGTATCACTATTAATTTTCATTTCCTTATAGATAAAGGAATTGTTCAAAATAGAGCTTTCATTCCTTAATTTTTCTAAATACGATTCAATCAATACATTCGTATCTATTCTTCCTGTTTTCAAGACCTTTCCTAACCCAAATCCTGAATTGATATTCGAGTTAATGTTTTTAATGATTCCAGGAAAAATAAATTTCGTAAGTACTGGTTTATCTGATGCAGTAAACCAATTATTCTGTTCCTCAATTGAATTGAAAATTCTAAATATGGGTACCTCCTGAATGAAATCAGTATTAAGATGATTTTCTATTCCATAAAAAAAAGGAAGAGCTATATCTAAAAGCTCGTTGGCATTCCATGCCGCGGTAAAACGTTTTAGCACCACGGGATTATAGAGTCCGCCTGCCACTGTAGATGATTGTTGGGATGCATCATCAAATACAATAAAACTCCTACCATTCTTTCGGAGCTCCTCACAAAACCCTATGCCTGCGAGTCCACAACCAACGATGATGTAGTCTACTTTCATAAGTTGCAAAATTAAACTAATCGGATAACAAATAGTTCTCAACTCCGCTCGAACTGACAGAGAATCTCAAAATAAAGAACGCCCACTAAAAGTGGGCGTTCATATTCTAAGCATATTGGAATTATTAGTAACTCCACATATCTTGTTCAAAATCACGGATTCTTTCCTTGATCCTATCAGACTCCAAGAGCTGCATCAATGAGTTTTCACTAATGTACTCATTAACTTGTCTATCTCCATAAATATTTTCCTCGCGATATATCAGTCCGCTAAATCGTCGTGCATTAAGCAAGTGATCGAACGATGACGGCATAGAACTATTATTGTTATTAAAGGCTTTGGCATCATGCAAGATATTTCTAGTATCTGGGAACCATATCCAAAACAACTCAACCATATCTGGATCATCAGAGTTGATGAAATTTACATCTGGAGCTACTGGAGCTAAACCAAGAAGTCTGTATTTCAATTCTCCATGTCGCTTATCAAAATACCATAATCCTTTAATATGATATTCTGTAATATCTGCAGCGGTGATGTCACGTCTATTTATGTACTCTTCAGATAACTGCTCACCTGCATTCAATTGTTCGATACCTAATTCTGTAGTATCGATCAACGACATGGCAGCACCAATATCCTTCAAAGTACGTTTCGTCTTAAAATAAGAATCATCATAAATGTTTTCTATGTTACCTTTTTGGATGTTCGTCATCAATACATCAAACAACGACCGTCTGTTGCTACCAATATTATTGGTATCAATCGGGTAATAAAGAGAGAAATTCACTCTTTCGTCAAGATCGACAATTTCCCAAGTCATTTTAGACCAAAGAATATCCCTGTCGTCAACGTAACCATATTCCAATGGCTTATCGTTGTCCATCTTTAAATGACTTTCCGACTTTACACCAATTTGATCTGGTTTCTTAGCATTCAGGATATTTGCTTGTGCAAAGGCTCCTGCTGCAATAAAAAGACCTAGAACGGTTAATAAAAAACTTTTAGTTTTCATCAGTTTAATTTTAATTGTTGAATAAGGTTTTTTTTTTTTAGAAAATATATATTTTTTT
>CBESOB010000223.1:0-4443 GCA_965530995.1 uncultured Flavobacteriaceae bacterium
TGAAGGTAAATATTTTCATGGTTAAATAAATAATTCCTTAATATTATGTGCAAATAATTTCACGGCGATTGCCAACAAAATTACACCAAAAACTTTACGTATGATACTAATTCCATTTGGACCAAGGATTCTTTCGATTTTAGCCGAAGTTTTCAGAACGATATAGATAAAGATCACATTCAATACAACCGCTACGATTATGTTTTCAACATGGTATTCTGCCCTAAGTGAAAGTAGGGTTGTTAAACTTCCTGGTCCTGCAATTAAAGGAAATGCTAACGGAAATACAGAAGCCGTCATCGGGTTGGTGTCTTCTTCTTTATACAGTGTGATACCAAGAATCATTTCTAATGCAATGAAAAACAAGATGAATGCACCTGCTACCGCAAAGGAATTCACACCAATACCAATGAGAGACAATAAACTTTTTCCTAGAAACAAGAAAAATATCATAATTACCCCAGCGATTATTGAGGCTTTTTCACTCTGAATATGACCAACTTTTTTACGAAGATCAATGATGATCGGGATGTTCCCAATAATATCAATCACGGCAAATAAAACCATGAATGCGGTAACTATTTCCTTAAAATTTAATTGCATGACGATCTGGGTTTAATTTTGGCGGCAAAGGTCGATATTAATTACTGATTTCCAAGATTAAATAAATGTAAAGTTTATCTATTTTTGCGCTCAGTATTAGAAACAGTAAAATATGTTGCAGCTAGGAAAAACCATCGTATCCGAAGACATAATCGAAAAAGATTTTATTTGTAATCTTTCGGCGTGTAAAGGCGCTTGTTGTATAGATGGAGATGCTGGAGCACCTCTTGAAAAGGAAGAAGTTGAGATTTTAAAAGAGATCTATCCTAAAGTAAAACCCTTTTTGCGGCAAAAAGGGATAAAGATCATAGAAGAACAAGGGACCAGTATTACAACAGAATTGGGCGAATTGGAAACACCGCTAATTAATGGTGCCGATTGTGCCTACGTAAATTTTGATGACCGAGGCATTGCTCAATGTGGTATAGAAGAAGCTTACAACCAAGGTGAAATTTCTTGGAAGAAACCTGTGTCCTGTCATCTGTATCCCATCCGAGTCAAGGATTATAGCGAATTCTCCGCTGTTAATTACCATAAATGGGAAATCTGCGATGACGCCTGCACTTTAGGAAAAGAATTGCAAGTCCCCATTTACAAATTCGTAAAGGAAGCACTTATAAGAAAGTTTGGAGAAGACTGGTATATGGAGCTTGAGAAAGTGGCTTCAAAGAGGTGAATTTGGCGCATCATGCCGTTTTCAGCTTGATTTCATGTATAGGGATGTCGATCACTACTTTAGTGCCAGCAGATTTTCCGCTAATAATGAGGTCTTCAATATTGATGTCATACGATCCAGAATAGTCTTTTGAGAAATTTGCCAGACGCTGTTTAGTGAGCTCTATGCCTACCGATTTACGTTTTAATACTTTGCTTTCCTGTATTTTAGCCGCTTCGGCTCGGCCAATGCCATTGTCGGTAATTTCCATTCTAACAAAACCACCGTCAATTCTTGAAACACTTAAGTGAATATTTTTATCGCCTTCCTTTGAAGAAAGTCCGTGCCAAAGCGCATTTTCCAGGAATGGCTGAAGTATCAAAGAGGGTAATTTAATATTGGTGGTATTGACATTTTCAGCCACATCCACAGAATAATTGATTTCGTTGTTGAAACGAATATTCTCAATATTCATATATAATTGCATCGTTTCGAGTTCATCCTCGAGAGAGATTTCCTTTTCGGTGGAAGCCACTAGTATTTTCCTAATGAGCTTTGAAAATTTATTTAGATAATACACCGCATTTTCCTTCTCATTATTAATGATATACAACTTTATGGAATTCAAAGAGTTGAAAATGAAGTGCGGGTTCATTTGGGAGCGCAGCATGTCCTGTTCCAAGGTCAAGATCTTCTTGTCGTTCTTGAGTTGATTCTGCTTGTAAATCGCAAACAGGATGCCACCTACTAATAATAAGCCAATCATTATAAACAACTGTGTCTTGTTGTTTTGTGCAAGTTTCAACTTTACGATTTCATTCTCATTCGCTAGATCCATGATCTGTTCACTTTTCTTCTCAGCATCATATTTTATTACCAGATCGGTAATGTACTGTGTGTTTTGTACACTCCTGATTTCGTTTGTGATTTTCTGTGATTCTTTATAATGCAATAACGCCGCTTTATTGTTCCCTAGTTTTTCGTTTAAATAAGAAAGGCGTTTATAGGTTTCTGCCTCGCTACCTTTCAAATTAAAATCTTGGGCGATTTTAAGGGCATAGAATAAGTTCTCACTGGCTTCTCGATATTGTTGCATTTCTGTCTGTACCCAACCAAGATTAGTGTAAGTGGAAGCTATATAGAATTTGTCATTGATCTCTTCTGCCTGAGCAATGTTGGATTTTATGATCTCATAGGCTTCTGGTATCTTACACTGTTGGAGATATACTTGTCCAATGCTATTATTGCAGATCACTTTACCTATTTTTGAGTCGATCTGATTGTTATAATCTAATGATGTTACATAATTTTGTAGGGCTTCATCAAGTTTTCCAGTTGCTTCCTTGGCGTATCCAATATTCTGGTAGTTAATGGCAAGCCCTAACTTATTGTTAAGGGACTTTTCGATTTCCATGGATTTCTGGAACTGTTGGATCGCTAGGTTGTATTGCTCCAAGGCAAGATAGATATTTCCCATACTGTTCTGTGAAACTGCGATGCTCAACTTGACGTTATTTGAAGGGTTCTTAATGCTATCGGCAATGGCCAGCGCTTGCTGATGATAGTCCAATGCCGATTTCACGGCATCCATGCGTCGGTAAACTACGCCCAACATATTAAGACTCAAAATACTTAGTTCTGCATTAGCGCTTTCAAAGGCAAGGCTTTTGGCTTCTTCATGTACTTCAATGGCGTGTTTGAAATATGATTTATTCCTATAATAAATGCCCAACATATTGAGAGCATAACTCTCTCCCTCCAGATAATTGGCATCCTTACTTTTGTTGGCAAAGTATTTCATTTTAAGCGTATCCCTTTTAGCCTTAACGAAAACGGAATCCAAGACATGAAAATCTTGGTATTGCTCAATCAATATTTCAGAAACAGATTTAAGAAATGCATCGTCTTCCTTTAGATCTTGTGCCCTGACTTTATGGCATTGCATCAAAAGAAACACAAGAAGAATAAGTTTTCCTCCCATGAACATCTGATTTATATGTCTTGAATGATTATACATATTATTCAAGCTTTTCTAAAAAATCGGATTTGCGCTGTCTAGCTACAGGAATTCTATGATTAGATTGCATGATCACATATCCCTCAGTTTTTAAGAACTCCTTTATTTGATCTAGGTTTATTATATAAGAATTGTGTATCCTGAAAAATGAATTTTCAGGTAATAACTCATCTATTTCCTTCAATTTCTTGGTAACTACTTTTTTTTGATTATTAGCTAAATGGATGGTGCAATAATTCCCATCAGATTCAACGAAAACAATATCATTGGAAGAAATGAATATCATTTTACCGTCTGTGTGGATCGTTATTTTCTTGTGGAGTTGCTTTTCAGAGAACTCAAGCAAGACACGTTTCAGTTTATCTGAATTGATGAATTTAGAATTATATTTCTTGACACGCTCAATCGTGTCCTTAAGGTCATCAGAATCTATAGGCTTCAATAAATAATCTTGTGCCTCGTGTTTCAGGGCTTTAATTGCATACTCGTTATAGGCGGTGGTAATGACCACGGCAAAGTCTTTGTCTCCTAAGCGATCCAAGAATTGGAACCCATCCATAGTAGGCATTTGTATATCCAGGAATACACAATCTGGGGTATTGTTTTTTAAATAATTCAATGCAAGATCAGGGTCAGTAAAAGTTTGAAGGATTTCTATTTCTTTACTGAAATTGGTAAGCTCCCAAGATAGGCTTTGGATCGCTTTATGCTCGTCATCGACAATTACGGCTTTTAGCATTGCAGTTAATTATATGTAAATATAGATGTTTCTGTTCATTGTCTTTCTATATATGTATGGTTGGTAGGATTTACTGTGTATTCAGTTTCTAATGGTCGTTTTTCGGATATCAAATGTCAATTGATTTCCCTTGGTTACCAACCATACAAAAAACACTACCAACCATACAATTTTTTGTTCCGCACTTGTATTATTTAGAGATATTTATGCTCGAATTGAATGTTGAAGAGGGTTTTACGTAGTTAAAATCCTACAAGTATTCTATAAAAAAATTAGAATTTAAAGTGAATGGGGATTTACTTTTGGATTAAATGCTATTAATCACCTAAAAGCCAGGCATATGTCTGGCTTTTTTTAAAAAAGTAAAAAAGGGGTTTTTTCCCGTTGACTCATATAACATTACCCAGTACATTTATATTGCTATTAATT
>CBESOB010000224.1:0-4417 GCA_965530995.1 uncultured Flavobacteriaceae bacterium
CGGTAACCATTCAATAGGGATTTTATATCAATTTTACGTTTTCCTGGGAGCTGTAATTCATCAATATATATATATCCTTTTCTAACTGAAATCTTTAGCTTATTATCTTGAACTATGATGGTTCCAATATCGAAATCATGTTTTTCTCTTACTTTTTCACAGTTATAGACCTTCATGATTAAATCGTTATCACCATTCCTCAAAATGGTCCATGCACCTGGATAAGGATTTAATCCCCTAACCTTATTATATATTTTTCGACGAGAATCAGTCCAATCCAATCTACAATTCTCCTTACTCAGTTTAGGAGCTTCTTTTAGCTTTTTGCTTTTAGGTTGTGCCTTGGTCTCTAACTTGCCGTTTTCAATTAGATGTAAGGTGTCGATTACCAATTTACTTCCAACCGTCATAAGTTTATCATGTAAAACACCAGCTGTATCCTTTTTTCGGATCTTTACTTTCTTCTTTAGGATGATTTCGCCGGTATCTATCTTCTCATCAATAAAGAATGTTGTTACACCGGTTTTTTTCTCTCCATTGATGACTGCCCAATTAATTGGAGCAGCACCTCGATAATCGGGTAGAAGGGAGGCATGAAGATTAAAAGTTCCTAATTTTGGCATTTGCCATACCGCTTTGGGTAGCATGCGAAAGGCAACAACGACTTGTACATTTGCGTTTAAACTTCGCAATTCTTCAATAAAACCTTCGTCTTTTAAATTTTTAGGCTGTAAGATTTTAAGATTCATGGATCCCGCATAGGTCTTCACTGCCGATTGATGAAGTTTTCTACCACGACCAGCAGGTTTATCTGGTGCGGTAATGACACCAACAACATTGAATCCTTTTTCCACTATGGCTTTTAAGGTCGTTACAGCAAATTCAGGTGTGCCCATAAATACTATTCTCAGTGTGTGCTTCATTTCAAGTATGTTTCAGCTTATATGTATTTGTGTTAGTAGACCTAATTATCTCATTATCCATCATGATTTTAAGTCCTTCGAGAACAATATTTTCATTCAATTGAAGTGCTTCTGAGATCTGACGTGATGACAATGGTTTAGTCTCTAATAATATAACAATTCTTTTAATAGTTTCACGAATATCGCCTTTAGGTTTTCCATGTTTCTTCTTTATGCAAACTGAGCAGATACCGCAATCACTGGCTTCCTTCTCGCCAAAGTAATTGAGTAATTGGACACTTTTACATAGATCATTGGTATTTACAAATCGCAATATGTCGTTGATCTGTTTCGTTTTTAAATCGTTTTGCTGTGTAATGATATTGGCTATCCTATTTATGGTTTTGTCATCTTCTCGTGGCTGTAGGAAAGTGATCTCAGCATCTGTTTTATATAGTTTCAAGGTGATAGTACTGTCTTTTTCAAGTCGAATCAATGTATTAATTACATCGTCGATCTTAACATTTGCCTTGTTAGCGATCAGGTCCAATTTCACTGGTATTTCTTGATCGAAAATACCGCCATAAGTCCTTAGGATCGATTTCACTATGATTCCTATATCGGCATGTGTTTTTAAATATTTGAAAAGCACAGCGTTACTAGTTATGAATTGCACGGACGATCGTTTGTTGAATAGTTTTGACAAACTAATTATGCTGGTTCGATCAAGAACTTGAATGGCATTATAGGCTATGAGATGATTAAAGCCATAGGTTTTGCAAAATTGATTGAAATTGAATTCATGAATTGTAAATTCGCCTTCACCATAAGGTATTTGGAAGTAGTTACACAATTTACGATATAGCTTCTTTACAAAATCCACCGACGGTAATACTTGCAGAAATTGTCCTTTTAGAAGTTGTTCGTCACTGTTATTTTTTAATATTATGGCGAAGGCCTTTTTGCCGTTTCGACCTGCGCGTCCTGCTTCTTGGAAATAGCTTTCAATTGATTCTGGTAAATTGAAATGAATAACGGTCTTCACATCGGGTTTGTCAATTCCCATACCAAATGCATTCGTGGCGATCATCACTTGTTTCTCATTGGATAACCAAAGACGCAGATGCTCTGTCTTAAGATCGGCACTTATTCCCCCATGATAAAAAGTACTTGTAATACCTTTTGTTTCAAGATAATTGCTTATTTCAATCGTTAGTTTTCGATTACGGACATATATTATTGATGATTCTTTGTTCTTGTCCAGAATTTTCTCGACCCGAAAATACTTATCTTCTTCATCAAATGTCATATAGGCAATATTTGGGCGCACAAATGATTGCTTGAAAATCTTGGCATCAATGAAATCGAGTTCTTTAACTATATCATCAACTACAGCAGGAGTTGCAGAAGCTGTTAAGGCAATGACATTAACTGACGGTAATAGTTCTCTTAGATCATTAATATTCCTATAGGCAGGCCGAAAATCGTTTCCCCATTGCGAGATACAATGTGCTTCATCAACGGCAATAAGGTTGACATTCATTTGTCGAATTCGATCCCTTACTAATTCTTGTTGAAGACGCTCTGGAGATAGGTATAAGAATTTATAGTTCCCATAGATACAATTATCTAGAAGGGCATCGATTTCTTGATAAGGAATTCCACTCGTCAATGCAATTGCCTTAATACCTTTTTCTTTTAGATTATTTACTTGATCTCTCATTAAAGCAACCAAAGGCGATATTACAATGCAAATGCCTTCTTGTGCCAAAGCCGGGATTTGAAAACAGAGTGATTTGCCTCCTCCTGTTGGCATTAGGGCAAAGGTATCATCGCCATTTATTACAGAATTGATGATCTCTTCTTGCAATGGCCTAAATTCTGTAAAGTTCCAGAATTGCTCTAATATGTTTATTGGATGTTTTGCCAAGTATTAAATACTATTTAAAATGTAATTAGCGCGATTATCAACTGTTCCGAAAGGGACTTCTATGACATGGTGTCCAAAATTGCTATACATATCCCTTAAATGATGATAAATGTCCATTGCTTGTTCAAATGTTTCAAAACGCTCTTCATCATCGGTAAAAATGGCTTTCCATGGAGGAAGCAAGAACATATGATCATAAGTGTGTTTCTCGCAAATCTCGACGAATTCTGTTCCGATGCTCTGTTGAAAATATAACATATATGCCAGAACGTCGGGCATGCCTCTGTCAAAAAAGCAAAAATCGGTTTTGAGTTCCTCAGAGGCCAAATAGTCATTAATTCTTAAATTGATAAGAGTGGTATTGAATTTTTCAGAATCCGAAACCAAGGTAATGGGGTTAGAATGGGATTCAGTAATATCTCCAGAATCTTGGGCAGCAGCAGTTAGCTTTCTTATAACCTCCTCAAAGCATGGAAGTCCCTTAGACCTCAGGTAATCAATAATGGCAGTTTTACCAGTTGCAGGTCCTCCAGTTATGACAATTCGTTTCGGTTTCAATTATGGCAAGATTTTAGCAGTAAAATACGTGATTAAAAAGGGAACAAAAAAATAGAAAATAATCCCTTTGATTTTGCATTAAGTAATTCATAAATTATATTGATTTTCTTAACTTTGCCAACCCGATAGAAAAATAAAAATGAATACATCTCCAAACCCAGAAGAATTCTACAAGAAGTTGAAATTACGATTATCTGAAACCACTGAGTGGCCATCGGAATATTTGTATAAGTTCATTGTGATATCCGAGAAAGTCAAAATCAGAAAAATCGAAAATATTTTTGATAATACCGGAGCTGTGATAAATACAAAGGAGTCTAAGAACGGAAAGTACACCAGTGTTTCAATCAATGTGATCATGAAGGATCCTGATGCGGTGATCGAAAAATATGTAGAAGTAACGAGCAATGTTGAAGACGTAATTTCGTTATAGCATTGGCATACTTTTTTATAAAGACAGATAAGTATTTTTTTTCGTAATTTGCGGGGCAAGAATACTTCAAGCGAGAATTTTAATCTACACAACATTACATTTTGATAGACGATATAGAATACAATACGGAACGTGAACATTTAATCATTCCTGAATATGGGCGCCATATGCAGAAAATGATTAACCATGCCACTACAAGGGAAACCAAGGAGGAGCGTAACAAACTGGCAAACGCGATCATATCCGTTATGGGAAATATGCAACCGCATCTTCGCGATGTTTCTGATTTTCAGCATAAGCTTTGGGACCAGTTATTCATCATGTCAGATTTCAAATTGGATGCCGATTCACCTTTCGATAAACCAACGAAAGAGCTTCTTGAAGAACGTCCTGAGCCTTTAGAATACCCACAAAATTATCCTAAATATAGATTCTACGGTAATAATATAAAGACCATGATCGATGTGGCTATGACTTGGGAAGAAGGAGATATGAAAGAGGCATTGACTTATACCATTGCCAATCATATGAAAAAATGTTTCTTGAATTGGAATAAGGATACCGTTGAAGATGATGTGATATTCAATCATTTGT
>CBESOB010000225.1:0-4347 GCA_965530995.1 uncultured Flavobacteriaceae bacterium
CATTGACTGCAATACGTTGTTGATTTTTGTCCATGCCTTGCTTTTCAAAAAATACAGTTCCAGTCTCGTGCACGCTCAAATTGCAAACTTTACTGTAATTGGCATGAAAAACCAAATAGGATTCTGATCCTGACTCTCGGATTTTTTCCTTGGTAAGATTCAAGCTATCCAAAGTTGAATATACTTTCTTAAAAAACGTCTGTTCTTCCTCCGTTTCATAGAGTTTATAGTCATCTTCATTAGCGACATAAAATGCAGGAGCGATCAATGAGACATTACTGAAAGGCGTTCGTTCAAAATGACCATGAACCCCTTTATTATATATTTTTTCAGCAAGACCAGAAACAAAGGGCATCAAAATCAAAACAGCGATGAGAATCAGCGATATTTTACTGAATTTGGACTGTATTCCTTGAATAGTCATTAAAACTAACAAAACTGGAATCATGGCTATAAATTGCCCTCTAACCAACAGTAGTACAAATAGTATAAAAATGGCATACAAATAATGTTTCGAACTATTGATGATGAATCCTTGTAATGCAAAACCAGTGAATACCAGGAATAAAGGGTATGCTAAGGCTTCTGAGAAAATATTATTTACAACAAAATGCAAATAAAATGCTGGAGCTATAATGAGTAGCTGAAGCACCAACAACCAAATAAAATGAAGATTGAATAGCCTCCTAATTACCCCTATCAAGTATGAAGCAGCACCAATCAGCATTGCCAATTGTAAGAGTATTAAAGGCGTTTCAAATGAATCTCCGAATATACTTGTTACTACTTTTAGAAATGAATTATAACCCACAGACCTATGAAAGTCCATTGCCAAAAAACTGTAACTGTCTGGAGAATACAAGGCTCCTTTTGCCAAGGTAAAAACCCCTAGAACTAGATAGATGAATATAGAAAGAACCTTATGAAAGGTTGTACTATTACGGTCTAGCATTGCGATTGGTTAATGCAATAAAAGTATGGCTTTTTGATTAGTATTTTACTAATCCCATTAACTAAATACCCTTATTTCGCTTTCTTTCTACATCTTTAAGAAAAACTTTACGCAGCCTTAAATGTTTCGGGGTAACCTCAACATATTCATCTTTCTGGATATATTCTAATGCTTCTTCTAGAGAAAACTTGATTGCAGGAACAATTTTCGCCTTATCATCAGCACCAGAAGAACGAACATTTGACATCTTCTTGGTTTTGGTAACATTAACCGTCATATCGTCTCCACGAGAATTCTCTCCAATGACTTGGCCTTCATAAATATCTTCACCTGGATCAACGAAAAACTTACCACGATCCTGCAATTTATCAATAGAATAAGGAATAGCCTGTCCGTTTTCCATAGACACTAACGACCCATTTTGTCTCTCTGGAATACCACCCTTGATCGGTTGATATTCCTTGAATCTATGGGCCATAATGGCTTCACCTGCTGTAGCTGTCAATAATTGGTTTCTCAATCCGATGATACCCCGAGAAGGCACCAAGAATTTACACACCATACGATTACCTTTGGCTACCATACTCGTCATTTCTCCTTTACGAAGTGATACCATTTCAATGGCTTTCCCTGACACATGTTCTGGTAGATCAATGGTCATATCTTCTACTGGTTCACATTTAACACCATCAATAACCTTAATGATCACTTGAGGCTGACCAATTTGAAGCTCATAACCTTCTCTACGCATGGTTTCAATTAAAACTGATAAGTGCAATACACCACGCCCAAAGACGATGAATTTGTCTGCACTATCCGTCTCTTCGACGCGTAAAGCCAAATTCTTTTCAAGTTCCTTCATCAAACGTTCCTTAATATGTCTAGAAGTAACGTATTTTCCATCTTTTCCAAAAAATGGTGAGTCATTGATCGTGAACAACATACTCATTGTTGGCTCATCGATTGCAATGGTTTTTAGTCCTTCAGGGTTTTCGAAATCGGCAATCGTATCACCAATTTCAAAACCTTCAAGACCTACAATGGCACATATATCTCCAGTTTGAACACTTACAACTTTCTTACGACCAAGGCCTTCGAATACATGAAGTTCTTTTATTCTTGACTTCACAATACTTTTATCTCTTTTCACCAATGAAATATTCTGACCAACTTTCAATTCGCCCCTAGTTAATCTTCCAATGGCGATTCTACCTGTAAATGAAGAAAAATCCAAAGAGGTAATTAGCATCTGTGTATTTCCTTCCGGAATTTTTGGTGCTGGTATATGTTCAATGACCATATCCAATAAGGGTTCTATATTATCCGTCTGGTCTTTCCAATCATCGCTCATCCAATTATGCTTGGCTGACCCATAAACTGTTGGAAAATCCAACTGCCACTCTTCGGCTCCAAGTTCGAACATCAAATCAAAAACGTCCTCATGCACTTCTTCTGGGGTACAGTTTTCCTTATCTACCTTATTAATTACAACACAAGGTTTCAAGCCTAAGTCAATGGCCTTTTGTAATACAAAACGTGTTTGTGGCATAGGTCCTTCAAAAGCATCAACTAATAAAAGTACGCCATCGGCCATATTCAATACACGCTCCACTTCTCCACCAAAATCGGCGTGACCAGGTGTATCGATTATATTGATCTTAGTGTCTTTATAAATAACAGAAACATTCTTAGATGTAATAGTTATACCGCGTTCGCGCTCCAAATCGTTATTGTCGAGAATCAAATCTCCCGTATTCTCATTTTCACGGAATAACTGACAGTGATACATGATCTTATCTACCAAAGTGGTTTTTCCATGATCTACGTGTGCTATGATCGCAATGTTCTTGATATTAGCCATAATGATGCCTTATTTTAAGCGCGCAAAGGTACGTTTAATTATAATAGGTTGTATATCTGTATGGGTGATAGATTTTTAGTTAATTAAATGTTATAATCACTTCTTACCATACTAGCTAAGAGTATCCTTCGTTATCAAACCAACTAATCCAACCATCTGAACCTTTTAACACAAACCAGATGAAAACACTAAAAAAATATTCTAAATTCGTTCCTTATTTCTATTTTATTGCCGTCATAGCCTATTGGTTCACCGATGTAAATAGATCAGAAGGCATAGCGGCTTTTCCAATTTTATTATTTGGAATCCCCTTTCTATGGCAAATCATTAAGCCAGGAAGCAAACTAAATTTCACACTTGGAATAACTCTAGTTTGTTTATCCTTATATGGAATATCGGCCTATATAGTTGGTTTTTTCCATTTGACCTCTATGACTAATAGAACTACAGACTTTGTAATTTACGGAGGATTATTAGTAATATTGATTTCTGGATTGAAAATGTGGATTGTTATGAATGACCAACGTCGTCGTAGCTTTTAATTTGATTATCTTTGCAGCTTAATTACTGAAACGATCAGGCTGATGAATCTTCAAGATATTCCGAAGTTAAAACATACAAATTCCAACAACTTTTTCTTGCTAGCAGGACCTTGTGCCATCGAAGGCGAAGATATGGCTTTGCGTATTGCTGAAAAGGTTTTACAGATTACCGATTCATTGGCAATTCCTTATGTATTCAAAGGGAGCTTCAAAAAGGCAAATCGTAGTAGGATCGATAGTTTTACAGGGATCGGTGACGAAAAAGCCTTGAAAATACTCAAGAAAATCTCTGACACTTTCGATATACCAACGGTTACCGATATTCACGAAGTGGAAGACGCATATAAAGCTGCTGAATATGTAGATGTTTTACAGATACCGGCCTTCCTCGTACGTCAAACAGATTTGGTGGTTGCCGCTGCCAATACTGGTAAAGTCGTGAACTTGAAAAAAGGTCAGTTCATGAGTCCTGAAGCCATGAAACATGCTGTGCAAAAAGTGAAAGATTCAGGTAGTGACAAGGCATGGATAACGGATCGAGGTACTATGTTTGGGTATCAAGACATGATTGTTGACTTTCGAGGTATCCCGACCATGAGACAATATGCGCCTGTTGTATTGGATGTTACACATTCTTTGCAGCAACCTAACCAGAGTATCGGCGTTACTGGCGGACGACCGGACATGATCGAGACCATCGCTAGAGCGGGAGTTGTAAATAATGTGGATGGATTATTCATTGAAACCCACTTCGATCCGGCAAATGCTAAAAGTGATGGTGCTAATATGTTGCATCTGGATAACTTAGAGAAACTACTTACCAACTTAGTTGCGATAAGAAAAACAATTCAGGCTCTTTAAAAGCCTACTATTAAAATAATAATTCGAGCTTTTTTTTAAGGAATAGCGATAAATTACGTCAAAGCCTGTTTAATAGTAATAAAAATAATTAATGAAAAAAGCCTTAATTATATTAATAACGGTCCTTGTTT
>CBESOB010000226.1:0-4329 GCA_965530995.1 uncultured Flavobacteriaceae bacterium
AGGAACCTATACAGTAACATATACAACGGCAGGCTCTTGTCCTAACAGCTCCAATTTTGGAGTGACGGTAAATGCTTTATCATCTGTGCCTACGGGTGTTTCACCACAGATGTTTAATCCAGTTGACAGTCCTATTTTTGATGATATCGTGGTTATAGGAAGTTCTATTCAATGGTATGATGCAATGATAAATGGAAATGCAATTGCAATGTCCACAGCTTTAACCGACGGCACGTATTATGCGAGCCAGACTGCTAATGGTTGTGAAAGTGAACGATTGGAAGTACAGGTGTTAATTAATTCTTTAAATGTTGATGATTTAGTAGCATCACGATTTGCTATATACCCTAATCCAAATGATGGAAACTTTAATATTGCATTTGATAGAAATATTGGCGATGTTAACATTCAATTATTCGACATAAGAGGGAGAATAATATTCAACAGGGATTATGATGTAAACAGTAATTCAATTGAAGTGAAAACATCTTATCTCAACAATGGATTCTATATAGTCAGAATAACTTCTGACCAATCTATTGTAGATAAGAAATTAGTGATAAAGAACTAGTTACTCCGCTTTATGATATAAAGCTGAAGCCTTGAAATAGGTTTCAGCTTTTTTTGTATTTAAATTTGGGATATTTTAATTAAGGATTAATGATGATGATCCTTTAATAATAGTGCTATATTTTGTAAATTTACGTTGTCAAATTCGACAATAAATCCAAATTAAATCACTTTTCAATATGTCAGACAAAGCTATTCTTAAAATCAATGACTCCAAATACGAATTTCCAATTGTTATTGGAACTGAAAATGAAAAAGCGATTGACATAAAAACCTTAAGGTCAATTACAGGAGGCGTTACAACTCTAGACCCCGGATATAAGAATACAGGGGCATGTGAAAGTGCCATTACCTTTCTTGATGGAGAAAAAGGGATATTAAGATACCGTGGGTATTCAATTGAGGAGTTGGCCGATAAAGCCGATTTCTTGGAAGTTGCCTTTCTACTTATTTTTGGTGAATTACCAACACAAGAAGAATTGGATAAATTCCATACAGACATTAAGGCTAAATCCATTGTAGATGATGATGTAAAGAAAATATTAGATGCATTTCCGAAAACAGCTCATCCAATGGGCGTTTTGTCATCACTTACAAGTGCGCTGACAGCATTTAACCCGACTTCAGTTGATGTGGATTCTGAAGAGGAATTATATAATACCGTAGTTAAGATCTTAGGTAAGTTTCCAGTATTGGTGGCTTGGGCCATGCGAAAAAAACAAGGACTTCCACTTGATTATGGCGACAATAGCTTAGGGTATGTTGAGAATGTCTTGAAAATGATGTTCAGAAAGCCAAATGAAGAATATGTGCAAAACCAGATTCTTGTTGAAGCTTTGGATAAATTATTGATACTTCATGCGGATCACGAGCAAAATTGCTCAACGTCAACAGTAAGGATTGTTGGATCTTCGCATGCAGGATTATTTGCTTCTTTATCAGCGGGAATTTCGGCACTTTGGGGGCCACTTCATGGAGGGGCTAATCAAGCCGTATTGGAAATGCTCGAAGCTATCAAAGAAGATGGAGGAGATACAAAAAAGTATATGGCGAAGGCAAAAGATAAAAATGATCCATTCCGTTTAATGGGGTTTGGTCATCGTGTATATAAAAATTTCGACCCAAGGGCCAAGATCATAAAAAAATCTGCTGATGAAGTTCTAGGTGATCTAGGAGTGGAAGACCCAATTTTAGATATTGCCAAAGGATTGGAAAAAGAAGCTTTGGAAGACAAGTATTTTGTAGATCGCAAACTTTATCCGAATGTGGATTTCTATTCAGGTATCATTTATCGTGCTATGGGTATTCCAACAGATATGTTTACGGTCATGTTTGCTTTAGGTCGATTGCCAGGATGGATTGCACAATGGCGCGAGATGCGATTAAATAAGGAACCAATTGGACGCCCTAGACAGTTATACATTGGGGAAACACATAGGGATTTCAAGGTAATAAAAAAGAGATAGACCAATAATCTAATTAAAAAGCTTCATTAAATTTGAAGCTTTTTTTTCATCACGAACCTATGTTGAAACTCAATATTCAAAACGAAACATCGAGATTACGGTCAGTCATTCTTGGTACAGCCGAAAGTAGTGGGCCAATACCCAAGCCAGAAGACACTTACGACCCCAAATCACGAGAGTCTGTTCTAAATGGCACTTATCCTAGAGAAGAAGATATGGCTGCTGAAATGGAAGCCGTAGCTAAAGTATTCGAAAAATACGATGTCAAGGTTTATAGACCTAATGTAATCAAGGATTGTAATCAAATTTTTTCAAGGGATATTGCTTTCGTCATAGACAATAAAATTTTCAGGGCCAATATATTACCCGATAGGGATAAAGAGATAGAAGCCATACGATATGTATGGGATCAAATTGAAGATAAAAATCGAATCATTTTGCCCGAAGAATGCCATATGGAAGGTGGAGACGTGATGCCATGGAACGACCATATTTTCATTGGAACTTATTCTGGAGAGGATTATCCAGATTATATAACCGCTAGGACCAATTTAGATGCCGTTATAGCCATTCAAGAATTTTTCCCGAATAAAACGGTCAAGTCTTTTGAGTTAAGAAAATCCGATACGGATCCAAAAGAGAACGCCCTGCATTTGGACTGCTGTTTTCAGCCTATTGGAAAAGGCAAGGCCATACTTCATAGAAATGGGTTCTTGGTTGAAAGTGAATATCTGTGGTTGGTAGATTTCTTTGGTAAGGAAAACATTTTCGAAATCTCTAAAGACGAAATGTACAACATGAATAGTAACGTTTTTTCCATTAGTGAAGACGTTGTAATATCAGAGCGCAATTTTAAACGTTTGAACACTTGGATGAGAGAACAAGGTTTTACAGTTGAAGAAGTGCCCTACGCTGAAATAGCAAAACAAGAAGGGTTGTTGCGCTGTAGTACTTTGCCTTTGATACGTGATTAGTGAATACGAATATATGTGTATTAGTCTAGACTCTATTAAATAGTCTTTGGTAAAAATTCGATGTACATTTGTATAACCTAAGAAGTGGCCTCAAGATATAGATTGTCATTTCATAAACAATTTATATGTCTTTTAAATCATTGGGCCTTTCTGACGCCCTGCTGAAAGCAGTCAGCAAAAAAGGATATTCTGAACCCTCACCAATTCAATTAAAGGCAATTCCCCCAATATTAAGTGGGAAGGATGTTCTCGCGTCCGCTCAGACGGGAACAGGAAAAACTGCTGGGTTTACTTTACCAATATTACAATTATTGTCTCAAAATGTGACGTTAAGGCATAGACCAGTTCGTGCTTTGATTCTTACGCCCACTAGAGAATTGGCAGCCCAAGTGTTTGCTAATGTTCAAGAGTATGGTGAGTTCCTTGATTTGCGATCTGCGGTGATATTTGGTGGAGTTAACCAAAGACCTCAAGTGTCGAAATTGAGAAATGGAGTGGATATTTTGGTCGCTACGCCAGGTCGATTATTGGATCTCCAAAACCAAGGTCATTTATCACTCTCTAAAATAGATATTCTAGTGCTTGATGAAGCCGACAGAATGCTGGATATGGGATTCTTGCGTGATATCGAGCGAATCATGGGGCTCATGCCAACGCGTAGACAGAATTTAATGTTCTCTGCAACTTTTTCTAAAGAAATCAAAAAGTTAGCGAATAGTATTTTGAATCACCCGATTCAAGTGGAGGCGACACCTCAAAATACTACGGTAGATGCTATTAGTCAAAAAGTTTATAGAGTCGCTAAAGGAAAGAAGATTGATTTGATCATTAAACTCATATCTGAAGGTGACTGGAGGCAGGTCTTGGTGTTTACAAGAACCAAGCATGGTGCTAACAAGTTGTGCAAGAAAATGGTAAGTTCTGGAATTGAAGCAGCGGCAATTCATGGTAATAAGAGTCAAGGGGCTAGAACAAAAGCGCTTGCTGGTTTCAAGAACGGAAAGGTGAGTGTTTTGGTGGCGACGGATATAGCTGCACGTGGCTTGGATATACCGCTATTGCCGCATGTCATTAACTTTGAGTTGCCCAATATTTCGGAAGATTATGTGCACAGAATTGGCAGAACAGGAAGAGCAGGGGCTAGTGGTGAAGCCATTTCGTTAGTTAGCGCCGATGAAACTAGTTATTTACGGGGTATCGAAAAATTGGTTGGCCTGAAAATTCCTGTTGAAATAGTAGAAGGTTTTGAGCCGGACCCAAACGCGTCAACCGAGCCAATTAAACAAGGCCAACGAGGGGGGCAAAACAGGAATAGCAGG
>CBESOB010000227.1:0-4284 GCA_965530995.1 uncultured Flavobacteriaceae bacterium
TTCATTAAACAATAAGAATTATTAATCCATAGAACATATGAACCTTTTAAAGAAAAATCACAGCGCGTCCCTACCATTCGGGAAACGCCAGAATATCAATAGAAATAATATGAGTAACTCATTTTTTTCAATAGTATTTACCATAATTTTTTTTAGCACTAGCTAAAGTCAAAACACCTGCAGTATGTATTATCCTTTTGAAGAAGGTACTGCGTTCCAAATAACAGGTTACGACAAAAAAGGGAAAATCAACTCTGTGGTGGATTATAGTATTACGGATGTGACTGATAATACAGCCACCATTAAAGCTAAGATCTCCGACAAAAAGGGCAAAGAAATTACCACCACTGATTATAAAATTAATTGCAATAACAATACAATTTCCATAGATTTTAAGTCCATGATGAATCCTGACATGTTTGCACAATACAAGGATATTGAAATAGACTTTGAAGGCACTAATATCGAATTACCAAATGACCTCTCTGTAGGCAAAGACCTGAAAGATGCCAATATGGTCATGATCATGAACATGGGAGGCATGAAAATGAACATGACCATGGACCTAGTTAACAGAAAAGTTGAAGGCAAGGAACGTATTTCAACACCTGCTGGGACTTTTGATTGTTATGTAATCACCTATACCACAGAAGTAAAAATGGGCATGAAGAGCACTTTTAAAAACAAGGAATGGATTGCCGAAGGCGTTGGTATGGTTAAAAGCGAAAACTATAACAAGAAAGGAAAATTATTGGGGTATTCGGAGCTGACTAAAATCAATAACTAACGTTTTTGTCATAATTATTTAAATCAACGATTGAGATTGCTATAGTTACGACACGCATTAATGGTTAATTTTCTTACATATATTCACTAACTTTAAGAGGATCAATATAATTCCATTAATGACTTTTGAAGACAACGTAGATATTGTAAAGTTTTTTTGGACAAAATGATTAGTATTGCAGTCTTAATTTAAGACTATGATCTCTCGTAAGAACGCTTCCATTTCAAAATTCATTATTCATAAGGTTGGCAACAAATTTAATGACTCTAAAAACACGTTTTCAGAAAATCTTGTGGACTTTGATGAAGCCAGTTATGATTTGATGTTACCGTTTTTACTGAAACCATTTACCAGTGCGGTGCAAAGCTTTCGTTTTAACCATCATGCAGACATAAGTCTTAATGAAATCAATAGTTATACTAAGCAGATTTTTAACGATGACGATGCGTTTATAGAAGTTTCCAAACACATTGTCACACATTTATACGAAAAGTCGAATTCCTCTCAAATTAAAACTGGTGATGTACTTATCGCCCAATTTGAAGGTATCGAGTACGATGAGATGACCATCAATGCCATTGGTATTTTTAAAATAGAAAACCGCGTAGAATTCTTCCAGACATTTCTAGAAAACAAAAGTTATGATGTCTTGGTACAGAAAGGCATCAACTCCAGGAAAATTGATAAAGGGTGTCTTATTTTAAACACCAATGATACGGAAGGTCCTATAGTTTTTAGTGTGGATAACAACAACTACGATGCGCAATATTGGACCAATCAATTCTTGAATATCAAATATGCGGATGATTATCGTCAGCACACACAAGATTATTTGGAGCTATGCAAGGATTTCTCAACGGAGGTCCTAAAAACTAGTTATGGGAATCAAGAACAAAATACCTTTTTGGCAAAGACCATAGATTACTTCAAAGAAAACGAAGTGGTAAGCGTTGAAGGTTTTAAAGATGACGTCTTTGAAGATGATAAACACAAATCCCTTTTCGATGACTATAAAAAAACCTTTGAGAGTGAACTAGATATTGTTATCAGAAATCAGTTCGATGTGTCTGAAGCTGTTGTAAAAAAAGAAAAGAAAAAAATCAGGACAGAAATCAAACTCGATACAAATATTCAGATTAAACTTGATATTGATGCGCCTGACGCCTCTGCTGAATATCTAGAGCGTGGCTATGACGAGGAAAAAAAAATGCACTATTACAAAGTCTTTTTTAATGTAGAAGGCTAAGAGTAATTTAAAGAAGACCCTTACACTTCGCTTTTCTAAATACTATTTCTTTTTATTGTTCTTCTTGGCTGCTTTGTTACCATAATAAATGGCGATAAAAACGGCAACTGCTACAGCAACCCATACTCCTATATTCATGATACGCGTTCTTTAGTTCTTAATTCTGCCTCAAAAAGATTAGCGAAGTGTTTTAGTAGTTTTTGTTTTACGTCGGCTTCGTCAACGGTTTCTTTACCGAGTTCAACATTTAAAGACGTTACTGCTTTACCACGAATCCCACAAGGAATCATCAGATCAAAATAACCCAAATTCGCATTCACATTCAGTGCAAAGCCATGCATGGTCACCCAACGACTGGCGCGAACACCCATAGCGCAGATCTTTCGTGCAAAGGGTGTGCCCACATCTAACCAAACACCTGTTTCTCCTGGACTGCGTTCTGCCTTGATATCGTATTCTGCCAAGGTGAGGATGATCATTTCTTCCAAAAATCGTAGATACTTATGAATATCGGTAAAGAAATTGTCCAGATCCAAGATAGGATACCCCACGATCTGTCCCGGACCATGATAGGTAATATCACCACCACGATTCACTTTATAAAAGGTGGCGTTCTTAGCTTTTAATTGGGCTTCGTCTACCAGCAAATTGGAGATATCGCCACTTTTGCCCAATGTGTACACATGAGGATGTTCCACAAATAGAAAGTGGTTGTCAGTCTTTAAACCGGCATCTTCTCTCCTATTCTTTATCTTCGTGTCTACAATAGACTTGAACAAAGATTCTTGGTAATCCCAAGTGTCCTTATAATCTTTTAAGCCTAGATCTTGTAAGTCAACAATCTTGTTCATAGACTGCAAAGTTACGCCTTTTAAACTTTTTGTACTGTCATTTCGAGCGGAGTCGAGAAATCTATTTAGTTTCGTAAGAGATACTTCGACTGCGCTCAGTATGACAATGATAGTAGCTTTTTATCTTTCAGGGTTGTTCAATATGATCAGTGCAGCGATCACGCCAGGAATCCATCCGCAGATCCAGAGTATAAACGTAATCAGTACAGAACCACAGCCCTTGTCGAGGACAGCAAGTGGTGGACAAATAATAGCAAGGAGGACTCTCCAAAAACTCATAATATGATTTTTAATTGATGATGTAACTATTTGACGCAGATTTAACCCTTTTGTTACGAGAGGAGCATATTTAATGGTCTTCCTTAATTGACTAATCTCTCAATAGTATGTATCTTTGCCTGCTTTAAACGACATTGTATGCAACTTTCTGAACAAGAACTAGTCCGTAGGGAAAAACTCGATCAGCTTAGACAAATGGGCATTGACCCATATCCTGCCGAACAATTTAAACTCGATGCTACCTCAGCATCTATAAAACAGGATTTCTTAGAAGGCAAAAAGGTTGTTATCGCAGGACGACTGATGAGTCGTCGTATTCAGGGCAAGGCCAGTTTTGCAGAATTGCAAGACAGTGAAGGTCGTATACAAGTATACTTTAATCGTGATGAGATCTGTACAGGCGATGACAAGACCCTTTACAATGATGTTTACAAGAAACTCCTAGATATTGGAGATTTCATAGGTATTGAAGGCGAACTGTTTACCACTCAAGTTGGTGAAAAAACGGTGTTAGTAAAGAATTTTAAAGTGTTAAGCAAGACACTTCGACCATTACCACAACCAAGAACGGATGCCGATGGATTCGTTCATGATGCCTTTACAGATCCAGAGCAACGCTACAGAATGCGTTATGTGGATCTGGTCGTCAATCCGAAAGTGAAAGACGTTTTTGTTAAAAGAACGAAGATCATGAATGTCATTCGTAATTTCTATAACGACATGGACTTCTTGGAAGTAGAAACACCCATTTTACAACCCATTCCAGGGGGCGCCGCAGCGAGGCCATTCATAACACATCACAACACCTTGGATATGCCTTTATATTTAAGGATCGCCAACGAATTGTACCTAAAAAGGTTGATCGTAGGTGGTTTTGATGGGGTTTACGAGTTCTCCAAAGACTTCCGAAATGAAGGTATGGATCGTACCCACAATCCAGAATTCACGGTCATGGAAATGTATGCCGCTTACAAGGACTATAACTGGATGATGGACACAACAGAAACGCTGTTGGAAAACATTGCCAAGGAACTTCATGGAAAGACGGAGGTGACCTTAGGTGATAAGATCATCGATTTCAAAGCACCATATAAGCGCATTGGAATTTTGGATGCCATCAA
>CBESOB010000228.1:0-4127 GCA_965530995.1 uncultured Flavobacteriaceae bacterium
GGTTCACGTGGAGTAGGGAAGACTACTTTTTTATTACAATATCTAGAAGATTTAGGAAAAATTACAAAGGAGATACAAAAGAAAAATTCAGAAGACATTCTTGATATAGGAAAAAAAGTACTGTTGGTGAAAAATATTTTAGACGAGGTGTACGAAATTATGGAATTATTCTCACCTTTGATTGAACTATCTATGGAACTGGAAGAAGCTAAAATCTACAAAAAAAATGGAACTTTAGAGAGAGTAGCGTCATTATTTGGTGAAATTGCAAATAATTGCAAAGAATTAGAAGGCCAATATCTTATTAATTGAGCTTTCTTATATCATTTTCTCATTAAGCTCTTCATATTCATTAGTAGTAAAGTAAATCTCGTAGAAAATATGTTTAAAAGTGAAGCCAAATGGCTACATTTGTGTCAATAGCATCATTTTAATTCTTTAAAAGTTTTCATTACACAATAGATAATGAAAGGTAGGTATAGTTATGATTATTAAAGAGGATTTACAAGAATCAAAAGAAAGAATGAGTGCATGGTGGGATCACGAGTCTACAGATAGACCCGTTATTTCATATAATATCATAGATGGTCCTGGAGCTGAAAGAGCGGTAATTGCAGCGAGCGCTCTGAATTTCGAATTAGCCAAAAATTACGACGGTATTAATCCAATTCTTGATACGTTTGAAAATGATAGTGATAATCTAATTTTTGGCGGTGAATGTATCCCCTCATATTTTCCAAACTATGGACCAGGGATAATGGCATCAGTTTTAGGTGTAACTCCTGAATATAAATCGGGTACAATGTGGTTTCATAAACCCACTGATATTAAAGATATTATTTCCGTTCTAGAAAGTGTCAAGTTAGATGCAAATAACGATTGGTATATGAGATTAAAGCGAACTACGGAGATCGCAGCAAAACGAGGGGCAAAAAATAATTATTGTGTTTCTATGACGGATTTAGGTGGAATATTAGATATATTAGTATCATTTCTAGGCCCACAGACAATAATAATACAAATGAGACGAAATCCTGAATTAATAAATACTTGTCGAAGTATAATCATGGAGAAATATTTGAAAGTTTATGATGAATTACAAGACATAATAAACAAATATGTGGATGGATGTAATAGTTGGTTAAATGTTTGGTGTCCTAAACGATATTATACCATGCAATGCGACTTTAGTGTGATGCTTAATCCGAAATACTTTGAGAAATTTGTATTATCAGATATAATCGAACAAGCTGAGCATATGGACTATGCTATCTGGCATTTAGATGGTCCAGAACAGTTAAAGTTTGTCGATGACATTTTACCTCATGTAACCGGAATTCAGTGGGTTCCTGGTGTTAAACCTGGTGTGCCTCAGGATGGAGCCGAAGACTGGATGTCACTCTATAAAAAAATTCAAAAAGCAGGTAAGAATATTCAAATGATGATTCTTGACCATGCTTTAATTCCTCATGTGTATAAAAAATTAGATCCTAAAGGATTATTTGTGTATACCGTTTATATGTCGAGAGCCCAAGCCAATTGTCATTTACCCGAGTTTAAGGGAGGAGATGGAGGTAAATTAGTATCTAGCGTCTTAGGTTGGCTGAAAAAAAAGAATCATAATAAATTAAGCAAAATAGAATTAAGGGCTTTTCTAGCTGAAAATAACATTACAATAGATAAAGCACTTGAAAGTCAAGTATTAAGAGAAGCCAAGAAATCACTTAAAGGGTATAAATTGCGATATATATCTGAAGTATCCTAAGGTACGCTATAAAGATTGGAGCTACTTAAATTTACAATAAAGAAAAGAATATTTTTCTTTTCAAACCTTAAAGATCATTTCTTAATGGATCCAATCTTGAATTCAATTCAAGATTGGAAAAAATCTCTTAAAGGATAAAATTTTTTTTAGTAGAAATCTTTTACTACGAAATCCAAATTGAGATCTGTTAAAGTCTCTTTTAATGGAGTTCCATTTTCAGGATTCCATCCCATTTTTTCACAGTATCCTTTATATTCCTTGACGTAATCAACCGTTGTGTCTTTAGTGGGACCTCTTTCAAATGGGGGGTCGCCAACTGATCTTCCAGGAATTCTATTTTCTGCGATCTTTATTCCTTCTCTGAGTGTAAAGGCATGCCTGAGAGTTTGAATTCTTAATCCTGATTTAACCATTTCTTCCATTGATATATCCCAACCAGTTACTGCGTTAAGAAATTTCACCAACGGATAAGGTTGCCCGATCATCCAAGAAAACCAGCATAATCCCAGACTGCTAGCGGTTTGGTAAATCCCAGCAATCCTTTTCATTGCTTCATATCTGTCGTTTCCTAATTTTTCAAACTTCTTAGGTAGTGTAAAACCCTCAAAGAATTTACCTTCGACAATTGGATCGTCTACATACCAATTTAAACTAGCAGCGGTGTGTCTTCCAGGTGTTGGATCAAAGGCATAGGTTGTTCCTAATGAAGAAAATACTTTTGGATCATGCATCGGTAGTTCTTGACCCAGTGAGTGCATTGCATATTTTTCACTCCCTTGACCAATCTTTTCTGAGGCAACTTTACAGCCATCTGCTAATATGTCCCCTATACCCTCACGAGCAATCATTTTTTTGAGTAATTCTACAATTGCTGAAGAATTTCCCCATGTTAATTCAAGACCGCCAGTATCATTCTTATTAAGAAGGCCATTTTCATAACATTCAATCGCAAATCCAATTGTAATTCCAACGGAAATGGTGTCGATTCCAGCTCGGTTACATAACTCATTTAGTTCAAAAATAGTCATTAAGTCATCATTAAGAAGGACGGACCCGAACGCAGCACATGATTCATACTCAGGTAGATGCATTTCTTTTATTCCTAACTCATCAACTTTGATTATAGCTCCACATTGTAAAGGACAAGAAAAGCATCCATAATCTTTTTGCTTGTATTTAAGGATTTGCTCGCCTGAAATTTTTTGCAAGCTTTCTATCGGATAATCATCTTCAGTATTCCCTCCCCAATTTTTTACGGGACTATCTCCCCCAAGCCCAGAAGGAACATTATCAGCAGTAGTTCCGAAGGTCCTCCATGTTTTAATTGTTGATTCATCTCTTTTTTCATTGAATTCTTTATGATATTCTTTGACAAGCATCTTCAATTTGTTCTCATCTGCGATTGGTAGTTTATTGGATCCCTTAAGAACGATAGCTTTTAATTTTTTAGAACCCATTACAGCACCAAAACCAGATCTACCAGCAATTCTCCCCATGTCATTAACAATACCGGAAATAAGGGATAGTTTTTCTCCAGAGCCCCCTATACACGCGACTTTAACCGAACCATGTATATCTCTTAAATTTTCTTCAGTTTCCATGCAATCTACACCCCAGAGGTCGGTAGCATCTAAGATTTCTTTTTTACCATCTACTATTGCTACATACTTAGGACTATCAGCCGCACCCTGAATTATTATCCCATCATAGCCACATTTTCTAATTTCAGGTCCAAAATAGCCTCCCGAATTGGAATCACCCCACGTTCCTGTAAGGGGGGACTTTCCAGCAACCATATAGCGACCAGTAAAAGGAACTGGAGAACTAGTGAACAAACCAGGAAAAAAACCAAAAATCGCTTCTGGGCTAAGAGCAGATATTTTAGGCCTCATTTTTTCATATAAAATTCTGGCAGCTAAACCATAACCTCCATAATATTTACGATAATAATCCTCTGATAATTCTATTTCTTGAAAGCTTTCATCAGAAAGATTTACTGACAAGATCTTACCAAAAAAACCATTTTCCATTATATCACTATTTAATTTTTATTTTTTAATAACATATATTGTTAGTTATTTCAAAAGTTATTCTCTTTTTTTTCAATGTAATCAAACTATACTTACTCGACAAAACTCACCCTTGATTTTTTAATGCTTTCAAATTAGACTCAAACAGCTTAAAGTTTCCTGTATCTTCTTTTCGGATGCGCCATTTACGTCTTGTCACTGTATATTGAGCATTATGCTCTCGCCGATTTGTTTCCACTAAGAGAGTCTCACTAGCTAAAAGAACATTCGTAACATTTTCAGCAGAATAATCAAAGTCTATTAAATGAGCATATAAGCCTCCACGGGCTTGG
>CBESOB010000229.1:0-3898 GCA_965530995.1 uncultured Flavobacteriaceae bacterium
ATGTTATCTGGCAATCTGGCTACGTTTTGCAATTTTAGAGCTGCCAATTGAAGCGCCATTTCCAAGCACTTTTCCATAGGCTTTCCCTTTATATATGAGAATAAAAATCCGGACCAAAATGCATCTCCTGCTCCTGTCGCATCCATTACCTTCTCAATTTTAATAGCTGGTAATTGAATAATTTCATCTCCTTTTTGAGACAATCTAACACCTTTACTTCCCAGCGTTAAACACACTCTATCAACACCTAGTGCATGAAAAAATTCAAATATTTCTTGGTGTGGTAATTGTTGTTCAAAAAGACGCGCCATGTCATCTTCACTCACCTTTACCAATGGATTTAGCCTACAATACGCCTTGATAACATCCAATGCAACTTCTCGACTTTCCCATAATCTTTTGGCATAATTGACATCAATACTCAATTTACAGCCCAAATGAGATGCCTCTTTGGCTTTTCTTAAAATAGTTGATTGTGCAGGCTCCTTACTTAATGCAAAACAGGTAGTATGAAAGATCTTTGTCCTCAAAAGTGTTTCTTTAGAAATTTGATCATCAGTAATCCAATAATCAGCTTTTCGAAAAGGTACAAAATCCGGGGTACCTTCAGTTTTAGAGACAAATATGACACTAGTTGGTTGATCATCAAGCTTATTGATATATTCTGACACCACGCCTACCTCTTCAAGTCTTTTTAAAATATACTCTCCAAAACCATCATTACCCATGGTAGCAACTAAAGCAGAATTCAATCCTAATCTCGCAGTATTCATTGCGACATTTGTCGGCGAACCACCTAAATACCTATGATAATCTCTTGTTTCACTAATAGTACGACCTGATTGATGGCCAATAAAATCAATTAGAACTTCTCCTATACATAATATATCTATATCTCTATTATTAGAGCTTTTAAAACTGTTATTCATAAATCAAAGTGTTCTTGATACATGTAAATTTAGTCACAATTCAAAAGAAATGGTGCTAAGCAATGAAGGATTTGTCAAAAAACTTATCAAATACCATTTCAGATTTAAATAAAAGCCGAACATCCATGTTCGGCTTTAGTTTGTCTGGGTGGCAGGATTACCTCACATGGTTCGTTCATCCTGAAAATGGGTTTGTTGTTCAAGAAAATCCTTAACAGGCCTACGCATGTTTAAATTGTTAAATCTATATTATCATCCAATTTTATATCTTACCTTAATAGTTACTTACTGAGGTCAATATTAACTTCCTATTACCGGTATTATGAAAAAGTATATTTCATTGCATTATACCACTCTTTTTCTTTTTTTAGTGGTCTTTTCGATTGGTTTCGGACAGAACTCTGGTCCTAATCCTGATAAAATTGAAAATAACGAACGGTATTTTGACTTTCAAGACACCTTCAAGGATTCTTTGGTATTCTGGCAGGAACGCGTTGTTCTTCACGTTGCTAATGAATATGTGAGTAACGATAAATTATTATTTTTCAAAGCTTATCTTTTAACGGGTGTTCAGCAAAATAGGTTCGGTCTCAGCAACGTGCTTAACTTAGAATTGTTGGGTCAGAATGGAACGGTGATAAAAAGACAATCACATAAAATTACTGATGGAATGGTGGAAGGACAGGTGGAACTCCCTAAAGACATTGTTCCTGGAAAGTATTATTTAAGGGCTTATACTCGTTGGATGCAGAATTATGGGGAAGATTTTTTTGCACAAAAGGACATCTTAGTGGGAATGTCATCGAGTGACATAGAGAATATAGGAAATAATTCAGATATCCTCATTTTACCCGAGGGAGGAACACTCTTAAACGATCACGATAACAGGTTAATTATTAAGATTCCTCATTTGCAGGCATCAAAAGCTGGAAAGGTTGCAAGAATATTGGATGATAAGAAAAATGAAGTTGCCTTGGTTAACTACTACGCTATGGGTATAGGGACCACTATTTTTAAACCGGAGAAAGATAAACGTTACGTATTGGAATTAGAGAATGGGGTGACGCACTCAATTCCCGTGGCGGAAAACCAAGGTTTTCTCATGCATGTGAACAACCTAGATGCAAATAATGCGTGGATTCGAATTACAGCCTCCTCGGAAGTTTTGAAAACTGGTACTACATTGATAGGAACATCAGGTGGGATAAGATATTTTGAAAATCAATTGGACTTTAAGGATAGTAACATTACGGATGTGGAACTTCCTAAAAAAGATATTCCTAGAGGAATTTTCACCCTAAAATTGATTGACAAGTTTGGATCGGAACTTGCCAGGAGACCGATCTGGATAGATAGTGAGCAACTCAATATCCATATAACTCCTGTTGCTTCCAGTTCGAACGAATCGATATATAAGATAAAAGTAACGGACGAATCCAATTCACCGGTACAGGCACAATTGTCCTTGAGTGTCAACGTATATGAAATGGATACTGAAATGGCTTTAGAGAACTATGTCATAGACCGCCCTAATTTGTTCGCATTTCAGGAAACGACCGAGGAGGATAATGTATCAAGCGAGAGAACACATCGTTTTCTAAAGGACCTAAGTGTTCTAGTGTCTGATACGAACTTTGAGAATATTTCCTCAAATGAAAATGAATTTGGGAGCGATATAAAATTCCCTATTCAAAAAGGTTTGGAACTTTCAGGTTACGCCTACGACTTAGACAATAATCTATTGATTAATACCAAAATCCAGATTATGGCCCAAACTAAGGATGAGGTTTGGCTTAAAGAAGTAGAGACAGACGCAAACGGCCTATTGACACTTGAAAAAATGCAAATAAGTGGTAGTGCAAAGCTGATCTTTAGGACAAAGGGAAAGGATATAAAAACAAGATTAGTAAAAGTGATACCTTTAAAAGAATGGGAGAAAGAAAAAAATAGCACGTTTCCTGATATCACAAAAAACAGTGAACAAGAGCGCAATAATATAATTACAACTTCAGAACCGGCTGACTCCATGTCTTTAAAACCGTTCGACGCTAAACCTTTGGAACCAGTCGATACTAGCCGATTAATCGAACTGGAGGAAGTGGAGGTAAGTGAAAATCGCGTTATAAGGCATAAATCCACACCCTCTGTATATGGCATCGAAGTATCTCCAATACGAATAAAATATCAAGATCTTGAGCAGCCAAAAAGTATCGGACGTATGCTCTTAGGAATTCCAGGTGTGATTGTTAGTGGTGATTTAGAATTTAATCCTTCTGTGGCAATTATCCAAGGCTGGGGGCCTATTTTATGGGTCCTAGATGGGTTCCCGTTACCACAAAGAAATAGCGGACAGAGCTTGGGAAGCTCAGTTCGAATAATGGACTTGGTTTCTGCGACGGATATTGAAAGAATTGAACTATTGATTGGACCAGATGCGGCAATTTTTGGGTCACGAGGGTCTGGCGGTGTAATTGCGATTTATACTAGAAATGGAAGTGAATTAGAATATATTTCAAGAAAGCAGGGGCAGTTGGATTTTCAAGGATATGAGCCCATTATTGAATTTGAATCATATAACCAAGGTCTTTCAAAAAGAAAAAAGGAACAGGCCAATCTGCTGTATTGGAACCCAAACATAGAAACCGACGAGAATGGAGAGGCCATCATTAGGTTTCAAGCATCATCCCAAGAATCTGCAATAAAGATTGAAGCTAGTACAATAACACCAGATGGTAAGATAGGGTCATTACGTACAAAATTTTGATTTTGGTGGTATATAGCTATAGATTCCCTCTTGACATAAAAATCGGGATGGATCTGCAACCTATTGTTGGTAGAAGATTTTACCACTTAAGAGTTTTTTAGCTCTATTGTGAAAACAAGAAATCCAATCACTTCAGTGATTGGATTTCTCTTGGTCGGGGTGGCAGGATTCGAACCTGCGACCTCCGCGTCCCAAACGCGGCGCG
>CBESOB010000230.1:0-3894 GCA_965530995.1 uncultured Flavobacteriaceae bacterium
CCAGTTCAATTACTTTTTTGATTGTATAAGAATTATTACAAATTTAGAGCGATGATGACGCTATGAGTTTCCCTCCTCTAGAGCCTATTCTTATAGCGGGTATGGTATCATCATCTCGCCATGTCGCACTTGAAGATTGACCTTCACTGTTTTTAAGTGAGACTTTAATACTAATGATCTCACCGTCACTATTTCTTTTCACCTTAGTGAATTTGGCATCGATGCCTTGCTCTTTTAATTTTGTTTTATAACTATTCAAGGTTTCACTTGACGTGTTTTTATTAATTCGAAATAGCTTGGAATCACCGACCTCATATACCCAAACATTCTTGCTTTTACTTGAGTCATCAGAATAAACAACATCATTAACGCCATAACTCACTTTCCAAGGGCTTTTTAGGTCTTTCGTGATTACTTGAATGACACCATTTTCTCCTTTATTACCATAGGCAGTAATAGCTGATTCTCCTTTGAGGACGTTCACTGAAGCAATAGTGTTAGGGTCTATGGTTTTTATATAACCTTCTTTGATTTCTTTTCCGTCTACTATCCATAAAGCGTTCTTCCCTCTAGAGATATTAATCTTGGTAGGATTGTCAGAAGAACTTGTTCTGTATACAAATACATTATCATCCGCATTATCATTTGATTTTATTCGATATACGAATTGGTTGGAATCGCCATCTTTCATTCTCATCATTCTTTCTTCACGCACTTCCTTCATCCTAACCTTTTGTTCTTTCATACGCACTTCTTGCTCTTCCAGTCGCACTTTTTGCTCCTCATGCACTCTGGCTTCACGTTCATGTACTCGCACTTCTTGTTCTACATGCATTTTTTCTTGGCGCTCTTTCATCTCTATGATCCTTACCTCATGCACTTCTGTCATTTTGGCTTGGCGTTCTTCTAAGTGTTCCCTATGTTCCTCTACTCGTACCTCATGCTCTACCTTAATCCTTTCATTTTGTTCTTTCATTCGCTCTTTGTGTTCTTTAGCACGTTCTTTGTGCTCTTCAGCACGTTCTTTGTGCTCTTGCAGGCGTTCTTCATGCTCAAGCATTCGTTCTTTATACTCATGACCATCAGGAGAGTTTCCTATACCAAAGCCACCATTTTCCCTGGTATATATGAATATTGGTTTTATAGGGTCGTCATCATCACCATTGACATGATAAGTCCCAGACTTACCAAATTCCTTGTCTTTATATTTGATTTGAATACTTGTTATTTCTTTTGCTGAATTATAATCTAATTTATTATAACTGAATTCCATCCCTTTCTCTCGCAGGTCTTTCTGGATTTTGTCAAGCTCTTCTTTCGTCGTGTCCTTAGTGATCTTAACGATAACATCGTTCTGCTGAGAGGATTCAATTATTGAAGTCTTGTTGCTTTTTGAACTGACCATTGGAGAAGGACTGGTTTCCACCATTGGAATCAATAGTTCTGCAGGATTATGGGTGTACTCATCAATGGGTTCAATTAATGACGCCTCCGTCTCATTGACGATTTCTACAGTTTTGGTATTGAAGCTTACTAAAAAGAGTGCTAACGCAGGCAGTATCAACCCATACTTCCATAGGTTCCTTGTTTTACTTGATTTTTGATTTAACATAACGATTCGTTTTTTGATTAATGAATTATAAAAATTGTTTGTGATTGATGCGCAATAGGAGGCAACCGAAACCTTCAACAAGGTGTGTTGATAGTTCTTTTTTGATTCAATATTCGAGATGGCTTCTTTGTCCGCCATAAATTCCAGATTCTGCTGAATGGTTTTTTTGTAAAACCAAGCAATAGGATTGAACCATTGCAGTATCAAGAATGTTTGCGACATTAATATATCGATTGAATGCAATTGTTTGCCATGTGCTTTTTCATGATTCAAGATGATTTGCAAGTCTATTTCTGAAATTTTTTTGGGATTATATATAATGTAATTGAAAAATGAAAAAGGCGATACATTTGATGATACTTCAATCAGTTTAAACGACTTAAAACGTTTTAAAGTCCCAGACCTTGCGATACGATATAATGAGAATAATTGTATCAAGAATTGTATGCTTGTTAGTATCACTCCGAGTAGATAAATATTAAAAAGTAGAGCGCTCCAATCAAAAGGAGTGGATTGAGCACTATTGGCAGACTCGACACTAGTTAAAGGAGTGTCATAAAATATGGCCTCTGATACAACGACGGGGTCGACATATATATAAGACTCGAAAACTACTAAAGGGAGTAGGAGTGAAGCAATGATTCCGCCCAGCAAATAATGTCGGTTCAAACTAAAGAATGTCTCCTTTTGTAATAAGATCTTGTAGGCCAAAAAGAAAATGGTCAAAATGCCAGCTGATTTTAAAAGATAGATGAATAATGCTTCCATAATCATGATTTTTTTTCGATTAAGGCAATGATTTCTTTCAGGTCATCGACACTGATCTTTTCTTCCTTGGCAAAAAAGGACACGACATTCTTGTAACTGCTATTAAAATAATTATCGATGGCGGTATTGAAAAATCGCTTTCTATAGGCTTCCTTAGTAACTATTGGGTAATATTGGTGGGTTTTACCAAAGGCATTATAAGCTACATAACCTTTCTCTTCAAGATTCCTAATAATGGTGGATAAGGTGTTATAATGAGGCTGATCCTCTTTTATTTCAGCCAATACATCTTTGACGAAGGCTTTTTCTAGTTTCCAAAGAATCTGCAGTACTTCTTCTTCCTTGTTTGTTAGTTTTTGCATATTATGTGATTTTCAATCTTATTCAAACGTATAACTATTTTTATAGTTATACAACTATGGATATAGTTATTTAACGAAACTTTAGCTAATTATTGTGTAATCAATCTAAATAGTATCTTCGCAAAAAAAATAGTTTTAATGAGTATCGCATATTTGATTCTTGGGTTTATTTTGTTGGTAGTAGGAGGTGAGTTCTTAGTGCGCTCATCTGTTGCATTATCATTTAAGCTTAATATTTCGAAGATCGTGATCGGTATGACAGTGGTTTCTTTTGCAACCTCTGCTCCTGAATTGCTAGTGAGTTTGCAAGCCGCCTTGCATGGATCGCCGGCAATTGCTATAAATAATGTGATTGGTTCTAATATAGCCAACATAGGATTGGTGTTAGGTATTACGGCAATAGTGGGCTCTATAGGTATAGATAGGTCTTTTTATAAGGTGAATTGGCCTGTAATGATGCTGTTTTCGATAGTATTGTATTACTTTCTTTCTAACGATAATCAATTGGTGGCCTGGGAAGGGTCGGTCTTGTTTTTGGCTTTATTGATTTTCATTTTTTTCTTGATCAAGAACCAAAAATCATCAGACAATGTCGATGAGGTTGATGACAAACTCGCACAGGTGTCAAACTTCAAAATGGTTATTTGGCTATTAATAGGAGCATTGGCACTGTACTTTGGTTCCCTATGGCTAGTTAAGGGTGCTACGGAAATTGCTATTAAATTAGATGTTAGCGAAGCTGTAATAGGTGTGACCATGATAGCAATTGGTACGAGTGTGCCAGAGTTAGCGGCGTCGGTAATTGCAGCAGTCAAGCAAGAAAAAGCGATTTCGTTAGGGAATCTTATTGGATCCAATATGTTTAATATTGGCTCTGTATTAGGGCTGACTTCCATGATAAAAACAATTCCAATAACCGATGCTTCCATTTTGTCACGCGATATTTTTTGGATGCTTTTGTTTGCAGCGCTGATACTACCTTTGGCACTGCTCCCTAAGCGACACGAAATCAACAAGGTTAAGGGGTTTCTATTAGTACTTGCCTATAGCATGTTTATTATATTCGCGTTCGTTGGATAAAAAAAACGCTCACAAGACATATCTTGTGAGCGTTTCATTTGAACAAAACTTATTATATTCTATTAAAAGTCT
>CBESOB010000231.1:0-3878 GCA_965530995.1 uncultured Flavobacteriaceae bacterium
AGAATATATGGATTCCGCATTCCCGAATACTCGGTACAGAATGACAAAAAAATTGACATACCAACTAATCTATGTTCAAATTAAAATTAGTAAGAGAGAATATCCGAATTGCTTTTGATAGTATTAAAAGCCAATTATTACGTACCATACTGACCGTCTTGATCATTGCCATAGGTATTTGGGCTCTGGTAGGTATTTTAAGCGCCGTTTCGGCCCTTGAAAATACCATTTCTAGTGATTTCTCATCCATGGGTGCGAATACTTTTAATATACAACGTTACGAATTCAACACACGGAGACGTGGTGGTGGGGAGCGTCAGAAAATAAATCCTATCATTAGCTATACCAATGTTCGAGAATTTGAAGAAAAATTCACCTTCCCGTATACAAAAACGTCTATATCATTTACGGGTACCAGATCCGCGGAAGTGAAATTTGAAAATGAAAAAACAGACCCAGAAGTTACTGTTATAGGAGTCAATGAACATTTTATACAGAATTCTGGATTGAAAGTGGATGATGGTCGGGAACTCAATTATTTCGATGTCACGAACAATAATAACGTCTGTGTCATCGGTGCGGATATTAGGAAAGCCTTGTTCCCTAACGATCGTTCAATTGGCCAGATCATTAGTGTACGAGGTGTTAAATTCAAGATCATTGGAGAATTGGAAACCAAAGGATCAACATTTGGTAACAATCAAGATCTACGTGTTATTATCCCTATACAAAATGCACGATCCATCTTTACAAATTCGAATATCAATTATGCCTTGAGTGTCATGGCTGATAAAAAGGATATGTTAGAAGGTGCCCAGGACGATGCCATTGTGACTTTTAGGAATATTCGCGGATTAACCCCTGTTGAGGAAAATGATTTTGGGCTTGAACGCAGTGATGACCTCATTAATAGAATTGGATCTATTACACAGTATTTGTATATGGCGGCGTGGGTGATAAGTATCATTACCATATTTGGTTCATCCATTGCTCTATTGAACATGATGCTAGTTTCTGTTACAGAACGTACACGTGAAATTGGAGTACGAAAGGCATTAGGTGCGCGGCGCGGCACTATCGCATTTCAATTTTTTATTGAGACCATTATCATTGGTCAATTGGGAGGTATACTTGGAATATTGCTAGGCACCTTAACTGGGTATGCAGTGTCATCCTTGGCAGATTTCAACTTTGTAACCCCATGGGCTGCGATGATATGGGCCACTGCTATCACTTTTTTTGTTGCCGTGATCTCTGGTTCATATCCAGCATCAAAAGCTGCTAAACTAGATCCTATCGAATCCTTACGTTATGAATGATTATCCAATGATTTTATCGAAATAATTGTATAAATCACCTTTCGTGATAACGCCTCCTTGTTGTATAAGCTTGAATTTATCTACATTTTTGTTTTCAGAATAATCCTTGTTAGCTTGAAACAATTCAACCTTATCAGACAGCAGATTATCTCTCAGCCATTGGTAGCCTTCAGATGTTGTTAGATCTTGTGTGTTTTTCAATTTAAGGGCAATCAAGCGAATCTGCTCCTCTTCTAAAGAAAACAAATGCATTTGTTGAGGAGAAATGTGCTCAATGTATTTTGCTTGGTTTAAAACGCCCTCCCAAACAAGATCACTGAAGATATCCAATTCCTCTTCTGCAACTTCTGGTTTATCAGTCTTGATATCGTTCCATTCATCAGCTGTAATGGACTGTGTAGCCAAGAAGTTTATGAATTCTTCGTGTAATTCTTCAAATTGTTCTTTAGTAAGTCTATTATACTTCATGTTACTTTTTCAATTTTAATATTTCAGCAACTGCAAATGGCCTATCTGTAGCTATTACATCAATACCCTTTGAGACCCATTCTTTATAAAGGTGATCGCCACGAGATTTGGCTTGTTTATCTAGGTTACCCAGTGTCCCCAATATACATTTGATTCCGTAAGAATGAATCTTGCTGTATAATTCAGGAGTTGATTGTCTGGTTCCTGTAAATGCCAACATGTTTTCTGTTGGTATATTGGAATGAATCAACCAATCCAATTCTTCTTGATTTCTCGCACTAACAGATAATAATAAATCTGGTGCTAATTTAAAGGCTCTTTGTGCTTGTTTAAGGTCATAAGTGATAATAATTGATATATCCTCGGCTTGCACTTCATTTATCAAATCAATTACCTCCTTAACATTCACGGATCGCTTGATATCGATAGTCAAGACCACTTTATTCTCTTTGGCCCAAATCAATACATCCTTGAATTTAGGAATCTTGAAAACGGTAGCAGTTCCGAAATCATCAACTAGATCAAAATTTTTTATTTCAGAATACACATAACTATTTAATTTACCCTGACCTGTAGTCGTGCGCTCCAGATCATCATCATGCATTAATACCAAAACATTGTCCTTTGTTTGTGCAATATCAATTTCAAATATTGCAGGTATCCTTGCATTTACATATTTCAATGTCTCTAGGCAATTCTCAGGGTAACCAGCAATAGTTTTCCCTCCACGATGTACACTGATAATTGTTTGTGCATTTTCACCATACCTAAATGATTCCAATAAGACTGACTTGTCTATAGGTGTGGTATTCTCTTTACAAGAAGAAAAGAGGATGAGTGCAAGGAGTAGTAACTTTTTCATAGTGTAAAAATAAAAAAGCCGTTTAGATAACTAAACGACTTTTTTAATAGTATTAAAGTAAAAATATTATTTAGCTTGTGCAATGACTTCAAAAGGAAGATCGACTGTTACTTCTCTGTGCAAACGCACAACAGCATTGTATTTACCCAATCGTTTAACATTTCCTCCTTGAACCATAATAAACTTCTTATCAATTGATTGTCCAGCTTTTTGCAAGGCTTCAGCAACGTTGATGTTATTAACTGAGCCAAACAATTTATCTCCACTACCTACTTTAGCAGATATCTTGATAGCCAAATCTTTAATGGCATCAGCAACCGTAGTAGCATCATTGATGATTTTCTTCTCTTTGAAAGATCTTTGTTTCAAGGTTTCATTCAATACTTTTTTAGCAGAAATAGTTGCCAAAATTGCCTGGCCACCTGGAATTAAGAAATTCCTACCATAACCGTTCTTTACCGTAACGATATCGTCTTTGAATCCTAGATTCTCAACGTCTTGTTTTAATATAAGTTCCATAGTTATAATAGTGTTATTTCATTAAATCGGCCACATATGGCATTAAAGCCAAGTGACGTCCTCTTTTAACTGCTACAGATACTTTTCTTTGAAATTTCAAAGAGGTTCCTGTAAGTCTTCTAGGTAACAATTTACCTTGTTCGTTAACGAATTTTATTAAGAAATCTGGGTCCTTGTAATCAATGTATTTAATACCTGACTTTTTGAAACGACAGTATTTCTTAGCTTTGTTCGTATCTATGTTCAATGGTGTAAGATATCTTACTTCACCATCTTTCTTTCCTTTTGCTTGTTGTTGTAAACTTGCCATAATTATGCTTTTGCTTTAGCGTTAGCTTTATCTCTTATGCGTCTTCTTTCAGCCCAAGCAACTGCATGCTTGTCTAGTTTTACCGTTAAATATCGCATAAAACGCTCGTCACGTCTAAACTCTACTTCCAATGGGTTGATTACCTCACCATCAACAGTGTATTCCAATAAGTGATAAAAACCACTTTTTTTGTTCTGGATCGGGTAAGCTAACTTTTTTAGCCCCCAATCTTCTTTCGCTATCATCTTGGCACCTTTAGAAATAAGAAATTCTTCGTATTTCTTAACTGTTTCCTTTATCTGGTCTGCAGATAAAACGGGATTCAAGATGAAAACAGTTTCGTAATGATTCATAAATTTATTTTTATTGTTAAAAATGGCTGCAAAAATACGTATTTATT
>CBESOB010000232.1:0-3876 GCA_965530995.1 uncultured Flavobacteriaceae bacterium
CTATAAATATAGTAATATTTCTATGTATATTCATGCCTTATTCGAAATCTTCAATCGATTACAATTGCACTCTCAGGCCTCCAAACACATTGAAACCTGGAGCAGCTTCATAATAGCGCCCGCCAAAGGCATTGATGCGTATATTGTCGTTATAGATCGTATTGAAGAGGTTATTGATTCCTAAAAACGGAGACAATTCAAACGTACCTAGTTTGGCTTTATATCCGATATTAATATTCACAAGGCTGTACCCATCCACTTCCACTGAATTAGCGTCATTGGTATATAGACTACCAATATAATTTGCCTCTACCTTAGCTATTAACTTTTTACCTTGAAAGAGCAAAGACATCAAGCCTTTGTGTTTCGGAATCGCTGGTAAGGCATTCCCTTTATAATCTCCTGAGGGGTTAGTGTAATTATCGTATTTAAAATCGGAGTAGGTATATACCGTCGATAATTTAAATTGATTCGTTAAGTTTCTTTGATAGCTAAGCTCCACCCCTTTTCTATTGGTGCTACCAGCATTCCTGAAAAATGTTCGATCTGGGAATTCTTCCAATTCATAAGGCACCAAATCATCTTTTGTATGTATGTAGAATAGGACGGCTTCAAACCTCTGTTTGGCATTGACAGATCGATACCCAATTTCATAATTCTGTGCTTTTTGAGGTTTTAGCGCCTCATTGAATCCTCCGGTGTCCGATGGATTTGCCGACAATTCACTTAAGGCAGGCGTTTCGAAACTTGTCGAAAACCCAGTGAACAGTGTTCTTTTAGAAGATAATTTATAACTAACGCCCAAACTTGGGTTGAAAGAATTCAGAATGATCCCACCAGAATCATCACCATTGTCCAAGAAATCATCTTCTGCTTTTAGGTTATTACTATCGTATCGTATTCCCGTACGAATCAAGAATTTATCCAATGAGTAATGATTCAAAGCATATACGCCTATGGTTGAAAATTTTTCTAATTGACCCAATGTTTTGTCGCCTTGATCTCCTTCCAAATTCCTAAATCTTGATCTATGATCATTTTGTATCGCCCAATCATAGCCTATCTTCAGTTTGTTTTTTGCAGAATTGAAATTCATACTACTACCATTACCAAAGTAGTTTCTTTTGAGGTCGACAATGCCTCCAAATTCAAAAGGAAGTTTTCCGTAAAAATCGCGATATGAGTAAAATGCATAAGTAGCAAAAGTCATTTTCTCGTTCAATTCATAGGCAAAATTACCGCCTACTTTAAATTGACTTACAAACTCTTCGGTCTTGAAATCTATATTGCGCCGTCGTGCTTGTCTTCGGTTTGAATTCAATTCGTCCAGTGTCAATCCACCAGCATCCTCTGCTTTAGGACTATCGGTATAATTAATATTGAAGTTCAATTTTGATTTTTCCGACAAACGATACTTTAATTTGCCATTGAAACTGTTGTTTTTAAAACCGCTTTGATCACGGTAACCATCAGTTTTGGTCTGGCTCCCTTGAAAAATGTATGTGGAATTCTTTTTTTGAAATCCTGACAAGATTTGAAATTTTTGAAAATTATAACTACCAATTGTCATGGCACCTTTGATAAAATCTTCTTTTACAAAATCTAAAGTTTGAATGCTTATAACCCCTCCGGACGCATTGCCGTAAAGTGTAGAAGAAGGACCTCTAATAACTTCAATGTCTTTAATAATTTCCAAATTCAAGTTATCGATCTGGCCTTGACCATCGGGGGTGGTCTCTGGAATACCATCCACCAATATTTTAATACCTCGGATTCCAAATGCCGATCTAGATCCGAAACCACGAATGGAAACTCGCAAGTCTTGCGAAAAATTATTAGCGTTCAATGAGAAGAGACCAGGTACTTCTTGTAAATAATCTTGAAGGGACAATTGTTGTCTAATGTTTTGAGTTTCTATAAAGCTCAATTTAGTGGATGCCAATGGAAGTATCAACTGAGGTTCCGCCAACCGTGAGGCATTTATAGTAACCGAATCAATACTTATTATTGCAATACTATCTGTTTGCGCTTTACAAACTATGCTTAAATTAATAAACAGAATCAATAATAAGAAGATTCTCATATTATTCTAACATTTATGAAACAAGGACTTATTGAAATACAATGAATGCGGCAATTTGATAAACACCATTAATCTATTATTGTATTCAGTTTGTTGCTCGTAGATCTCGTTCAGCCTGTTTTAGCTCCGCTCTACATTGCTGAATTATTGTCTCATATCGCTCGATTGTTTCTTGAGCATCGCTTAAGGCATGAAGCTCTTTTTTTGCATCATGAAGTTCCACATAAAGCTCAATGATACTCTGATGCATGTCATAGAGATAGGTAGAATCCTTCGTAGGAATCTTTTGTTTAAGGTCTACTAACTGACTTGATAATTCTTGATCCAGAAAACCCCTACTATTCACCCCATCTAAAGAGTCCATCATTCTTTTTATACTTTGCATTTCGTCAAAAAACCCGCTCTGAAACTCCTTATCGCTTTTGATCAACTTAGCCTGATCCTTTAAAAGGGCGTTTTCCTTTGCTGGTACCTTATAATTAAAATACACAGCGGTAACGATCATAGTTACTGTCACTAAAAAGAGTGCTAAAAATTTCAAAAAACTTGTTGTTCTTGCTTTACTGTTCTTTGGTTTCATAAGATTGGTGATTTATTTTTGAGCGATTACTCTTAATTATATACATTAATCTAGAAGAAAACTTCTTCTACCCTTTACTTCAGTATTGTCAACCACTTCTTCCTTGACAAAAATACCAGAATCTGATTTCTTCCCAATATAATCCAACTCATTGAGTTTCTTGAATAATGATAGCATAAGCTTCGTAAAAGCCGATACTTTGTTCAGGGCCGAATTGATATCATTATGGACGTATTCCAATTCGATAGTATCAACTAGGACACTCTCGAATGCGCCTTGGTTAAGATCACACCAGTTCGTAAGATAGTTGAGAAAATCTTCTTTGCCCGTACCTACATAAACATCCAGACTACTTTTAATGACCCTAGCTAAGTTTACCAGTCTAGCGATCATCATCACTGGTGGTTCATATTTATCCATATACCTAAACTCCGATATATTGGCATTTAGATAGCGCATAACACGTTCTGCGAGGTATAGAGCCATTCCGGCTAATTCGTTCGTTTGTTTTTTCTGATGTATCTTTTGGATGATGTGCATGGAAAAGGCTTCCATCTGATTCAAGAAGGATCCAACTTCGGTATACGTGAACTTGAGGTCTGGATAACTTTGAATGGACCTACAAGGCGGAATGAAATCGGCATCTACCAAAGGCTTGCCATCTTCAAGAATCACCTTACCTATGGTTAAATGGAATAATCCCATTTCTTGATTCGAGGTTTCGCTTTTTGGCAGAATATCTAGCTTGTATTCTGAAAACACATGTGGATGCCTAGGAGGTTCTTCCTCAGGATCAGCATTACCTACAGCTATTCTGTTATAAGGGTTTACGGTTAGTACCACAAACCATTCCGTGTCATCTTTATTGATGCCGTATTGCTGTTTCAAGAGATAGCCAGATTGTTCCAAGAGATCCTTGGTCTGCTTTGTAATATCAATTTGGTATCCACCCAAAGTAATGGCTCGACAACTATTGAGTACCACTTCTATGGTCGATTGCCCATCCACTGAAATAGTAACATCCAAGGAGCTCTCCTGGTCAGAAAGTTCAGGTAAAAGTCCAAAATTAATAGGGCTAATGTTCTTTTGTTCAGAACTTTTTAAAATGTCCAATACAGAATTTTCCATGGCAATGAAATGATCTTTATTGATCTTCATTCCATCGATCCAATTTACCCTATTGTGTTTTTTATCAGTAGTATTCATAATGTGC
>CBESOB010000233.1:0-3837 GCA_965530995.1 uncultured Flavobacteriaceae bacterium
CTCATCTGCATCATTATTTTCAGGTTCAGCAGAATTCAATGAAGATTCTAATTCTATATAATCTTCAAGAACATAACGCGTTTCTCCATCTTCATTAGCTTCAGTAACCGGTATGAGTTCGATATGATCCTTTACTTTCATTTCCTTAACTTCATCATCCAATTCGAACATTACCTTTTCTTCAACTAAGGTTTGTGTTTCAATCTGTTTTTCCTCTGCTGCAGCGCTTAATGGCAAATCGAATGTCAAAGTAATTTGTTCTTCTTCTTCTGAATAATCTTGAGTTTCTTCTTCTTCGATAGAGGTGATAATAAATTGCTCATCAATGGAAGATATATCTGCCAAAACTTCATCATAAGTCACCGAAATATTCTTGATGAGCTCTGTTGTAGGAACTAAATCCATAGACTCTTCTACGTCTATCTCAGGCATGGCGGCTTGACGACTAACCAAACTTTTTTTCAAAGTATTTAGCTCTTCAACATCTTCCTCGATATCAAGAGTATGACGCACGATTTCCTCTTCTTTTGTTTCAAGTATAATATCAGGTCTAATAATAGCTGGTTCGACGTCTTTTTGCAATAAATCGTGTTCCATGGACTGATCATCTTCCAACGAATGAATGACCTTTTTCACTTCCGTATTGGTAATCTCATCTTGTTGTTCGATATTGAATCCAGTGGCAATAATAGTTACAGCAATAGCTTCACCAAGATCTTCATCATCACCAACACCCATTATTATATTTGCTCCATGACCCGCTTCGTTTTGGATATGATCATTGATTTCTCCAATTTCATCAATTGTAATTTCTTGAGTACCTGAAACTATTAACAGTAACACATTTTTAGCTCCAGTAATCTTGTTATCATTCAATAACGGAGAATCCAAGGCTCTTATAATAGCTTCATGCGCTCGGTTTTGGCCTGTAGAGATAGCAGAACCCATAATGGCCGTGCCGCTATCACTAAGCACTGTTTTGGCATCTCGTAAATCTATATTTTGGGTATAATGATGTGTAATGACTTCGGCAATACCACGAGCAGCTGTGGCTAGGACTTCGTCAGCTTTGGCGAATCCCGCTTTAAATCCTAAATTACCATAGACTTCTCGAAGCTTATTATTATTGATCACAATCAAGGAATCTACTTGATTACGTAGATTTTCGATACCTATTTGGGCTTGTTCACAACGCATTTTGCCTTCAAACTGAAATGGCATTGTAACAATCCCAACCGTAAGGATGTTCAACTCTCTAGCCATCTTAGCAATAATTGGAGCAGCACCGGTACCTGTACCACCTCCCATTCCTGCAGTTATGAAAATCATTTTTGTGTTAGTATCTAACATGCGTTGAATATCTTCGAAACTTTCAACTGCAGATTTTTCACCTACTTCTGGATTGGCTCCTGCACCTAATCCTTCTGTTAGATTAAGACCCAATTGAATTTTATTTGGCACACCGCTATTTTGAAGGGCTTGTGCATCTGTATTACATATTACAAAGTCAACGCCTTTAATACCTTGTTGAAACATATAGTTAATGGCATTACTTCCGCCTCCGCCAACACCTATAACCTTGATTACGTTCGATTGATTTTTGGGTAAATCGAAGGATATGCCTTCGAGTTCTTGTTTACTGCTCATAAATTCTTATTTATCGGTTATGTGTATTTTATTTACTCCGCGTTATCCAAAAAATCCTTAACGCGTTCGGTTAACTTATCTAAAAATGATCGTCTTTCCTTTAGGGGTTGATCCTTTTTATCATTAGAAATATTCTCTTCATTGGCGACTTCTCCATTCGCCTCCATAACCCCTGCAATTTGCTCAGAATGCTTACGATCCTGGCGTCTTACACCATCCATGACCAATCCTACAGCTGTAGCAAACATTGGACTGGTAACGTCTTCGTCATTACCACCCGCAAGGTGTTCGTTTGGATAACCTACTCTGGTATCCATCCCTGTAATATATTCGACCAATTGTTTCAAATGCTTCAACTGGCTTCCTCCTCCTGTTAAGACAATACCTGCAATCAATTTCTTTTTCTGTTCTTCATGACCGTAGTTCTTGATTTCCACGTAGACCTGTTCAATGATCTCCACAACTCTTGCATGTATGACCTTTGAAAGATTCTTAAGTGTGATCTCTTTTGGTTCGCGTCCACGTAATCCAGGAATCGAAACAATTTCATTATCCTTATTTTCACCTGGCCATGCAGAACCAAATTTAATTTTAAGGAGTTCTGCTTGTTTTTCAATAATCGAACAACCTTCTTTGATGTCTTCTGTTATAACATTGCCTCCAAACGGAATCACCGCCGTATGCCGAATTATTCCATCCCTGAAAATCGCCAGATCCGTTGTACCACCACCTATATCAATCAATGCGACACCTGCTTCCTTCTCCTCTTGGCTCAATACCGCATTGGCAGAAGCAAGAGGTTCTAGTGTGATGCCTTCTAATTGCAATCCTGCACTTTTGACACAACGGCCAATATTCCTGATGGATGATACTTGACCCACTACTACATGGAAATTAGCTTCCAATCGGCCGCCATACATCCCGATTGGTTCCTTTATTTCGGCTTGCCCATCCACTTTATACTCTTGAGGCAGCACATGAATGATTTCCTCCCCTGGAAGCATAACCAATTTATGAACTTGATTTATTAACCTTTCAATATCTTCTTCATCGATAACCAGTTCAGAATTTGCCCTAGTAATGTAATCGCTATGCTGTAAACTACGGATGTGCTGTCCTGCAATACCAACGGTAACCTCTTCAATTTTCATTCCTGATTCCGCTTCTGCTTCTTGCACCGCTTGTTGGATGGATTGAATGGTTTGGGTGATATTATTAACTACGCCTCGATGTACTCCGAGACTTCTTGATTTACCTATGCCCAAAATCTCCAACTTACCATACTCGTTTTTACGACCTATCATTGCAACAATCTTTGTCGTACCTATATCCAATCCCACTGATATATTTTGTTCCATAGTCTATTTTTTAGTGCACACAACTTGATTCCCAAATCGCAGGTTTACATTGCTGTAACTATTTAGTGTTTTGTCCTTTAGGGCTTTTTGATAAAATGCCTTTAGGTTGTTTATTTTCTTGTCCAACTCTCGAGTGTTACCCAGAGACACATAAAAATCGTATTGTCTTAATTTCAATGATATATCATTACTACCAATCTGATGAATTTCTACAACATGTTTCGTCAAAAATTCATCTTCCTGCACCTTTTTAGCCACTTTAAAAACATGATTCAAGTCATTCTTCTTAATTATGCCAGTAACTAATGGCACTCTTGCCGTATAATTTGTAGACAAGGGCATAATTGAACCTTGATCATCAATATAATAAGACACACTCGAGTTGACTCTTGCTATAGGCTTCTTTTGAATGATTTCAACCGTAATATCCCCATTAACAGCAACATACACTTCCGCATGCTTAATCATAGGATTGGAATTCAGGGCAGTTTCCAAGCCATTCAAATCTAAAATTTCTTTAGGCACACTCGTAACCTTCTGATTATTTTGTATTAACAATTTACTAACAGTCTCATGGGTAATGAAAAGTGTATTTTCTCCCATGAATTTAATACTGGGTTGTGAAATTGCTCTTTGCAAATTTCTTGTTGATGAAAATGCATACAGAAACACCACTAATAGCAATAATGCAAAGATTTTTAAATAGTTCCAATTAACTCGCAACACTCAAACTTCGTTTTATATGTTTAACTTCTTCTCCAATGTCTCCTGCTCCAAGTGTTAGTATCACTGTAGCATCTGACTTATTGATCTCTGAAATAATTTCAGATTT
>CBESOB010000234.1:0-3776 GCA_965530995.1 uncultured Flavobacteriaceae bacterium
AAAAAATCGTAAACCATATTGTACATAGGGTTTTGGGACATTTTTCTATTAATGGTGTCTAAATTCTACTTCAATGAGTTTTACTTATGTACATAGAAACATTTTAGCTATTTATTTTAGAGGGATTTAAAAATACTGTTGGTTAAAACGTTTTGAATTGAAGAGGGCTATAATAGCCCTCTTTTTTTTGTAAATATCTTAATACATCATACGCAACCAATATCAACTTTGAGCATCTTATAATTAAACGTGTTATGAAACGAATAGATCTAAGCATACTACTTTTATTAGCTTTAATGTCATGCACAAATAACAATAACGACTCGCGCCCTCCTGAATTGATTGGCACATGGTTATTAATTGAACAATACCTTGATCCGGGAGATGGTAGCGGCGATTTTGTAGTTGTAAATAGTGATAAAATAATTGAATTCTTCAATGATGGCAACATAGTTTCAAATGGCTCACTATGTTCAATGGATACGTCATCTAATCAGGAAACTACAGGCACTTACGATACGATGAATAATACGCTTATGCCTGATAATTGTAATAATAATGGCATGCGTTTAGTCTATGAAATTTCAAATAATCGATTGATATTGAACTTCCCATGTTTTGAAGCTTGCCAACAAAAATTCAGAAAACTGAATTAGGGATAACCTAAGGATCAATATTTGATAAACCGTTTTGAATATATCTGATTATCCAAAGCTATTTTTAGGAGATATCATCTATACTCGCCGTATTTGAATCTACCTCATTAATCACAATATCCTGTCCAAAAGAAAGGTTTGAAAAATATATAGCAGTTAACAGCAGACCATACTTATGAAAACTACATTTTTTTTACAAGCTTCTTAGCCTCTTCAAATTCTGTTATAAGATCATCTACAATTTTTGCTGCGGGTTTGATATCGTGTATTAAACCAGAAATTTGCCCGATTTCTAATTCTCCATCTTCCATATCGCCTTCGAACATTCCCTTTTTAGATCGTGCCCTACCCAATAATTCTTTTAACTCTTCAATAGAAGGGCCTTTTTTATAGAGCTCTTGAACTTCATGGTAGAATTTATTCTTGATTAGCCGCACAGGTGCTAACTCCTTTAAAGTAAGTTGTGTATCACCTTCCTTAGAATCGACCACTATATTCTTGAACGCCTGATGAGCAGAAGACTCTTCGCTTGCTACGAAACGACTGCCTATCTGAACCCCATCGGCACCCAAAACCATGCATGCCAATATCGCCTTTCCTGTGGCTATTCCTCCGGCAGCGATCAACGGGATTTCCAGCTGTTCCTTGACCATGGGAATTAAGGTTAAAGTCGTTGTTTCTTCTCGTCCATTATGTCCTCCTGCTTCAAAGCCTTCAGCAACAATGGCATCCACTCCTGCCTCTTGAGCCTTTAATGCAAACTTGACGCTACTTACAACATGTACGACCGTGATGTCTCTCTCTTTTAACCATGATGTCCAAGTTTTTGGATTGCCAGCAGATGTAAATACGATCTTGACACCTTCCTCTGCAATAATGTTCATGATCTCATCAATGTTAGGATATAGCATGGGTACATTGACTCCAAAAGGTTTATCTGTTGCCTTCTTGCACTTTTGGATATGTTCTCTTAATACATCAGGATACATGGAACCTGCTCCGATCAATCCCAATATACCAGAATTGCTTGATGCTGAAGCTAATCGCCAACCACTATTCCAGATCATTCCCGCTTGTATAATGGGATACGTTATTCCAAAAAGCTTAGAAATTCTATTGTTCATTAATTTGATTAAGAGATTACACCTGACCCCAGGAGTTCGTCTTCAATATACCACGCCACAAACTGTCCTTCGGTTATAGCGGATTGCGGATTCTCGAACTCCACATAGAGCCCACTTTCTACCCTATAAAGTTTTGCCTTTTCCAATTGTTGTCGGTAACGTATTCTCGCCAAGACTTCCATGGTTTCGTCAGTGTTTAATGCTAGGTCTTCACGAATCCAATGCAATTCTTCATTGCTCACAAACAAAGCACGTCTGTATAAGCCTGGATGCATTTTTCCTTGACCTGTATAGATCACGTTCTCATCCACATCTGTATCTATAACAAACAATGGCTCAACGGTACCTCCAACGGCTAATCCTTTTCTTTGTCCTTTGGTGAAATAATGCGCGCCTTGATGCTTACCAACTACTTGTCCGTCTTCAATTGAGTATTCTATCTTCTTTGAGAGGTATTCTAGTTTTTCCGTTTCTGAAGAAAACATAGGCTCCTCAGTGTTATAATAATCTTGTTCTTCTGGAATTTCCACAATAACACCTTCTTTTGGCTTTAACTGCTGTTGAAGGAAATCAGGCAATCTCACCTTTCCTATAAAGCACAAACCTTGAGAGTCCTTTTTATCTGCCGTTATCAAATCTAACTCAGCAGCAATTCTACGCACTTCAGGTTTTATTAATTCACCAATAGGGAATAATGCTTTCGATAATTGAGCTTGCGACAATTGGCATAAAAAATACGATTGGTCTTTGTTGTTGTCTTTACCTGCTTTTAACTGAAAAATAGTGTGCCCATCTTTTTCAATCTTACCCTTTCTACAATAATGGCCTGTGGCGACATAATCTGCTCCAAGGTCGAGTGCGATTTTCATGAACACATCGAACTTGATTTCGCGATTGCAAAGCACATCAGGATTAGGTGTACGGCCTTTCTCGTATTCATCGAACATATAATCAACGATACGCTCTTTGTATTCTTCGCTTAAATCAACCGTTTGAAAAGGGATACCTAATTTATCCGCAACTAACATGGCATCGTTACTATCGTCTAGCCAAGGACATTCATCAGAAATAGTCACAGAATCATCATGCCAGTTCTTCATGAACAAGCCAATGACTTCATAGCCTTGCTCCTTCAATAAATAAGCCGCAACGCTAGAGTCGACACCACCTGAAAGTCCTACGATCACTCTTTGCATACTGCAAAATTACGATAAAAGGTTGGAATTACTTATTAATTGTACCCGGCAATTAATTGTCATTACTACTGAAAGATTTTTGGTCTGAAAAGTTTTTTTCGTTTACGAGTTCCCCATTTTCATAATACTTCCATATGCCTTTCTTCTTTCCGTTCTTGAATTGCCCATCTACAATCAATTCGCCCTTGGATGTGTAATCTTTATAGGCTCCATGCAATTCACCATTCTTAAAATTAAAATCCTTGAGAATAATTCCTTTTTCGGAATAATTTATGGCATTGCCATCTTCTTTACCATTCTTATAAAACAAGGTCTCTGCCAATTGCCCATTTTCAAAATATACCTGCTTTTCTCCTATCAACTTCCCATCATCATCGTAGGCTTCTTTTGTCATGACCTTATCAGAATCATTATGATAGTAAAGCCATTCACCCATATAGGTCTTGCCATTCATCTTTCCTTTACTTATGGTTTTTCCATTGGAAGCTAAAAAAGTCACTTGAGCAATTTGATCCGAATCATTGAATGATTTGGTAGCTGTTAAGACGCCCTTCTTACTAACAAGTTTATAAAACTTGAAAAGCCCTATTTCTTTTCCATGTTCAAATTGTCCTTCATAACGCACTTGTTTGGTGTCCTCAAAGTTCTTTTTCCATTTACCATGCCGCAATCCAACATGATCATATTGGTTATAACCTTCTTGTGCTAGAACATTTGTTGTGCCAAATGTTAACAAAAACATAAATATTATAGTTTGTTTAATCATTTTAACTTTTTTTTAAACAAAAAGACATTATTAA
>CBESOB010000235.1:0-3595 GCA_965530995.1 uncultured Flavobacteriaceae bacterium
ATGCTTTCGAGGTTCTCGCGAACATAACTATTCCGGAAGTGGGCCGATCTAATCGATGCACAACACCTAAGAATACCTCACTTGGCTTATTATACTTATCCTTGATGTATTCTTTAACCACATCAGATAGCGGTTTATCACCAGTTTTGTCTCCTTGAACAATATCACCAACTCGTTTATTGATAATTATTATGTGATTATCCTCATATAGAACCTGAACATTGGATTTATTTGAGAGAATTTTAGACACCTTGACTAGTATTGTTCCTTGTCATTCGGAAAATCTGTTGACTTAACATCAGATACATATTGACCAATCGCTTTGGTCATATCCTCATAAAGATTCATATAACGACGTAAAAATCTAGGATTGAATTCGTGCGTCATTCCTAGCATATCTTGTAGAACAAGCACTTGGCCATCAACGCCATTACCTGCGCCAATACCAATTATAGGGATGGTCAGACTTTCTGCAACCTTTTTAGCTAATTTTGCCGGAATTTTTTCCAGAACAATAGCGAAACAACCAATTCTCTCAAGCAAATGCGCATCTTCAATAAGTTGAGCTGCTTCATGTTCTTCCTTCGCTCTTACGGTATAGGTCCCAAATTTATAAATAGATTGTGGTGTTAACCCTAAATGGCCCATTACTGGAATTCCCGCATTTATTATTCTTTTAATAGATTCTTTTACTTCTTTACCGCCTTCCAACTTTACGGCGTGTGCGCCACTTTCTTTCATGATCCTAATTGCGGATCGCAGGGCTTCTTTAGGGTCACTTTGATAACTTCCGAAAGGTATATCGACAACAACCAAGGCTCGATCTATGGCCCGTATTACTGAAGAAGCATGATAGATCATTTGGTCCAATGTAATGGGTAGGGTAGTTTCATGACCAGCCATTACATTACTGGCCGAATCACCAACAAGTATAACATCAATACCAGCACCATCGACTATTTTGGCAAATGTGTAATCGTAAGCCGTGAGCATCGATATTTTTTCGCCATTGGCTTTCATATCAATCAAGGTCTTTACGGTAATACGTTTATAATCCTTTTTAGCTGTAGACATATACTATAATGTTAGAGGGCAAAAATACTAAATAAAGCAATAGTAAAAATACTGTTAAACTTTATTTGAAGTTGACACTTTTCATTACTTTTAAAAAAATATGAATAGCATGCACAGGACCATTATTACTATGACATTGATTTCTTTAGTATCAATTGCTAAGGCTCAACCCCTTGCTGATGAAGCCGTAAAAAACACCATTAAAACTTTTTTTGAAGGATTTCATAAAGGAGATACTATTTTAATGAAATCGGTAATGATGGATAAGGTTATTATGCAAACAGCCTACAAGAATAAAGAAGGCAAGGATATTCTTGTCACTGATGAGCCTGGTGCATTAGTCAAGGCCATTGGTAGTCGTCCTGCCGATCAAAAATGGGATGAACGAATTTCGTCGTATAATATTCAGATAGATGGTAACATGGCAAATGCATGGACAGAGTATGAATTCTGGTTGAATGACAAATTCAGTCATTGTGGCGTTAATTCGTTTCAACTATTCAATGATGGAGGCAAATGGAAAATCATTTATTTGATAGATACTAGACGAACAAGTAGTTGCGAAACAAATAAAGATTAACAATCGGAGAGATTCACTCTAACGGCTAGACCTCCCTCAGAAGTTTCCTTGTATTTTGTGTTCATGTCTTTTGCCGTTTCCCACATAGTATCGACAACCTTGTCGAAAGGTACTTTTACGTTATTTGGATCGGTATCCAAAGCTAATTCAGCAGCATTTATAGCCTTTATAGCTCCCATGGAGTTTCGCTCAATACATGGAATTTGAACAAGTCCGCCAATCGGGTCGCATGTTAATCCAAGATGATGTTCCATGGCGATTTCAGCTGCAACCAACACTTGTTCTGGTGTACCTCCTAACAATTCGGTCAATGCTCCAGCGGCCATAGCCGAAGAAACACCTATTTCAGCTTGACAGCCTCCCATTGCTGCCGAAATAGTAGCACCTTTTTTGAAAAGACTTCCAATTTCTCCCGCGACAAGCAAGAATCGTTTTATGTCCGCGAAATCGCCATCGTGATTCTCAATCACTAAGTAGTACATCAACACAGCAGGAATTACACCGGCACTTCCATTTGTAGGTGCGGTAACAACACGGCCTAATGAAGCATTGACCTCATTTACCGCCAAAGCGAAGCAACTTACCCATTTAAGGATCTGCCTGAATTTCACTTCAGTATCTCGAATGGAATATATCCATTGTACCGGATTGGTATATGGTTTTTCTCCGTTTAATTTTTGGTGCATATCATAGGCGCGACGACGAACATTCAATCCGCCTGGCAGATTGCCTTCAGTATGGCACCCAATATACATGCATTCGAGCATAGTGTCCCAAATGCGTTTAAGTTCGTTGTCAATAACATCACTGGAGCGGATGGACTTTTCATTCTCCAATACCACTTGAGATATAGGCATATTCAAACGCGCACAAAACACCAATAATTCTGTTCCCTTATCAATTGGATAGGGAAATGAACATTTTATCTCAAAATTACGTTTAGCATTCTTACGTTCTTCTTTAATAACAAAACCACCACCGATTGAGTAGAATTTTGAAGTTATTTTTTGACCGTCGATATATGCAGAAAAAGACATGCCATTGGCATGAAAAGGTAGAAACTTTCTGTTGAAGATAATATCTGAATCAGGATTGAAATCTAATTTTTTCTCATCATTGAACCTGAGTGTATTTGTTTTTTTTATTGTCTGGACGATACTTTCTATGGATTCAGTCGGAATTGTTTCTGGGTCGGCACCACTTAAGCCTAACATTATGGCATAATCTGTAGCGTGACCTTTACCTGTCAAGGATAAAGACCCATAAAGATCCACTTCTATTTTTTCAACCTTATTGAAATTGTCATTTGCCTTTAATTCGTCAATCCAGCGTTCGGCGGCGCGCCAAGGACCTAAAGTATGAGAGCTAGAAGGGCCGATACCGATTTTAAGCATATCAAAAACCGAAATGCATTCCATTTGATTGGTTGTTTCTGTTGAATGACAAATATACATTTTGTATTGTAAGCTTGAGTAAACTTAAGGCTTTGGAATAAAAAAAGTCCGAAATTTTTTCCGGACTTTCACATAATCTATTTCAAGTTGTTATCTAGCTTCAAAGACTTCTATATTATTAGCCTCCATAATAAGATTTAGATTAGAAGTGTCTATACCATCTACATTATCAGCAGGTACAACAACAACTCTAAAAACCTGATCTCGCGTCCACACATCATCTAATGTCAGCAAATCTGCTGTGCCATCTAAAAAAAATCTCACATCTACTTGTGTAAAATCAAAATTGTAAGTCAAAATACTTCCATCATCAAAAACAACATTTTGAGGCATTAATCGCCAAATATCCTGACCATCAATAGTATCCCATAAAATGTAAACTAATGTAACATCAGATGGAAAAACCTCAAATCCATAAGCCTCAATAAACTCAAAATTGTTTTCATTATTAAAATCTATTACAATTTCAAAAGCAGAAGAAACTATC
>CBESOB010000236.1:0-3567 GCA_965530995.1 uncultured Flavobacteriaceae bacterium
CTTGATACTTATTGGCGTATTTTATGACTTTCTCCAAGAAGGTGATTCCGTCTCCTTCATCCTGGAAATACTGAGCTCTATGGGTATCGCTAAAACAATCGAAACCTCCGGCGTTGGCCAAGTTTTCAAAAGCTTTTTTATTGGCCGCACGTAAATCGATACGTTTTCCTAAGTCGAAAATGGATTTGTATGCCCCGCCTTCCTTTCTTGTTTTTACAATCGAATTTACGGCTCCTGCACCGACACCCTTTACGGCGCCCATGCCAAACCTAACCGCATTGTCTTTGTTTACCGAAAATTTATAATACGATTCATTGACGTCCGGTCCAAGAACGTTTAGCTTCATACGCTTACATTCTTCCATGAAGAATGTCACAGACTTGATATCGTTCATGTTATTAGACAGAACAGCAGCCATATATTCAGCTGGATAATGCGCCTTTAAATACGCCGTTTGATAAGCGATCCATGCATAACATGTGGAGTGCGATTTATTAAAGGCATAACTAGCGAAGGCTTCCCAATCTTTCCAGATTTTCTCTAGGATCTTTTCGTCATGACCCTTAGCGGCAGCTTGTTCGATAAACTTTGGTTTCATCTTATCAAGCACGGCACGTTGTTTCTTACCCATGGCCTTACGCAAGACATCGGCTTCACCTTTTGTGAAATCTGCCAGTTTCTGAGACAGCAGCATCACTTGCTCTTGATATACCGTAATCCCATAGGTTTCCTTCAAATTCTCCTCCATAATTGGAAGATCATATACGATGTCTTCGTCCCCATGTTTTCTTTTAATGAAACTAGGAATGTATTCCATTGGTCCAGGACGATACAAGGCATTCATGGCAATCAAGTCATCAAAAACCGTAGGCTTAAGATCCTTTAGATGCTTCTGCATCCCTGCAGATTCATACTGAAAAATCCCTACAGTGTCCCCTCTCTGAAAGAGTTGATAGGTTTCTTCATCATCTAATGGGAAATTATCAGGGTCTAGCAGTACATCATGTTTGGCCTTAACGATCTTCACCGTATCCTTGATCAAGGTCAAGGTTTTCAGTCCCAAGAAATCCATTTTCAGCAATCCTGCCTCCTCCACCACGGAGTTATCGAATTGCGTAACATACAGATCAGAATCCTTTGCGGTTGCCACAGGCACGAATTTTGTAATATCGTCTGGAGTGATAATCACCCCACAGGCATGAATTCCGGTATTTCTTACAGAGCCTTCAAGTATTTTGGCTAGGTTGACTGTTTCGGCTTCTAGATCCTCACCATCGGCTATGTTCAATAATTCATTGACTTTCTCTAGATCTTCTGGCCTGAATTGTCGTTTTAGGTCTTTCTCCTCTGCCCCGAATATCTTCCCAAGTTTGGACATTGTCGGAATCAACTTGGCAATTCTATCTGCATCTCCCAGAGGTAAGTCCAACACTCTTGCCGTGTCCCTGATCGATGACTTGGCGGCCATGGTACCATAGGTAATGATCTGGGCTACTTGGCTACTTCCATATTTATCGATGACATAGTCCATAACCCGGCTTCTACCTTCATCATCAAAATCGATATCGATATCGGGCATGCTCACTCGATCCGGATTCAAGAAACGCTCAAAAAGCAAATCGTACTTCAAGGGATCAATGTTCGTGATCCAAAGACAGTAAGCCACTACCGATCCAGCTGCAGAACCACGCCCTGGCCCGACAGACACATCCATGTTTCGAGCTTCACGAATAAAATCCTCGACAATCAAAAAATACCCAGGATAGCCTGTCTTCTCAATAACATCGAGTTCAAAATCAAGACGCTCCTTTATCTCCGGTGTAATTTCATCGTAACGCTTGTTCGCGCCTTGATAGGTCAAATGCTTCAAATAAGAATCTTCATTATCAAATTCTTCTGGTATATCGAATTTAGGAAGCAATACCTCACGAGCCAATTGATAGCCCTCGATTTTATCGACCACTTCTTGGATGTTGACAATCGCTTCTGGAAGATCTTTGAAAAGCAATTTCATGTCGTCAGACGACTTGAAATAATATTCCTGATTAGGTAACCCATATCGATAACCACGACCACGTCCAATGGGTGTTGCTTGTTTTTCACCATCTTTTACACATAAAAGAATATCGTGTGCATTGGCATTTTCTTTTTTGCAGTAATAGGTATTGTTCGAAGCGACGATCTTGACGTCATGTTTTTTGGCAAGATCGATCAGCACCGGATTTACACGATTCTCGTCTTCTTGGTCATGGCGCATTAACTCGATATATAAGTCATCACCAAATTGCTCTTTCCACCAAAGCAAAGCTTCCTCCGCCTGTTTCTCTCCAACATTTAATATTTTTCCAGGGACTTCTCCATAAAGATTCCCTGTCAATACAATAATATCTTCCTTGTATTTCTCAATGACTTTTCTGTCGATCCTCGGTACATAATAAAACCCATCGGTGTACGCAATGGACGACATCTTAGCCAAATTATGATAGCCTTTCTTATTCTTGGCTAACAAGACAACCTGATACCCATAATCCTTAACAGATTTATTGGTGTGATCATCACAGACAAAGAATTCGCAACCTAGAATGGGCTTGATCTCTTTTTCTGTTGGCTCTTCACCAGATTCAATGAGTTCTTTGTTCTTGGATTCTGCTTGCTTGTTATGCACGTTAACAGCCTTCACAAAATGGAAAGCACCCATCATGTTAGCATGATCCGTTAAGGCAACTGCAGGCATGTTTGCTTCAGCAGTAGCTTCTACTAAATCCTTGATACTAATGGTAGACTGCAATACCGAAAACTGTGAGTGATTGTGTAAATGCACAAAATCGACATCAGATAATCCAGATAGATTCTTCGCGACATCAACCGTGACTTCATCAGTTTTCTGTGCCTTTTCTAAACGTTTTTTTATTTTTTCACTTTCGACCTTCAGGTTGATGTGCTTCAAGCCAATGAGCTGAATGGTTTTTGGGTTAGCTTCAGAGAAACGCTCCAAATAATCTGGCTGAGCTTCTAATTGTTCTTTTGTAAATTCTCCTAATCGTATCAATTCAAATAAACAGCGCGTTGTTGCCTCGACATCTGCTGTGGCGTTATGGGCTTCGGCAAATGGTGTATTGAAAAGAAACTGGTGTAATTCTGTAAGTGTTGGTAACTTGAACTTTCCTCCTCGACCTCCAGGGATCTTGCATAATCGCGCTGTATGTTCTGTACAGGTATCAAGAATCGGTAACTCTTGAAGTTGGTTGGCTATGTCGGCACGAACGAATTCCGCTCCCATAATATTTAAATCAAAACCAACGTTTTGCCCAACTACGAATCTGGTTTTTTCTAGGACTTCGTTGAATTTTTCAAGGACTTCTAACACAGGGACTCCTTGCTCTTGAGCTAGATCTGTTGAAATTCCGTGGATTTTCTCAGCATCATAAGGAATATTGAACCCATCTGGTCTAATTAAATAGTCTTCACTCTCGATACAATTACCCATGCCATCATGCAATTGCCAAGCAATTTGGATACAACGTGGCCAATTATCGGTGTCGGTAATTGGTGCTTTCCAGCGCTTTG
>CBESOB010000237.1:0-3543 GCA_965530995.1 uncultured Flavobacteriaceae bacterium
GTTTTGTCATACTGAACTTGTTTCAGTATCTGTTTTATCAACCCTTCCGTCTTGACGCTACCGTCAAGACACCTTCCCTCATCTGAGGGAAGGAGCTCGTATATAATTATATTCGGAATTTCAAGTAAGTTTTACAACTTGTACACTAAAGATAAAACTTCCACGACTTTTCCAGCCTCTATATCAAGGTGAATATGGCCAATACGCACCCGAATCAATCGCAATGCAGGAAAACCCACAGCGGCTGTCATTTTACGAACTTGACGAAACTTGCCTTCTGTGATGGTGATAGAAATCCAACTTGTCGGACCATGACGTTCGTCCCGGATTTTGCGATCGGCCATAGGTACATGCTTCACGGAATCCAGTAAATTGGCCTTGCAGGACTTCGTGATGTATTTCTTACTATCAAATCCGATTTCAACGCCTTGTTGAAGCTTTAGGATGGCATCCTCCGTCATCAAACCATCGACTTGCACATAATATTCTTTTTCTACCTTTTTACTTCGTATGGCTTCACTTATTTTACCGTCTGTGGTCAAGAGTAGTATGCCTTCCGAAGTTTCGTCCAATCTCCCAATGGCCATGGTGCCTTCAGGGAAATCATGGAGTTCGCCAAGGAGCTTCTTGTTTTTTCGTCGTGTTTGGTTATTTACCAATTGACTTAAAAAGCCATAGGGTTTATGAATGATGAAATGTTGGTGTTGATAAATAGCGAAAATAATACTGGTTATTCGCAATGTATCAAATTCAGGATGATTGTCATTATTTTTTCTGATATTTGAATTCTTATGATTGTTTAAATGACTTCCGTGATGTTGACCTTCTTGTCAACCAATGAGTATCAAATACCTTCGGTGTTTGGTAATGTCTTACAATAATCTTGTTATTATGCAATCAAACAACAAACAAACCATATCCATTAGTCAATTCTTCAAGTACTTCAAAATGGCCGTTTCTGGTAAAGAACAGGAATTTACGTCTGGAAGTATTAGACGAGCGGTTTTCATGCTATCCATTCCCATGATCTTGGAGATGATGATGGAATCGATTTTCGCGATCGTTGATATTTTCTATGTCTCACAAATCAGTATAAATGCCGTGGCTACTATCGGATTAACAGAATCCGTCATCACCTTGGTATATGCCGTGGCCATAGGCTTAAGTATGGCAGCTACCGCTGTTGTGGCTCGTAGAGTCGGGGAAAAGGACTTGCCCGGTGCATCGCAAGCCGCCGTTCAGGCCATATTCTTGGGAATTATGGTCGCAGCCATCGTAAGTGTGATAGGACTTTTATTCCCGAAGGAGATCTTGGGACTTATGGGAGCTGAGCCTGATCTTATTGCAGAAGGATATGGATACACACAAGTCTTATTGGGAGGAAATGTGACGATTATGCTTTTGTTCTTGATCAATGCGATCTTTAGAGGGGCTGGTGATGCGTCGGTTGCCATGTGGACGCTCGTTCTCTCCAATGGACTGAATATTATTTTGGATCCCATGTTCATTTTCGGATTCGGTCCCATTCCGGCATTCGGGGTTCAAGGCGCTGCTATTGCCACGACCATAGGAAGGGGCACAGCGGTGGTTTTTCAATTGTTCATATTGTTTTATGGCTGGAGTCGGATCAAGGTTACATTCAAAGACCTAGTATTTCGTGCTGAAGTGCTATGGAATCTTGTAAAGATCTCCCTTGGAGGCATTGGACAATTCTTGATCGGAACGTCTAGCTGGGTATTCTTGATGCGTATCATATCTGAATTTGGAAGTGAGGTACTTGCCGGCTATACCATAGCGATTCGTGTCATGATGTTTACACTCATGCCCGCATGGGGAATGAGTAATGCAGCCGCAACACTGGTAGGGCAGAATCTTGGCGCAGGCAAACCACAACGCGCTGAGGACTCCGTTTGGAAAACAGGAAAATACACGGCTATCTTCATGGGTTTGGTATCGGTGATCTATTTAATATTTGCCAAACATATCGTTGGTTGGTTTTCTGAAGAGACTGTGGTGATTGAAAATGGTGCCCTTTGTTTGCAAGTCATTGCAGCGGGTTATGTGTTTTATGCCTATGGCATGGTCGTGATCCAATCCTTCAATGGGTCAGGAGATACAAAGACACCAACCTATATCAATTTCCTTTGCTTTTGGGTATTCCAATTGCCTTTTGCGTATGCAGCGGCCATTACCTTTGACCTTGGACCCAAAGGTGTGTTTTGGTCCATTACCCTAGCGGAAGTGTTGATTGCCGTTATAGGAATCATTTTGTTCAAGAAAGGGCATTGGAAAACCATGAAAGTGTAAAATATTTATCAGTTCGAGTGAATTTCTTGAAAAGAAATTTGTATCGAGAACAAAAGCCACATTGCTTCTCGATACGATTTTCTCATTGCATTACGAAAATCACTCGAAGTGACATTATTAGACAGTCTTTTTCTTAACTTTAAAACTTATTAAATATTGAGATAATGAAAAATAAAAAACTGGGTCTGAATACCATTTGTACACATGTGGGTGAAACCCCTGATGAACAGTTCAAAGGAGCCATTTCGCCAATATATCTGTCCACGTCCTATGAATATATAGATGTGGACGTGAAGCGATATCCACGCTATTTTAATACCCCAAACCAGGAATATCTTTGCAAGAAGATTGCCGCTTTGGAGCATGCTGAAGCCGCCATGATATTCGGTTCTGGTATGGCGGCCATTAGTACCACACTGCTCGCCTTCTTGAAATCTGGAGACCATATCGTGGTACAAAATGATATTTATGGCGGTACGAGGAATCTCATGGAAGCGCATTTTGCGAATTATAACATTGAATTTACGTTCACGGATGGTTTGAATGTATTGGATTTTGAAAAAGTAATTCAATCCAATACCAAGATGATCTACATCGAGACCCCTTCCAATCCACTTTTGAAATTAGTGGATATGGAAGCTATTGCCAAATTAGCCAAATCAAGAAACCTGCTATCGGCAATCGATAATACCTTTGCGTCACCTGTGATACAGAATCCGGTGGACTTCGGAATTGATATTGTTATTCATAGTGCCACGAAATATTTTGGAGGCCATAGTGATATCTGTGCTGGAGCGGTAGCTTCGACGCAGGAGAATATGGATATTATTTGGAATATTGCCAAGAACCTCGGTGGTAGTTTGAGTGACTTCACCGTTTGGATGCTTGAGCGCAGCATGAAAACACTAGGTCTTCGCGTAAAGGCACAACAACGGAATGCGCGTAAAATTGCCAAATACCTTAATAAAAATGAATCGGTAAGTAAGGTGTATTATCCAGGGTTGAAGGACCACCCGAGTCATGATATTGCTAAAAAACAAATGAAGGGTTATGGCGCCATGATGTCTTTTGAATTGAATGAAGGTATTAATACCAAGGACTTCCTGAATGCCTTGAAACTGATAAAACCTTCCATGAGTCTCGCAGGTGTTGAGAGTACCATGTTACAACCAGCAGAGGCCTCACATGCATTATTAACTCCTGAAGATAGGGCCGATCAAGGCATAAGTGATAATT
>CBESOB010000238.1:0-3525 GCA_965530995.1 uncultured Flavobacteriaceae bacterium
GAATCTTTTCTTAAATTCTGAATTCTATTTACCAATTCTCTGGCGATGCCTTCTCGTTTTAGGTCATCGGTCAAGGTCACATCCAAGGCAACTGTAAATCCATCAGCGTTGGCAACTAACCATCCTTCAATATCTTTTGAGGAAATCTCAACTTCAGATAAATCCAAAGTAATACTTTTTCCGTTCACTTCAACATCAATACTACCGTTTTGCTCGATATTTTTGATATCATCGGCTTTAAACTTCTGTATTTCGTTAGAAATCAGTTTCATGTCCTTTCCAAATCGAGGCCCTAAAACCTTGAAATTTGGCTTTATTTGTTTCACTATGATATCTGAAGCGTCTTCTAACAGGTCAATTTCCTTAATATTAACTTCGTGTTTTATTAAGTTAGAAACTGCAAGAATCTCATCTTTTTGTTGTTGGTTATCAACTGGAATCATAATTTTTTGAAGAGGTTGGCGTACTTTTATCTTCTCCCTAGCACGTAACGACAAAACCAAAGATGATATTATTTGGGCGTTTTCCATTTTGCGCTCAAGGTCTTTGTCTATATAAGATGCATTGTATTTAGGAAATTCGGCTAAATGCACGCTTTCAAAAGACTCCTTATTGGTCACGGAATTCAAGTCTAGATACAAATTATCCATAAAGAATGGTGCAATAGGAGCCCCAAGTTTCGCAATAGTCAACATGCACGTGTACAATGTTTGATACGCTGAAATCTTATCGGTTTGATAATCTCCTTTCCAAAAACGTCTTCTACTTAAACGAACATACCAGTTGCTCAAATATTCTTGAGTGAAGTCTGAAATAGCCCGTGCTGCCTTTGTTGGTTCATACTCAGAGTAAAAAGCATCCACTTTTTGGATTAATGTATGTAATTCGGACAAGATCCAACGATCAATTTCAGGTCTCTCTTCCAAAGGAACATCTTTTTCAGAATAGATGAACCCGTCTATATTTGTGTATAGAGTGAAAAAAGAATACGTATTATAAAGTGTGCCGAAGAATTTGCGTTTCACCTCTTCGATACCATCTAGGTCAAATTTTAGGTTATCCCAAGGATTGGCATTGGCAATCATATACCATCGTGTTGCATCAGCACCATACGTTGAAATGGTTTCAAAAGGATCTGTAGCGTTACCTAAACGTTTAGACATTTTTTGTCCGTTCTTGTCCAAAACCAATCCGTTAGACACTACGTTTTTATATGCCACAGAATCGAAAACCATAGTTGCAATGGCATGGAGCGTATAAAACCAACCTCTAGTTTGGTCTACACCTTCGGCAATGAAATCCGCTGGAAACGACTTATTTTCGTCAATCAAATCCTTATTTTCAAAAGGATAATGCCATTGAGCATAAGGCATTGAACCAGAATCGAACCATACATCTATCAAGTCACTTTCTCGTTTCATAGGCTTTCCGGATGCCGAAACCAAAACTATCTCATCGACGATATTTTTGTGTAAGTCAATTTTTGAATAATTATCTTCTGAATAATCACCTACTTCAAAGTCTTGGAAGATATCAGATTTCATAATACCTGCCTCAACGGCGCGTTGCATTTCAGTTTTTAATTCTTCAACCGAACCTATACAGATTTCCTCTTTACCATCGTCTGTTCTCCAAATAGGTAATGGAATTCCCCAATAACGTGAACGTGATAAATTCCAATCGTTAGCATTCGCTAGCCAATTACCAAAACGTCCTTCACCAGTACTTTTAGGTTTCCAGTTAATTGTCTCATTCAATTCGAACATTCTGTCCTTCACGTCAGTTACCTTAATGAACCAAGAATCGAGAGGGTAGTATAGAATCGGTTTATCTGTGCGCCAACAATTAGGGTAGCTATGCTTATATTTTTCGACCTTAAAAGCCTTGTTTTCTTCTTTTAGCTTGATAGCCAACTCCACATCGATAGAACGTTCTGGTGCTTCGCCATCATTGTAATATTCATTTTTTACGTACTTGCCAGCAAACTCTTTCATTTCAGGCCTGAAACGACCTTGCAGATCCACTAGCGGAACCAAAGTGCCATTTTCATCTTTTACGAGCATTGGCGGTACTTCCGGCTTGGCTTGTTTAGCAACTATAGCGTCGTCTGCGCCAAAAGTCGGCGCCGTATGAACGATCCCTGTTCCATCTTCAGTGGTAACGAAATCACCAGAAATAACTCTAAAAGCATTCTCTGGATTATCATTTGGGAGGGTATAGGGTAATAGTTGTTCATATGTTATTCCTACTAGATCTTTACCCTTGAATTCCTTTACCACATAATATGGAATGGTCTTATCTCCAGATTTATATGATAATAATTCAGATTTATCTTCTACCCGGTTGAATTTTCCGGAAAATTGATTGTTGACCAATTTCTTGGCCAAAATCACATTTATTGGTTCAAATGTATATTGATTATAAGTTTCAACGAGTACATAGTCAATCTTTGATCCAACAGTCAAGGCGGTATTACTAGGAAGTGTCCAAGGTGTTGTCGTCCATGCTAAAAAATAGATATCACCTTCATTTTGCAAAAAGTCAGGAAGTACTTCATCTTTTGCCTTAAACTGCGCAACAACCGTCGTATCAGTGACATCTTGATAAGTGCCTGGTTGATTCAATTCATGAGAGCTCAATCCAGTTCCTGCTTTTGGGGAGTATGGCTGAATTGTATAGCCTTTATATAATAAACTCTTGTTATAGATCTGTTTTAATAACCACCAAACACTCTCCATGTATTTAGGGTCATAGGTTATGTATGGGTCATCCATATTTACCCAATAGCCCATTTTCTGCGTCAAGTCATTCCAAACGTTAGTGTACCGCATTACTGCTTTCCTGCATGCGGCATTATAATCTTCGACGGAAATGGTTTTTCCTATGTCTTCTTTTGTGATTCCAAGCTCTTTTTCAACACCAAGCTCAATCGGTAAACCATGCGTATCCCAACCCGCTTTTCGCTTTACTTGATATCCCTTCATGGTTTTATAGCGTGGGAAAATATCTTTAATTGCACGGGCCAAGACATGATGAACACCAGGAAGTCCATTGGCAGAAGGAGGTCCTTCAAAAAAAACGTATGGCTCTTGTCCTTCACGAGACGTAACACTTTTTTCAAAAATGTTGTGCTCTTGCCAATAGTTTAGAGTATCCTCAGCCACTTTTGGTAAGTCAAGTCCTTTATATTCAGGGAACTTCTTGCTCATTTAGTCATGATTCTAATAAGGTCGCAAAATTAAGGATTTATAAACAATCTGTTGAACAAAGGCTCAAAAAAAAGACCTTTAACTTTAAAGCTAAAGGTCTTGTGCATTTGGATCAATAGCAAATTACTTCAAAATGATTTTTTTATTGCGTTTGACATTGTTCTCTGTGGTTAGATTTACGAAGTAAACACCTGTACTAAGCTCCCCAGTAGAAACACCGTTCTCTAGATCATAGATGTCTAAGTTATTGTAAGTCTTAACGGTTTGCCCTAGCATGTTTATCAGTGTCAGGCTTTTTAACGGTTGTTCCAGACCT
>CBESOB010000239.1:0-3466 GCA_965530995.1 uncultured Flavobacteriaceae bacterium
TTCAAGCGTCTATTGGCTATTTCTTTTTCTAATACTTAAAAAACACATATAAAAATATACGATTCGTCTAGAATCGCATTTTTTCTATTTCTATGGTTTATGTCTAAAGATGTATCACTTCATCATATGAAGCTGCAACAGCTTCCATAACAGCTTCACTCATTGTTGGGTTCGGATGCACTGTTTTTAATACTTCGTGACATGTTGTTTCTAATTTTCGTCCAAGCGCAGCTTCGGCGATCATATCGGTTACACCAGCTCCATTCATATGGCATCCTAGCCATTTACCATATTTGGCATCAAAAATGACTTTTACGAAGCCTTCCTTATTTCCAGTAGTTTGTCGTTTACAGAATTTTTTAAAGAGATAAAAGAGAAATATCCGGAAATCAATTTAGACTTTTATCAGTCGAATATAGAGGGTGAACTCATTGATAAATTGCAGGAAGTAGGGTTTACTTATGATGGTATTATTTTGAATGCCGCAGCTTATACCCATACGTTGGTTGGAATTGGTGATGCCGTTAAAGCGATTGAAACACGAGTGATCGAAGTGCATATTTCCAATACCTCTTCTCGAGAAGAATTCAGGCATCAATCGTATATATCCCCAAATGCCAAAGGTGTTACTCTTGGGTTTGGTTTGCAAAGCTATGAATTAGCTATTCAAAGCTTTCTTTAATTAGTCTTCAAATATTTATTATCGATATAAAAAGTCCCGAAAGGAATCAATGAGGCGATGAGAATGATTGCAAATGTATTGAATGACCATTGTTGCTTTTTTCTTAGATAAAATGCCATGATCACATAAAGAATGAACAGAACACCATGAATCATCCCCACGATTTTGTTTGGTAATCCGTTGTCTAGAACATATTTATAATACATGGTCACAGCCAATAGGAGGTAAGAGATGCCTTCTGAAATGGCTACTACACGAAAATTCTTTAAGTTCATCTGATAATTCGAGAATAAAAAAGCCACTAGGGCTAGTGGCTCTATTTTTTATAAGTGAATGACTTCCCCGTATGCATCTGCAACAGCTTCCATCACCGCTTCACTCATCGTTGGGTGTGGATGAACAGCTTTTAGGACTTCATGTCCAGTAGTTTCTAACTTTCTTCCCAGCACAGCCTCTGCAATCATATCGGTCACACCTACGCCAATCATATGGCATCCTAGCCACTCGCCGTATTTGGCGTCAAAAATGACTTTTACGAAGCCTTCTTTATTTCCAGATGCACTAGCTTTCCCAGAAGCTGAAAACGGAAATTTCCCAATTTTAAGTTCGTATCCCTTTTCTTTGGCTTGTTTTTCGGTAAGCCCCACGCTTGCGATTTCCGGCATGCAATATGTACAACCAGGTATGTTACCATAATCCAAGGCTTCAACATGCATCCCTGCTATTTTCTCGACACATAGGATTCCTTCAGCCGACGCTACATGGGCCAAAGCCTGTCCTGGCGTAACATCACCAATCGCATAATAACCAGGTATATTGGTTTGGTAATAGTCATTGACCAAGATTTTATCACGGTCCGTTGCGATTCCGAGGTCCTCAAGTCCTATGTTTTCTATATTCGATTTTATTCCAACAGCCGAAAGAACTATATCAGCTTCTAAAGTATCTTCTCCTTTACTTGTTTTTACCACTGCTTTAACACCTTTTCCTGAAGTATCTACAGAAGTCACTTCAGCAGAAGTCATGATCTTTATTCCAGCCTTCTTTAAACTCTTTTCCAATTGTTTGGAAACGTCTAGATCTTCAACGGGTACAATATTTGGAAGGAATTCAACAACGGTTACATCTGTACCCATCGCATTATAAAAATAGGCGAATTCAATTCCTATAGCACCCGACCCAACAATGATCATTTTCTTTGGTTGGCTAGGCAAGGTCATAGCTTCGCGATAACCTATTACTTTTTTACCGTCTTGCGGTAAACTTGGTAATTCTCTTGAGCGTGCTCCGGTAGCAATTATTATGTGGTCTGCTTCGTAATCCGTTATTTTACCGTCTTCAGCTTTGACTTCTATCTTTTTTCCAACCTTCACTTTGCCAAAACCATTTAGAACATCGATTTTGTTCTTTTTCATTAGGAACTCAACGCCTTTGCTCATTCCGTCAGCAACATTTCGACTCCTATTTACCACGGCATCAAAATCTTTGTCATAATCCTTTACCATTAGGCCATAATCTTCCGCATGTTTAAGGTATTCAAATACTTGAGCAGATTTAAGTAATGCCTTAGTAGGGATACATCCCCAATTTAAACATACGCCTCCTAGACTTTCTTTTTCAACGATGGCAGTTTTGAACCCTAATTGAGATGCTCTGATGGCGGTTACATAGCCACCTGGACCACTTCCTAGAACAATGATGTCATATTTACTCATTTGTATGATTTTAAGTCGTGAATTGAAGCCACGAATTTACGAAACCTAATTCGAATTATGAATTCGAATTATTAAAATTATAGGTCATCTGTAAAATGACGTCTACCTTTTTCTACACTGAATTTTTCAGCATTATAATAAGATGACAGCCCTTTTGGAATTGATAGAGATTTCCAAGCATTGCCATTTATTATTTTCCCAAGAAAAACTATTTGTCCAATCTGGTACGAATAATGGGCGAGTTGTCTATTAATGGCTTCAGTAACTGTATGGCCTTGGTTGCGAATATAAATGAGCTTCTCAAGATCGTCTTCAGTTAAAGATTCAATGGCGTTGAACAGACATTGCCAGCCTCTATTCCATTCAAAAATAATTTCTTCCTTTGATGAATAGTCGTCCTCAAATTCTTGATCGCGCTGTCTCCATGATTTCTCACCATCTTCAGTCAAGAAGTTTGTCCATCTTGACAACATGTTACCTAATATATGTTTGATAATGGTTGGTATGTTATGGGCATCGGTATTTGGTCTTTCTTTCAATTCATGAAATGAAAGTTGCTCGAAGGTTTTGTCTCCTAATGATTTGTAGTATTTAAATTGTTTTAAAACGCTAGTTAGGTAGCTACTCATTTGAAGGCTCGAATTTTAAAGCTGCACCATTAATGCAATGACGCTTGCCTGTTGTTTCTCTTGGCCCATCGTTAAAAACATGACCTAAATGTCCGCCACAAGTTGCACAATGTTCTTCTGTTCGCGCCATACCGATATTGTAATCTGTTAAAAACGCTACATTACCTTCTATTTCCCTGTCAAAACTTGGCCAACCTGTACCTGACTTAAATTTGTGATCACTCTTGAATAGAGGAGTATTGCAAGCCGCACATACATAGGTTCCTTTGTTTTTGTTGTCAAGTAGGTCACTAGTAAATGGTCTTTCAGTACCGGCTTGGCGCAGTACATAATATTGCCTATCGGTCAGTTGAGTTTTCCATTCAGCATCGGTTTTTGTGATTTCAAAGTTTTCTCTTTCCTTGGTTTCTTGAGCATTGGATTTGCAACCTAATGTTACT
>CBESOB010000240.1:0-3449 GCA_965530995.1 uncultured Flavobacteriaceae bacterium
CCACATTCCAATGATCAAGAAATTCCCAAAGACAAGAATAAACAAAGGGGTCTTACTTCTTGTAGACCACAAAGTTCTATTGGCAAATGTCGATTCATCAACAATCACTTTTCCAATAGGGGCTTCAATTATGGACTTGATGGTGCCGTAAGTGTCATTATCATATAGAACGACTTCAATCATTAAATCACCATCTATTCCAGGAATTCCTTCTTCAATAAATACAAGAATAGTGCCATTGTCGTCAGTATTGTTAAATTCTTCACCTAATTTTAATGGATTAAATAATCGCTGTACTTGAATATCTAAATGCTCATCAGAAATTGGGTCATGAGAATCGGCATCAGTCAAGGTAGCGCTTATATAATTAAGACTGTCTTTAGTGATCAATCGGGCGGAGAGATTGGCATTTTTAAAACGAACACTTTTAGATGCTTTCTTAAAACCTTCATTTCCTTTAAATGCGACCTTGACCGTATATATTTGGCTTGAATCAGGAAGCATCGATGCCAGCTCCGGAAGAACAAACTTGATTTTGCCTTTTGGATTCGTTGTTGTTGTCCCCAATTCGATGTCATCCTGTTCAGTTTCATTATAGATAACTAGATCTAAATATGGTACTGAAACATTTTTTTTATTAATTCTGGCGGTTGTAGATATATCAAGATAAGAATCCCCATCAATGATCTTTACATAATCAACCTTAAGTCTTACCTTATTTTGAGTTTTTTCCTGTGCACTTGCACTTTGTAGGCCAAGACCAAATAGAGTTATTCCTATTAAAGTAAGTACAATAGTATGTGATATTAAATACCTTTTCATAGTTCTATTTTTTCACCCTGATCCTTTTTGTTTAATCCTAATTCATCAGCCATTCTTTGTATAGGTATTACCGGCAAGTAACGCACCAGTATAGTAATCAGTAATAAAGCCATTGCCAATGTTGAAATTGTAATGATCCATTCGTGAAAACTCGGAAAATAGTGTCGCCAAGATTCAGGGACGCCTTGAATAGGCAAGAATGGATGTAATAATGTTGGTGTTACAATAACGTATCGCTTCCACCAGGAACCAATCACTACAATGAGTCCTATTAAAAACATGGATTTCGGCTTTCTTCCTTTTCTAAACAACAAAACAATTATTGGAAGAATCAATCCTATTATTGTAACTACCCAGAATAAAACGGAATAATCACCAGTAAAAAGGGTGTCTAAATGTTTTACTTCGCCTTTTTTAGCCGTAAATAGTGGAATTACATACTCGTTAATATTAAAATACAAATAGATCAAACAAGCCAAGACGAGTAATTTACCCATTTTATCGAAATGAAAATCGGTTATGTACTTTTCTAATTTTTTATAATGCCTGACCACAAATATCACACAGATGAGCCCGCCTGTTCCTGCCACCATAGCTCCAGAAATAAAATAAGGAGCGAAATTGGTGCTGTCCCAGCCAATTCTGTAGGTTGTTGAAAACAACCAAGCATCAATGGTTTGAAGAAGTAATCCGACGGGAAGAATCATTAAAGCAATGATTTTTATCGATCTGGATTGTATAGCTTTTTGGTCTGAACTTCCTGTCCAGTTTAATGACAAGATTCCGTACCATTTACTGAACTTGGGCTTCCTTTTCTTATAATATTTTTTGAGTATGGCGAAATCCGGAATTAAAGGAAAATACAACAGTAAAATACTGATTACGATATAGGTTGGAATGATTACTACGTCCCAGGTTATTGGAGATTGTAGCCTGGCATGAATAAATAGATTCATTAGGCGGTCAGGACGTGCCATGTCAATCATAATTGTTATCCCTGCCATGACTATGGACACAACTGTAATAATTTCTGCAATTCTAACTAATGGCGTTCTCCAGTTGTTATGGGTTAATCTTAAGATGGCCACGGCAACACTACCTACAAAACTCGTCGCAACGAAAAACACAAAATTGGAAATGTAGATGCCCCAAAGCGCATAGTCATTCATATTGGTTACTTTCTGGCCTTGCCGAATCTGATCTATATAAGCGATCATACCTGCAATTATGATCACAATTAAAAAGAGCATCCATAGTTTATCTTTTTTATGGAATTTTTTCGGCGCTAAATCCTTAACAAGAGTTTTGTATGCATTCATTGTTACTCTGGTTTTTCTACAGATTCAAATTCTTTATAAAATTCTAAGCCGTCCTCAAAATCAACTAATCGATCTGCAGGGGGTAAATAATAGACACTTGGCTCAGTTCCTAATCCTTCTAAAAATCGATACCCTGCCTTGTCTTCAAGAAGTTGACTTAATCTTAATGTTTCTTCGCCATTGGTAACGGTGTCTTCATATTTATCTCCAAAGTAGAAAACGCCATTTGGGCAAGCGGTTACACAATGAGGCAATTCGCCTTCCTGAACCTGATGTGGACAGAAATCACATTTGTCTACAGTACCTATTTGACTTGGTTTACCTGCATGCTCTGGCGATGAGATATGATTTATCAAGTCCATATTCAATGTCACTTCCTGATCGGGTTCTGCCCAATTAAAGACACGTGTAGAATACGGACATGCAGCCATACAGAAGCGGCATCCAATACAGCGGTCATTGTCTATTAGTACTAGGCCATCCTTTCTTTTAAAGGTGGCATCTACAGGGCAAACCGTTACACAGGCTGGCTTATCACAATGCTGGCACATCATGGGCATCCAATAATGAGCGGTGTCTTTACTTTCCTGCATATCATATACCTTAAGCCAGGCATTGTCTCCAGTTATATAATGGGCTTTATTACAAGCACTTTGACATTTAAGAGCGTTTTTACATTTAGCAAGATCGACCACCATAACGAATTTCCTGTTGGCCATCCCTTCCCTGACATTATAAGTACTGTCGTGATCATTGTGCTTCTCGACTTCAACAACCTCGGAAGCATCTACCTGAATGAGTTTGCCGTCAGTGGTCATGAGCTCTATTTTATCAGAAGGTGACCTACTGTTTTTAGCATTTAATTTTGAACTGAGTTTTGATAATCCAAAGCTTCCTATAACCGTTGCTAATCCAATTTTCAATCCCTTATCAAGAAATTTACGTCTTGAGGTTTTGTTAATATCTTCCATGTGTTGTGAGATTAAATGACGCTAGAATTATTTGCCCAACCATTTGAGAAATGACGAATTTGATAAATTCTTTTTTACAACTTTTGATTTCTTTATTGCACTAACTTTTACCTTGACAGTAGTGCCATCAGGTTTTAGTAAGGTTTCATACTCTTCATTTTCTGAGATTGAAGAATCGTTTTTTTCTGAATTACCAAATCCAAGAAAAGGGATTAGAAAAGTTGTTCCTAGTATAGGTAAGACACTTCTTCTTGAGATCAGCTTATCTTTTCTGGATTCGTTTTTCATAATTGTAAAAATTTAAGCATCAGGATAAAATATTCTTAGGGGCTTTTTT
>CBESOB010000241.1:0-3409 GCA_965530995.1 uncultured Flavobacteriaceae bacterium
ATAATCATCTTTGACCCTTATTATATCAATATGTTTTACACCAACTTTTATCAATGCCGATTTAAGCATTATTGAATTGCTCTCGTAGATCTTTCCAATTTCAAGGTTGGACCCGGCTTTTTGCAACTCATTTCCAGTGACGAGAATGCAGACCTTCGGAATTTTATATACTGACACTTCAGTAATTCCTAAACAAGCTAAAAAGCCAATCGAAGCGGCGTTTAGCTGCATTCCTTTTTTCAATGCTATCTCCCCCTTTTTAATTTGCTCAGCTGTTTTACGAATATTCGCAAATTTATCAGGCATATTTTTGATGAAAATAGTACCATTTGTTTTTTTGACCTGCTCTTGTATGATGACAGTATCAGCATTATCAGGTACTAAGGCACCTGTGAAAATTCTTATCGCTTCTCCTTCATTTAGTTTATGATTAATGGCATCTCCAGCTTTAGACTCTTCAATAATATCGTATGTTTTTATCGCACCCCATTTAATTGCATATCCATCCATTGCAGATTGTCTAAAGGGAGGCATATTAATCGGAGATAGAATATCCTCGGATAAAACCAAATTTAAAGCACTATTAAGGCTTACTTTTTCATATTCGTAAGTCTTTGTAACAATCTCAATAATATTCAAGGCGTCATTAACTGAAATCATGGTTCTTATAGCGTTATATCCGGTCGAATATAACGAATTACCTTCATTTAAAATAACTCTTAAATGATTTTTATTCAGTCAGTATATTGGGACTGTTTTTTTTGTATAAATGAGAACTTGAAGCTCATATATTGAGAAAATAAGATGCTGTTTTATAAAATTATTTTGGATGACCATCTGATAGCTATCATTTAGTATCTCAATGTCTGCCATAGATATATCTAGGATATTGGTGCTATAAAAGCCCATAACTTTAGTTATGGTTTTTCTATTATGGATAACCACAGTTTACTTCGCTTCTAATTCGCCTCCCAACTGGAATCCAATACAAATATGAAGACCATAATTAAGAAATGCGGCCTAGTTCGTTTTCTGTTTCCAGACATCATAATGGATTGATTTTTAAGATCAAGGATATGTGAATGCCACAATTATTTTCAAAAGAAAAGACATTCTTGATTCAATTTCATTGTGTAACATAAGTTACTGTCTTAGATCATCGTACGAGTTAACTTTACAGTAAATCAAAATAGCATGTTATGGAAACAACAGATATACAAATAAACTCGATGCCACGAATCGGTGATCAAGCCCCCGATTTTGAGGCAATCACCACCACAGGGAAAATAAAATTGTCAGAATTCGCAAAAGACAAATGGATTGTCTTTTTCTCTCATCCAGCAGATTTCACCCCTGTTTGTACTACAGAAATGACGGGATTTGCAACTAGGAAAGGTGAATTTGACGATTTGAATACAGAATTACTTGGACTGAGCATCGATAGTATTCATGCACATTTAGGATGGGTGAATAACGTGAGTAACAATACTGGAGTATTCTTTAACTTTCCGATTATAGCTGATATCGATATGAAGGTCTCCAAGCTATACGGTATGTTGCAACCCAATGAAAGTGAAACGGCAGCTGTTAGGGCCGTATTCTTCATTGATCCGAAAAAGAAAATACGATTGATCATGTATTACCCATTGAATGTAGGGCGCAACATGAATGAGATTCTTCGGGCATTGGAAGGCCTGCAAATATCTGACAAATACAAGGTGGCTTTGCCTTTAGATTGGAAGAAAGGGGATAAGGTCATAGTGCCTCCACCGAAGACATTAAAGGAAATGAATGATAGGATTGCGGATGACTCCTTGGAGAAAATTGATTTCTATTTAGCGAAAAAGGAACTGGTACTTTAAATGGCCAAAACGAATTTTAGTTGGTTCGGTAATTGGGGAGTGATAGTTCGAGTAAGTATGGCTCCCCTTTTATAAAAATATATGAAACAAATATTAGTCATTATGTCAGTATTAAGTATGCTTCTCGGAAGCAATGACTCTTCGAATGAGAACATTAGGGTGTTATCGCCGATGGAGTTTAAATCACATGTTCAAGATATGGACGTGCAGTTGGTGGATGTTCGGACTCCAAGGGAATTCAATCAAGGGCATATCGAAGGGGCTATTAACATAGATTTCTACTCAGAGAAATTCAATGAAGAATTCAATAAGTTAGTAAAAGATAAGGCAGTGTATCTGTATTGTAGAAGCGGCAAAAGAAGCAGGTATAGCTCAAACAAACTTGAAGCACTGGGATTTACAGAGATCTACGATTTACAGGGAGGCATATTGAAATACAACTGATATGAAAGCCTCGATAATAGTCCAAAACCTAAAGTGCAGCGGTGGTGCCCACACAATCAGCACTAAATTATCAGACATTGAAGCGATATCGGATTTAGCGGTAAATGTCGAAGAGAGTAAGGTGTCTTTTAAGTACAAAAAGGAGACTGATGCATTTGAAGTGAAAGAAAGATTGAGAAGTCTTGGCTACCCTTCAATTGAAGATGCCAATTCGTTATCGACCAAAGCTAAGTCTTTGGTCAGTTGTATCTCTGGTAAGTTCACAAAATAGAAGAGATTTCCATGTAACGGAAAATTGAAAACATTACTTTTGGTAAATAAAATCAATTCAGGTTTGAGCAAATTTTCAGAAATTATAAACAAGATAATTGCTTCTAATTTATGAATCTATCTGAAGAGTTCTGGGATACACGCTACAAAACAAACAATTTGGGCTGGGATTTAGGTCAGATATCACCTCCATTAAAAACATATTTCGACCAACTTGCAGATAAGGATCAAAAGATATTGATCCCTGGAGGAGGAAATTCTTATGAAGCTGAATATTTGCATAATCAAGGATTTAATAATGTTTATGTAGTAGATTTATCTAATACGGCACTTCAAAATATAAAATTACGTGTGCCTTCATTTCCATCAGAGCATTTAATACATGAAGATTTCTTTGAATTAGATATGACCTTCAACTTAATTATTGAACAAACGTTCTTTTGTGCTATTAATCCTGATTTAAGATCTACTTATGTTCTAAAGGCAAAAGAATTACTTTATGAAAATGGCAAGATTGTTGGCTTACTTTTCGACATTCCTCTCAATACAGATACACCGCCTTTTGGTGGATTTAAAGAAGAGTATATTGAGTATTTCAAGCCGTTTTTTAATATGCTTATTATGGAAACCTCTTATAACTCCATAGCAAGTAGAGCTGGAAAAGAATTGTTTTTTAAAATTGAAAGAAAATAACCTACAACTCCCTGTTATTGCGTAATTACTCTTTTCGTCGAATTTAATTGTTAGTTAATGAAAAGGTATTCTGATACGATTGCCTTTTTTTATGTAACAAATGTAGCTGTCACTTAAAAACAGTATCATTAGTTTTACAT
>CBESOB010000242.1:0-3397 GCA_965530995.1 uncultured Flavobacteriaceae bacterium
AGTGGTGAATTTTTCCTTGCTACCAGAAAATTTAATGATTTGATTTTTCGTGAGTTTCTCATTATATTTATATTTTTTCCACTGTTTTTTCTTTAGATACTCTTTGGCTATTTTCGTGGCTAACGAGGTTTTCTTTTTATTTATCCCAATAAAATCTCTAATGACCGTAGTTTTGTCATTAAAATTGAAATTGGTATAGCCTGGTTCATGCTTTGATTCAAAGAAGGGATCGCTATAGATTTCGGATTCATCTTTCACTTCAAAAGACGTCACTACTTTTTTATTCCTTAATAAGTTAGCTAATAATGTATCTGACTTTGTTTTTTCAGGTCGTTCCTCTAAAATAATATCAAAGCCAACAACCTTTGGTTTTTCTTTTAAAATAGCCTCCAAAAGAGATGCAATAACACTTCTATCGTAATCCTTGATATTCACTAAAATGATCTGATTATTCACCTTAATGTCCTCACTAAGTTTTTCGGAATAGTAAATGTCTAGAAAGCTAAAATCGGAAAACGCTTTATGCAATGGATTAAAAAAGCGAATATTAACGAATGCAATAGATAGTATTAAAAAAAGTATACAGGAAAGAATAGTGGATAGAAAAGCATCCCTGACCAGTAATTTCGTCTTTTTCTTCATATGAATATAATAGCAATTGAAAGATACAGATTTATATTCGAATCTTCAATAACATGTGTTAATACAGTGAAGAGAAGGGTTATTACTTTTTCACTTCAATTATTGTAGTGGTGGGACTGTACGATACTTAAATAAAAAAACTCCCTATTTTCATGGGAGTTTTATTGTTTTAAATCCTAAAACTATGATCATTAATGATCTGTTTCAGTTTGTATTTTAGGTCTTCACCAGTATCATAGACCATTTGTGAGTCACTGGGAAAAGGGACCTCTCGATGTTTTAACAGTTGTTTGTCCTGGGTATCTAAGGCTCTTCTGTCACCTCTGGTTCTCGCAAATAGATTCTCGAAGACAAATTCACTATCTATTGTAAAGGTATCCAGCACTTGGTTTGTTTTTAGGTCACTATAAACCACTTTACCAATCACTTGTGCAGACTTGGTTTGAGTAATCTCAAACAATCGCGCTCTCACATTTACAATTTTATCGATCTTAATATCGTTACCAAGACTATCTTTCATCACGTTCCCATCAGTATCCAATTGATATTCCCAGCCATCAACAATTTCTTTTTCTCTCAAGATTTGTTTTTCATTGATTCTCTCTGGAGAGATGTTTATTTGTCTTAGTTGCAATTGCATAACGTAATCGTAATCAATTTCAGTATCCGCTTGAGCATGATAAACGGTCCATAGATCATCCAATCCATAGGTGTCAAAATCCAAAAGATCCGCTTCTAATCCACTTGGAATAATCTGATGTGTTTGATTTTGCATTGAAACTTTGACATAGTCTCTTCCCTTTTCAAGCGCAATTTGCATTAAACCCAAGGTGTTCTTATAGTTTGGATTGATCCCATGCAAATATTCAAGATCTTGATATGCTTTCCGAATATCAAATTTATTAGATGAATCTAGAAGTCTTTCGGCATTGGCATATAAATATACCGAAGCTTTATTCTTAGTATCTATTATATCAGATGTGTAATCGTAGAACTTGAAAGTTACCTCACGTCCATTGACATAGAGCGGTAATACTGGTTCAATGGCACGCTGTCTCGCATCAAGGGTCGCATACATCTTATGGATCCTAACATAGTTCTGTGGATTGTTGTCCTTTTTAAGAAACGATATATCATCAAGATCACGCTCGGTGACCCTCATATAACTTTCTTTTAAGATACCAATGAACTTAGATTTACGCTTAGCCGTTTTTTTAGATTGTAATTGGCGCAATGCGCTAATGACTGCCTGGTCGTAATTACCAGTATGGAGCTCCTGTTCAATCTGCTTTTTGCTACTGCATCCTGCGAGAAGTATAAGCACTGCCGAAAAAAGTAATAGTTTTTTCATAATCGTAGGTTTTGGTTATTTGGGGAATAATCCAATATTGGTGCCAAAGTAGTAAAAATGAAATCCTTACTCGTTAAAGTTCAATATTTTTTCGTTGAAAGGTAAACTGGTTATTTTTTCTTTTTGGGCTCGAATACTGGTAGTAACTGCGTAGAAACCTCTCCAAATCCAATTCTCACATCATCATTTTCACAATGACCACGCATGATTACAGTATCGTGGTCATTAATGAACTTTCGCTCTGTTCCGTCTTTCATTTTCAATGGGTTTTCACCACGCCAAGTCAATTCTAGCATGGATCCATAAGAATCGGGTGTTGGACCTGAAATGGTGCCGCTTCCCATCATATCGCCAGAATTAACCGGACAACCATTAGACGTGTGATGTGCTAGTTGTTGTGACATGTTCCAATACATATATTTAAAATTGGAATTACATACTACTTTTTCTTTGGCGTTTTTGGGTTGGATGGCCATTTCCAGCTGTATATCAAAGCTTTTCTTGCCTTTGTATTGTAGATAAGGTAATTGGGGTTTCACAGGTTTTGGACTTTCTACCCTAAAAGGTTCCAAAGCGTCTAAAGTAATGATCCAAGGCGAAATACTTGACGCAAAACTCTTAGCTAAGAAAGGCCCCAATGGCACATATTCCCATTTTTGCATATCCCGTGCACTCCAATCATTTAATAATACCAATCCGAAAATGTATTCTTCAGCTTCTTCAATTGGTATCGGTTCTCCTAGATCGTTAGCGTCTGTCGTAATAAATGCCATTTCTAGTTCAAAATCAACCAATTTAGAGGGTCCGAAAACCGGAGTCTCTGAATCCGCAGGAATAGTTTGGCCTTGCGGACGATGAATAGGAATTCCTGACGGGATGATTGATGAACTCCTACCGTGATACCCAACTGGCAAATGCAACCAATTCGGCATCAATGCGTTATCTTTTCCTCGGAACATAGTGCCTACATTGGTGGCATGTTCCCTGCTCGCATAAAAATCGGTAAAATCACCGATATGTACTGGTAATTGCATTTCAATTTCATCTAACCTGAACAATACAATTTCTTTATGTTTCTTGTTGTTCTGCAAGGTGGAATTGTTCTTGTCGAATATTTCAGCGATTCGATTACGAACCAGGCGCCATGTCTTTCGTCCATCAGCAATAAAATCGTTCAACGTATCTTGAAGGAATATATCATCAGTTAAAGGGATACCTTCAAAATAGCCCAATTGATGCAACGCTCCAAGATCCACCGCAGTGTCTCCTATTCGAGTTCCTATAGTAATAATGTCATCTCTCGTCAAGAAAACACCAAAAGGGATGTTCTGGATTGGAAAATCTGAATTCTTCCCGACATGAAGCCAAGAAATACGATCTGGATTATTTGCGGTTAAAGGCATG
>CBESOB010000243.1:0-3351 GCA_965530995.1 uncultured Flavobacteriaceae bacterium
TTGCCTAAAGAATATTTTCTTTCTTGATAGGGAAACGCGATAATTCGCATCCATGTTTTCTTTTACTTTTTCGATGATCTCTTTTGGTTCAAGCGGATCACTTGACAAGAAAACACTTTTTAATTCAAAAGCTTTTGGGGTCAATGATATAATGCTGTCTAAAGGAACTTGCAAAGAATAGGCCTTGCTCTCGTAACCCATGGACGAAATATGTAAACTGTCGTTGGCTTTGGCACTAGTTTTTAATGTAAAGCTAAATATGCCTTCTTCATTGCTGATCACCCCACGATGCTCACCGTATTGCACCGTAGCAAAGGGAATTGGTACTTGGGTCTTGTGATCCAATAAGGTGCTAGAGAAAGTTTGAGCCGAAATATCATTGGCAATAATTAGTACTAAACCTATTATTAAATTCTTGATGATCGATGTCATAAATACGATGGTTTATAATATAGACGCAAAATAGATGAATTAGGTTGTCTGCGATATTATTTTAGACGAATAAGCTTGAGGTTTGTTACTAGAGGACCTTCATTAAATTTCACCGAGGGTGAATTAATAAACCAAAAAGTCAATTGTGCTCAATGGTTTTGGTGATGAATAATTTGTAATAATTAGAATCAATAGAATCCATATCCCAAATTTTTAATTTTAGATGTATATTGAGGCTGAAAATAAACACTAAAAAAGCAACTAAAAAAAAGTCCATGTTTTCTAGAATCCCTTTAATTACGAGAGCCATTTTCTGTTTGATCTTTTTGCCTTTAATCTTCAATAGCTGTAATAACGCCGGTGTCGACTATAGCATAGAATTCACTTTAAACCCAAACAAGATAGCACCGCTTACTGCCATGCTGGATATAAAAACTGATAAACCATGTAAAGCCACTATTAAAGTCCTAGGCGACAACCCTGTTGAACAGTCTTTTGAGACTTTGGGTACAGATTTATCTGTTCCCGTTGTAGGTTTATATCCAAATACCCTGAATGATGTAGAAGTAACATTAGAGTTTCAAGGTGGTCAGGTCGTTGACATCGTACAAATTAAGACTGCAGCACTGCCTGATTATTTTCCAACCATCGTGATCAATAAAATAGAACGCACTAAAATGGAAGATGGGCTGCATGCTTTGGATATTCATTTCGCGAATTTTGGTAAGTTTCGTTCCGCGCCGATTATATTTGATGACAAAGGAGTAGTGCGTTGGTTTCTCGACCTGAGTTTTCACGGATCCATGGTAAGTCCCTTCCAGAAAATGAAAGATGGTAATATCTTGGTAGTTGGTAGGCATACCATTTACGAATTTGATATGCTAGGCAAGTCATTGAAGAAAAATGATATTAGCACTAATTATGGGATGCATCATGAAGTCCTAGAATTACCCAATGAAGATTTGTTGATCGCTGTAGGTAAACGCAATGCTTTTATGCAAATTGATGGCAAACGTATTCTATCAGATAGTGATTTTATGATTCATTACAGCAGAAAACAGAACAAGGTCATTAAAGAATGGGACCTTGCAAAGCATTTGGATGTCAGTAGGGATGACCTTAATTTTTTCAGGGATGGTGACTGGTTGCATATGAATGCCCTTGATTTTGACCCAAGAGATAGCACGATAATTGTCTCTGGCAGGAACCAAGGTTTATTAAAAGTATCATGGAACGACGAGCTTAAATGGATCATGTCTCCAAAACAGAATTGGGGTAAATCAGGGAGAGATGGCAAGGGTTTTGACACGAGCCCATTCTTGTTGACGGCTGTTAATAAAGAGGGTAAGCCATTTAGTAATGATGTGCAGATCGGAAATGTTAGCGCAGATGATTTTGATTTTCCTTGGGGGCCACACGCTCCTGAATTATTGCCCAATGGTAATATTATTGTTTTTGATAACGGGCCATTCAGGAATTATAACAACGAGAATAATTTTTCAAGAGCTGTTGAGTATAAAGTGAATGAAGAAAACAAGACTTTTCAGCAGGTATGGGAATATGGTAAGACACGAGGTGCAAAGTTCTTTTCGTCCATCGTGAGTGATGTTGATTATTTGTCGGATAGCAATAATATACTGATTACCTCAGGTTTTCTTTATCCTAATTCTAACCATTCTGCCAAAGTCGTTGAAGTGTCACCCGCAGATAATACAGAGGTTTTTGAAGCCACTATTTTCATGAAAGATGTCAATAAAGGTGGAAAACCTGGCTGGGGACAATTGGATGTTTTATATCGCTCAGAGCGGATGCCTTTAAAGTATTAATTAGGTGTCTCGACTAAATAGGCTAAGGAGAAACTTACTTTGTTTTTTATTTTACCTAAAGCCCATGTGAACTGCTTTTTATCATCTGAGATATGGCATGGCATAGAAGCTCTTCAGGTGTATGTAGTCTTAAAATTGAGATAATGCCATCCCAGATTACATATAACGTGATGAGTGGAATTATATAGGTAAACAGCAGACGACTCCATTTATTTAAAAGTACGTTACAAAGGCGTAAGGAAAAATAATACTAACACACTATTTATGATTCCAATCCTTGGGGTCGTTACTTTTATTAGGCGATAATCCAAGGATATCCCCTTCTATATTGACGCCTAGACCAACGACACTTCGGTTAACATAATTGAAATAACTCACCACCTGATTTATTTCAAGTATCTCACCTTCAGTGTAGCCAGACTTTTTAAGCGCATCGATAGTCGTTTTCGTGATATTTGTATGATCTAGGGTTAGTTGTCTCGCGTAGTCCATCCCATTGTCGTAATGATTCTTAAAGAAATCCTTTACCTCATTGGTTTTTACTGCCTTCAAGAAGTCATTGGACCTCACATCATCTTCCAAAAGCTTTTTTAAGCCTTCAAAGTGATGTGATACGCAGTAATCACATCCATTAAGTTGACTTACATACACTCCTAGACATTCCAAATACCATTTAGGCAATGTGTTGTTGGCATTGTGCAACACACTTTTGTAAAGTGTCATGTGACCCATCAAGGTATGTGGTCGCAAACTATGAATAGTAAGCACATTGTCTATATTATTATTCGGCCCTTTAACACGATCATAGATGCGTTTTAGGATTTTATCTGAATCGTTGTAAGAAATGGTTTTTATCCAACTCATGGTTTGTAGTTTAAGTAAGTAAAATTAGAATAAAATCTTATGTTATCTTTGAATTTATCAAATCGATAATCCTTGTTGTCATACTTCGAAAACATTTCAGTTAAATCTCTACGCTATGTTGCCCGACTAATAGGGTTTCCTTTTATCGCGGTCGCTATTTTGGGATGGTCACTAATGCCATACCTAAATGGCTATGCTAAGGAGGTCATAGCATTTGGGTTACTTTATT
>CBESOB010000244.1:0-3319 GCA_965530995.1 uncultured Flavobacteriaceae bacterium
AAGCAATCTTAGTAATATTAGCCATTTCTCTATGGTCATGTAATATAGAAATTGTTGAACCTGTTATAGGAAATCCTGAAGTTGTTATTGAAGTTGACTCCGAACTATACAATTTAATTGAACGAGTTGCTGGCAGTTCCGATACCGATGAGGATATTATTTGCATTGATTTTGTATATCCCTTAACTATATACACATATGATACGACTTGCTTTTTCTTAATTCGCAACAGATTTCTAGTGATGCTGAATTCTCAGAACTGCTAAATGGGTTGGACCCTACATATTCCATTAGTGTGAGTCTGCCTATTTTAAGTACTCTAACTAGTGGCGCTTCGGTAAATATTTCTAGTTATGAAGAATTGAAAGAAGTCATTGATAATTGTTTGGAAGAAGAGTTTCTAACCTATTGCAACGGGCGCTTGCCAAATTGTATTTGGGAAGTTTCGTATCCAAATCTTGGTGTAAATGAATATGAAAGTGCTTACTTTGAAATGAATGAAAATGGCTCTGTTACCTTTCATCATGAAGGTGAAACCTTTTCAGGCACATGGATAACCCTTATAATCGAAGATGAAGTTCACTTGAATATCAATTTAGATAATAACTCATTTGTGGCAGCTGACTGGAATTTTGATTGGTTAATCACATTGACCCAAGAAGGTCATTTTCAATTAGACAATGGAAATACCACATACATATTGGAACAAAATTGTGCTGAAGCCTGTACCACATTGATTTTTGAAGAGTGTGAAATTACAATTGATAGTGGAATTGCAGATTTTGACCTAGATAGTTATGTTGACTGTATTATTTCTTTCTCTAACTTAGATTCAACCATCGTTTCGCTTACCTTTCATATAACACAGTTAGACGCAGAAACAGATGTAAATGCAATCACTGGAATATTCAATAATACTGAAAACCCACAGACCATATTTGTGAGGATTGAAAATACCTTATTAGGAGAAATAACTTATACATCAATAACATTAGAAGTGATTTCTTGTTAATGTCACAATTAAAATGCCCTAGATTAAAATAAATATCATTCTTTGATTTGGTTTAACTTTACACAAGTATACTCTAATAGCATCAGCAAAGAATAGACGTTAAATTGGTTCATTAATAGGTAGTTATAACCTTGAAATTATTTAATATCTTTTTTTTGTAACATTTTTCCATTTATTACGTATAACTAGAAGACAGTATTAATGCGCTTAAATTTACAAAGAACTTAAATGAGACAACTCAAGATTACCAAGCAGGTTACTAATAGGGAAACTGCTTCACTAGACAAGTACTTGCAAGAAATTGGAAAAGTCGATTTAATTACTGCTGATGAAGAAGTAGAATTGGCTCAACGTATAAAAGCAGGAGATCAGTTGGCCTTGGAGAAATTGACCAAAGCTAACTTGAGATTCGTTGTTTCGGTTGCCAAGCAATATCAAAACCAAGGACTAACCTTACCAGATTTAATTAATGAAGGTAACTTAGGTTTGATTAAAGCAGCACAGCGTTTTGATGAGACTCGTGGTTTTAAGTTTATTTCTTATGCAGTATGGTGGATTCGACAGTCCATATTACAAGCTTTGGCAGAGCAATCTCGTATAGTTCGATTGCCTTTGAACAAAATTGGGTCCATTAATAAGATAAACAAAACATTTGCATTTCTTGAGCAGTCACACGAACGACCGCCAAGTGCTGAAGAAATAGCCAAGGAATTGGACATGACCATTAATGATGTGAAGGAGTCCATGAAGAATTCTGGGCGTCACGTAAGTATGGATGCTCCTTTGGTTGAAGGTGAAGATTCTAACCTATATGATGTATTGAATAGTGGCGAATCTCCTAATCCTGATAGAGAATTGCTACATGAGTCGTTAAGAACAGAAATAGAGAGAGCTCTAGAGACTTTGACTCCTCGTGAAGCAGATGTCATTAGATTATATTTTGGACTTGGAAATCAACATCCAATGACTTTAGAAGAAATAGGTGAAACTTTCGATCTAACCCGAGAACGAGTAAGACAAATTAAAGAAAAAGCGATTCGTAGATTGAAACATACATCGCGTAGTAAAATATTAAAAACATATTTAGGATAGTAAATTAATTACGCCTAAATTACAGTAACAGACAGTTACACATAACTGTTCGTTTTTTGATTGATGAAAGAACCCTTGGCTGATTACCGAGGGTTCATTTTTTTGTTTACTTTTGCTCAAAACCTCACAGAGCACTTATGAATTCAAAGCTAATTGCACCTTCGATACTTGCTGCCGATTTCGCAAATCTTCAGCGGGATATAGAAATGGTTAATAATAGTGAAGCCGATTGGTTTCATATTGACATTATGGACGGCGTATTTGTACCTAACATATCATTTGGCATGCCCGTTTTAAAAGCTATAACCAAGCATGCTAAAAAGCACATCGATGTGCATTTAATGATTATTGATCCTGATCGCTACATTAAAACTTTTGCTAACCTTGGCACTAATACCTTAACGGTTCACTATGAAGCTTGTCCACACTTACATAGGACGCTACAAGCAATAAAAGCTGAAGGTATGAAGGCTGGTGTTGCTTTAAATCCTCATACCAATATTAATGTACTTGAAGATACGATTGAAGATATCGACCTCGTATGCCTAATGAGCGTTAATCCAGGATTTGGAGGACAGAGTTTTATCAAGAATACCTATGCAAAAGTTGAACAACTCAAGACTTTGATCAAGAATAAAAACACTTCTACTCTAATAGAAATTGATGGTGGTGTCACCGATAAAAATGCCAAAGCACTAATTGAAGCAGGAGCAGATGTGCTCGTTGCTGGAAGCCATGTTTTTAAAAGTGAAAATCCAACTAAGACCATAGCAAGTTTAAAAGTAATAGCTAATAGTTAGGCCTACTGGAACTATAATTAAAAAGGCTCAAGTTATATGAACTTGAGCCTTTTTCTATTTTGATACTATAAATTTAATTATTCTATAATCACCTTCTTGGTGAGTTTACCTTGCTCGGTATTAATGCGTAACATGTAAACCCCTGCTGGTAGTTGATTTACCTTGATCTGTTCAACTCCTGAAGAGCGTAACACCCTCTTTCCCAATAAATCGAACATCTCTAGAGATGTGATCACGGCATTCGTCTTGATGTTTAAATAATCACTCGTTGGATTAGGGTAAATCGATACCTCAGTTAGCTCAAGAACATCCTCTCTATCTAAAGTAGCGAAGCTGTAACTCGTTATTCCGGTCAGTCCAATGAATTCATCCGCGAAATCAACCATCGCATTATCTGTCACATCCGCTTGAATGA
>CBESOB010000245.1:0-3298 GCA_965530995.1 uncultured Flavobacteriaceae bacterium
ACAAATAACCCCTATTCACAAATAACTCTTGATATTGGTTTCCACTGCTGGAAACAACTTTGACCTTGGCACCAATTCCAAAGGGATTCTTATCGTCTCCAATTAATTGTATGCGTACATAATTATTAGAAGAACTGTTCTTATAAACACTGGCCACATCATTTTCATTATTGATCACCAGATCCAGATCGCCGTCATTGTCTAAGTCTGCATAAGCCGTTCCATTTGAGTTAACGCGTTTTTCTAGACCCCATTCCGTGGAACTCTTTGAAAACGTCAGGTCTCCATTATTCTTGAAACTATAATTGGCCAGTTTTGCCCCTGGAATCATATTCAATACAGAATCCAAGCTCATGGCCACGCCTTGGCTGTTCAATTGAGCTGCTTTACGCCTAAAGTCTTGATTCCCGAGGTCCTTCTCAATACCATTGGTAATGAACACATCCTTAAGACCATCATTATCAAAATCGGCAATAAGTGGTGCCCAGCTCCAGTCTGTTTTGGTAATCCCTGCTAATTGACCAATATCACTGTAATTACCGTCCCCTCTGTTAAGCTGCAGAACATTACTCATGTATTGGCGATGATACCCTACTTGCACCATCGAATTGAAATTCTGCGTGCTCATGGTCGCCATATTCTCTTTACCTCGACTATGATCCTCCGCCAACATGTCGAGTACCATAAGATCAGGCTTCAGGTCATTATTGATATCGGCGAAATCAGACCCCATACTATTGAATGAAATATGATTCATTCGCTCCAATACGTCATTCTTGAAGGTGCCATCCTTGTTGTTTATGTACAGAATATCTGGTTCCAAATAATCATTGGCCACATAAATATCTGGCCAGTTGTCATTATTAAAATCACCAATCGATGCGCTCAAACCCCATGCTTTATTAAGGATACCGGCTTCTTGAGATATTTTAGTAAAGGTGTTTCCATCATTCCTGAACAAGTGATCCGAAGTGATTTCCTCAATGTTACGTTGTATCTCACTACTGATCTTCGAATTATTCTTGAAATCATATCTGTGATTCACCAAGTACATATCAAGATCACCATCTTTATCATGATCCAAGAAATACGCTTGTGTGGAAAAGCCTGGATGATCCAAGCCATAGGTTTTGGCCGATTCTTTGAAGGTATTATTTTTCTGGTTGATGAATAATTTATTGCGCCGTAATTCATGACTTTTGAGCGATGCCGATTTACAAACGTAAATATCTAGCCAGCCATCATTATTAATGTCTATCATAGATACCCCCGTACTCCAACCTTGTTCATCTGGTACACCGGCAGAAACTGTAATGTCCTGAAACTCAAAATTACCTTTATTCAGGTACAGTTTATTTTGCCCTTGGTTAGCAGAAAAATACATGTCTTGAAGACCATCATTATTAATGTCGCCAACAGCCACACCACCGCCTATGTATATATACGGGTAATTCAAGAAATTGAACTCATAGGTCTCAACGACCCTGTTATTGAAGGCCACATTACTAATGGCAGAAGGTACTTCATTAAACAAAGTGTTTGAAGATACTGCAGTAGCAATTTTTTGCGCATCTTCTTTACAAGAAAGAATGGACAACAAAATAGTCAGGATGAAAATGCTTTTTTTCATGATGCGATATAGAAAACAAAAATAATTAAAAGCCCGAATTTATCAATTAATAGGGATGTTAAGATACAGGAATTACATAAAAAAACCTCCAATAAAATTGGAGGTTTTTTCTATAAGAAATTAAATTATTCTTATTGTTTAATGATCCTGAAGTTTTCTTCAATATCATTGATTCTCACTTTCAAGAAGTAAGCGCCAGTAGTTAATCCTGACATATCCAATTCGTCTTGTAATCTATTAGGAGAAGTACGTAATACTTCCTGACCTAACATATTATAAACAGATACGGCTTGGATGTTATCCTGAGCTCTTAAACTTAAAGTCCCTTTCACCGGATTAGGGAAATACTTAAAGCCTTGAAAAGTAACGTCTTCAAGACCAAGAGTTGCATCACCCACTACTAATTCAAAATTACCAGGAGCTCTTGCTGTACCATCATCATTGATTCTTACATAATACGTTGTACCATCGGTTACTGTTACAGCGACGTTATTTCCAGGATTACAAGCTACTTCGACTCCACCACAAGCATCCCAAACGGAGAGATGTGGAGCATCGGTTCCGAAATACGCTTCACCAGTTGCTGTTGCAACAAATGAATACCAAACATCTGAAATAGTACCAGAGTCACAAGAAGACGAAATCCCAGAATCTGTGGCACCAACATTACTGAACGAAACAGGTGTGCCTAGTGTTAGCATTGCAGCGTTTGCACATTCATCATTGGCAACTGGCACATAAGCCGAAACTTGAAAATTTATAATAGCATTATTACCAAATTCCCATACTCTGAAATATATCATTTGATTTGCTAGGGCAGGATCATTTACCTCTATCATTGGATAAAGACCTGGACCATCATCATCATTACATTCGATCAACACTAATGCTCCTGGAGATCCTGAATAAGCAGCGCCTCCGCCATCTCCTCCATTTCCAGAAGGATCAGCGTCTACTGCTAATGTCAATGTACCATCTCCTGGAACCATAACTGAATACCATACATCACCGCCGCTATAAGAAGCACATCCTGGTGCAGGAATCATTGGGTCACCTACTTCTGAAGCTGTAGCAAGAAGATTGGTTTGTCCAGCAAGTGCGTTATCCATGAATTGAACGCCAACAGTTAATGGCAATGCGCCTGCCACATCATCATTTACCGGCGGCACTGCAGGAGTACCAACCGCAGAATTCATTGTAAAGGACGTACTGTCAGGTGTACCATAATTAGTAATAACAATTTTATAGCTTACTCCCATAGTCAATTCTGGAGTTGTAACTGTCAAATTACCCGTTCCACTAGTATTCTGAGCACTAGCTATACAGTTAGGTGTTCCGGCTTCAGGACAGTCATCAAGGACGAAAACACCAGCCCATGAATCAGTAATATCTGTTACAGAAATGTCTAGTGCTTCACCAGCAACGGCTGGCGTATACTCGAACCAATACTCGTCATCGTTGAAATCAGTGTCACAAGGATTGTTTGGTGCAGTATTGTCATTAGGAAAAGATCCAACCTGCCCAGTAGAATCACCTGCTTGAGGTGTTCCCGGAGTCAAGGTTAATGCATTTGGACAATCTGCTTGAGAGTAACCCAAACTTATCGCACAAAATGTAAAAAGAATAAATAGTAACTGTTTTTTCATACTGAACCAGTCCAAACAAAAT
>CBESOB010000246.1:0-3297 GCA_965530995.1 uncultured Flavobacteriaceae bacterium
TATTGGCGGAATTCTAGAAAAAATAACAGCTTCAGGTTTTAGGATCGTTGCTATAAAAATGACGCAAATGACCAAGGCAGATGCTGAGTCTTTTTATGCTGTGCATAACGAACGTCCATTTTTTGGTGAACTTGTCGAATACATGACCCGTGGTCCTATCGTTGCTGCCATATTAGAGAAAGACAATGCAGTTGAAGATTTTAGGACCTTAATAGGTGCTACCAATCCGGCCGATGCTGCTGAAGGTACTATACGTAAATTATATGCCGCTTCTATGGGCGAAAATGCCGTGCATGGAAGTGATAGTGATGAGAATGCTGCTATTGAAGGAGCTTTCCATTTTGCTGGCAGAGAGATGTTCTAAAATTTAAAAAGTAATATTTAAAAAGCCATATTATTTGTAATATGGCTTTTTTGTTTTAGGCCTTAAAAACTTCGAATTCAATATTTTCGTTATATTTATCCACCTCAAATAAATATATTATGAAAAGAACTACTAATACATTATTGGGATTGTTGCTCACTATTGCAGTTTCTTATGCACAGGACATCGAGCAAAACATACTCCAACTTCAAAATACTACAGGCGCCATAGTAACGACCAATCGAAGTTTTGGAACAGCACGATTCGTCAGATTTCCTATCGGCCAAAGACTATCAATTCAAGGGACAAACGTCCAGGATAAAGCTCGGAATTTCTTAAATCAATATAAAACCATTTATGGGCTGGAGTCGGTAGAGAATTCATTAAGATTCCATGAAGTCAAAACAGATAATTATGGTATGCAACATGTTATTTTTAAACAGGAATATCATGGTGTACCGGTTTTTGATGGTGAATTGCGTATCCATTTTGATACTAATGAAAAACTATCATCGATAAATGGGAATATATTACCGAATATAGACCTTAACTCAGAGATCGATATCAACACCACAGATGCCGAAACGATGGCAATTACCGCAATAAGAAATCAAGGCCTGAATAATTCTGGTAATGCACTATTCGTTAACAAAAACACCTTATTCATTTACCCAAAAGGTCTTGTTGAAGGATTTGTAACATCGTATCATTTAGCCTACGAAATTGAGGTGAGAAATAATTTTGATGTTCGAGAATTTTTATACATAGATGCACACACAGGCAAGTTGGTTGAACAATTTACAGGAATGGCACACATACTTGATCGTGAGTTGTACGAAGCCAATACTTCCAATTTAATTTGGCAGGAAGGTGATGCTTTTCCTGGGGTACTGGACCAATGGCAACAAAACGAATTGGTTGCTGCAGAGCATACCTATAATTTCTTCAGTAATGCATTCAGTTATGTATCCTATGATGGAGCTGATGCTACCATGAAAACGATAAATAATGCACCAATAAATTGTCCGAATGCAAGTTGGAATGGATCAACGGCTAATTATTGTACTGGGTCTGCCGCTGACGATGTGGTTGCTCATGAATGGGGTCATGCCTATACACAATTTACAAGTGGTTTAATATATGCCTACCAATCTGGAGCATTGAATGAATCGTATTCGGATATTTGGGGAGAGACTATTGACCTCTTGAATAATTATGAAGATACCGATGATGATCAATCTTTGAGAATAGGGTGTTTTAGTTCTGATCGATGGAGAATGGGTGAGGATGCTTCTGCATTTGGAGGGGCAATTCGTGATATGTGGAGCCCTACGTGCGATGGAGATCCTGGTAAAGTCTCTGATGGTCAATATAAATGTGGTACTGGTGATTCAGGAGGAGTTCATTCCAACTCTGGGGTGCCAAATCACGCTTATGCGTTATTGGTAGATGGTGGCACTTACAACGGACATACAGTAACTGGACTTGGTTTTACCAAGGCATCCCATATTTTTTGGCGTGTACAGAATGTATATTTGACGCAATCGAGCAATTTTCTTGTTTTTGCGGATGCCCTAGAAGCAGCTTGCGCCGATCTAGAAGGTATAGACCTTGAAGGACTGTCTACCACAACCACTCCAGCAGGATTATCTGGACAAGTCATTACTGCAGCAGATTGTCAAGAGGTGTTGGATGCCATTAATGCCACAGAGTTAAGAGTGGATGTTGGGGGTTTTTGTCCACCACTATTGGGTCCTACAGATCCCCTATGTGGGGCAGCAAGTTCCAATCCTCTATTTTACGAAGATTGGGAAAGTGGACTTGGAAGTTGGACCTTTGAACAATTGCCGGAAAACCCGACTACTTGGTCATCGAGAGATTGGGTATTGGAAACTACATTACCAGATGGTCGAACAGGTACTGGTATATTCGGGGTGGATCCGCTAGTTGGAAATTGTTCTAGCGATTTGGAAAATGGAATCATTAGGCTCCAAAGCCCTGTAATAACCATTCCAGATATTACGATGGGTACTTTTGAGTTGGCATTCGATCATTATATCGTTACAGAAGGTGGTTGGGATGGCGGAAACATTAAGTATAAGATCGATAGTGGTACTTGGACATTACTGCCAGGAACAGCCTTTATTGATAATGCCTATAACAGTTCATTGAATACGGCTGGACAAGGAAATGACAATCCTATGCAGGGTGAGGCTGCTTTTACAGGCGCTGATGGCGGTACCGGCTCAGGCACTTGGGGAACAAGTATCATTGACTTATCCTCTTTAGGAGTGATGGCAAATTCTACATTGGAGTTGAGATGGGAAATGGGAACGGATGGTTGTAGTGGTAATGATGGTTGGTATCTAGATGAGATCGTTGTCTATAATTGTTCCGAACCTCTATCAATCGCTGATTCTAGTTTCTTGAAAGATCATATAACAGTGTATCCTAATCCGTCAAATGGTCTATTCACTTTAAGAAAAACGGCCAATATCGATCTTACTAAAGCAGATATTTATGATATGAATGGACGTTTAATCAAGACTATAGAACTTTCCGAAATGAACACAGTGATGGATATCGAATTAGACTCATGGTCTTCTGGCGTTTACTTCATGAAGATTTCATCTAAAGATGGTCAAGGGGTTCTGAAGTTGATCAAAGAATAGAAATAGAATTATAAGAAATGAAAAAGCCCAGACGATATGTCTGGGCTTTTTGTTCTAAAAAGTTAAAGAAGTATATATTAAATTACTTTTACATTTACTGCGTTTAATCCTTTTTTACCTTCTGTAAGATCGAACTCAACGTTATCGCCTTCGCGAATCTCGTCAACCAATCCAGAAATGTGCACAAAGTGTTCTTTGTTTGTGTCATCTTCAGTTATGAAACCAAAACCTTTAGTGTCGTTGAAGAATTTTACTGTGCCT
>CBESOB010000247.1:0-3263 GCA_965530995.1 uncultured Flavobacteriaceae bacterium
CCATGTTGAAGGAAAAAAAGACAATACATTTAAAGTTTGGACATTTTTCTGTTTTCAAAAATGGTATTTAAATACATATTTAACGATATAACTTTTACTATTTGTGTATCTAATTATGACTTAATTGGCTGTAACAAGTGTAAAGCAAACAAAATAATAGTAATCTATTTCTTACATATGATTGGCGCTAAAAATAAAATGTCGTTAATTTCTGCTGTTAATCGTAAATTTTTTAATTCATTGTATAATTAATATTTTAGCTTGTATATTGGCCTAAGATTGCTTTTAATCAACATATTAATCCCAAACCTAAATTTAAGAACAAAGCCTATTAATTAGGCTTTAACCAATATTTTATGGCTGAAAAAATCTGGTTGTCCTCCCCGCATATGTCGGGTTCTGAACAACAATATATACAACAAGCTTTTGATACGAATTGGGTTGCTCCTTTGGGACCCAATGTAAATGAATTTGAGTCTGATATTGCAGCTTATTTAGGTGAAGAATCCTTTGTTGCTGCTTTAAGCTCAGGAACTGCTGCAATTCATTTAGGGTTAATTATGCTTGGGGTCAAGCATAATGATGAAGTTATTTGTCAAAGTAAGACATTTTCTGCTTCAGCAAATCCAATCCTTTATCAAGGTGCAATCCCAATCTTCGTTGATAGTGAAAGAGATACTTGGAATATGGATCCTGAGCAATTGGAACGCGCTATTAAAGACCGTATTTCTAAAGGAAAGAAGCCTAAGGCAATAATAACTGTACATCTTTATGGCATGCCGTATAAGGTTGATGAAATCCATGAAATTGCAAATACATATGAAATCCCTGTACTTGAGGATAGTGCAGAGTCTTTTGGTAGTAATTACAAAGGACGAAAATGTGGTACTTTCGGAGAAATATCCATTCTTTCCTTTAACGGGAATAAAATCATAACAACTTCTGGTGGAGGTGCATTAGTTAGTAAAAAGAAAGAATTTAGGGATCGGGCAATTTTTTTCGCTACCCAATCTAGAGAGGATGCCATCGAATACCATCATAAGGAAATTGGATACAATTATAGGATGTCTAATATATTGGCAGGTATTGGTAGAGGTCAAATGACCATATTGGATAGTCATGTTCAAGCAAGAAGATTCAATCATGAATTTTATCGTGACAAACTTAAAGACCAAGAGAACATTACTTTTCTTAATGAACAAGTAGGTAGTTTTTCTAATAGATGGCTAACCACTATACTTACTGATTCTTTTCAAGAACGTGAACATATAAGAATGGCTCTACAACAAAATAATATTGAATCTAGACCATTATGGAAACCGATGCATATTCAACCAATATTTTCGAAGTATCCTCATTATTCAAATGGAATTTCAGAAGATCTATTTGAAAGAGGTCTTTGTCTTCCAAGTGGATCTAATTTAGACACGGAAGACCTTCATCGAGTGACAAACTCTATAATAAATAGCGCAGTCAATGTATAAGAAGATTCTTGTTAGAATATTCAATAGGTATGCTTCAAGGTGGTTAATTCTGCTATTAGAGGTATTGATCACTGTATTTACTTTTTTCTTTGCTTATATCATAAGATTCAATATTGAACTCGATTTTGACTTAGTATTGTTCCTAAAGCAACTTCCAATAATAGCTGTAATCTCTCTTATAAGTTTCCTTTTGTTAGGCACTTATAGAGGCGTTGTAAGGTTCACTGGAATCAAAGACGTTACTGACACAGTCATTAGTGTAAACGTGCTGGCAACTTTGTTATTCGTGGTTACCTTTGTTGCTCGTAAATTTGATTTAGGTGAAATTTTCGATATTGCCGGTGGCGTTATTTATATTCACCTCTTCTTAAATATTTTTTTCTTGACGGCTTTCAAGTTTTTCATTAAAGCCTTATATCGACTTATTTCAACAGACCCAGATAAATTATCCTTAGTATTGATATACGGTGCAGGAGATTCTGGAAGGATAACTTATGAGGCCATAACGCAGGATGCTAAAAGCAATATCAAAGTTGTTGGTTTCATTGATGATGATGAATCCAAAATAGGTAAAACGATTGATCGAATTAGTGTCCATCATCCTAGCAAAATAACTCAGGAATTTATAGATAAAAACAATATTGATGAGGTAATTATCTCAATACAACAAATAAGCTCAACGCGTCTTTTAGAACTTGCAGGCTCTTTTTTCTCTTATTCCCTCAAAGTAAAAATAGTTCCCCCTGTTAAGAATTGGATTGATGGGGATTTGAGTATTGGTCAAATAAAAGATGTTAAAATTGAAGACCTTCTAGGTAGAGAAGAGATATCTATTAGCAATCCTGTACTCATTGATGAATACGAAAATCAAGTAATCTTTGTTACTGGTGGCGCAGGTTCCATTGGTAGTGAAATCGCTAGGAAATTATGCAAATACAAATTCAAGAAACTTGTTCTTATTGATAATGCAGAATCACCATTATATGATTTGCAACAAGAGCTAAACCTTAAAGGAATTGAAAATTTTCATGTTATTGTCGCAGATATAAGAAATGAAATAAGACTAGACCAGATCTTTGAAGAATACAAACCGAAGATAATATTCCATGCGGCTGCATACAAACATGTTCCACTTATGGAAAGCAGTCCTCATGAAGCCGTTAGTGTCAATATTGGTGGGACAATGAATATAACCAATTTATCTATAAAACATGGCGTAAATAAATTCGTGATGGTGTCTACAGATAAAGCTGTAAACCCAACAAATGTGATGGGTGCCACAAAACGAATTGCTGAACTTTATATTACATGTCAAAAAAATAAGGGTACCACGAAGTTCATCACTACGCGATTTGGTAATGTTCTCGGATCCAATGGATCTGTTATACCGCTCTTTAAAAGGCAAATAGAGGCTGGAGGCCCCTTAACCGTAACGCATCCTGACATCACAAGGTATTTCATGACAATTCCTGAGGCTTGTTCTTTAGTTCTTGAAGCAGCAGCGATGGGAAATGGTGGTGAAATATTTGTTTTCGATATGGGAGAACCAATCAAAATAATAGATTTGGCTATTAATATGATCAAATTATCAGGCCTATCATATCCGGAGGAAATGGACATAAAGATCACTGGATTACGTCCTGGTGAGAAAATTTACGAAGAGCTTTTAGCTGATGGCGAAAACACAAAGCCTACATATCATGACAAAATAATGATAGCCAAAACAAAAAGAATAAATTTGGTCATGATTGAAAAGAAGATTCAAGAGATGGGCGCCCA
>CBESOB010000248.1:0-3196 GCA_965530995.1 uncultured Flavobacteriaceae bacterium
TATGAGGCCAGGGACAGTTGGCATATGTGCTTCTTTAATGAATAAATATCAGGTAGATACTGTACCTCACGTTCTTTGTGGCGGATTTACCAAAGAAGAGACTGAATATGTATTGGTAGATTGTCATTATTTAGGAATAGACAATGTAATGGCTCTCAGAGGAGATGCCATGAAGGATGAAGCCTATTTTATTCCAAAGAACGAAGGGAATAATTTCGCTTCAGATCTTGTAAGACAGATTAGTGATCTCAATAAAGGATGCTATTTACATGAAATCATAGAAAGCACCTACAAAGCGAATTTTTGTATTGGTGTTGCCGGATATCCAGAAAAACACATGGAGTCTCCAAGTATGCAGGCAGATTTAAGAAGGCTAAAAGAGAAGGTTGATGCAGGGGCAGAATATGTGGTAACTCAAATGTTCTTTGACAATAGTAAATATTTTGCGTTTGTTGAAGCTGCCAAAACCATTGGCATAAATGTGCCGATTATTCCAGGGATCAAGCCAGTGGCTGTAAAGCGCCATTTAAATGTCTTGCCACAAGTGTTTAGTTTAGACCTTCCGGATGATTTGGTAAAGGATATTGAATTGTGTACCGATAATTTAGGTGTAAGACAGGTTGGGATAGATTGGGCCATCAAACAGTCTAAAGAACTTATCGCTGCCGGAGTGCCTGTGTTGCATTATTATTCAATGGGTAAGTCGGATAATATTAAGGCTATTGCCAGGGAGGTGTTTTAATGATTGAATAAACTATTCATTCATTTTTTCAATGCATCATTATGTTTTCAGAAGAAAGGGGTGTGAAATAACTCTATTTGTTCTTTTTTGAAGCGGCAAAAAGAACCAAAAACCGCCTTCACTGCGCAAGGCAATTGCTGCGCACCATTCACTTTCACAACTGCATGCTTGTTCTTCCTTTCAGTACGAACGCACTTCCGTTGTTTCGTTCTTTATTGCTGCGCGCAGTGGCTCGATCTGATTAATAGATTAATAAATAGTTCAAAAGTGGTCAGTACTATTTAGGCATGGACAATGGACAAATCTCCAATCAACAATCTCCAATCTTAAATCCTTTCAGCATTCCTTGTTGGATATTCAGTAGGAAAATATTACCTTCATGGGCTATCCCCAAAACACAATAAATGAAAATTAACAAACTAATTATTACGCTATTATTTTTGACTTCGGCCATAGGCTGGTCTCAGACAAAACTTATTGAAAAGGTAAGTAAATCAGGTGATGAGGTTGTTATTCCTTATGAAAAATATGAGCTCAGTAACGGCTTAACACTAGTAATTCATGAAGATCATTCAGATCCGTTGGTGCATGTTGATGTAACCTACCACGTGGGATCAGCAAGAGAAGAATTGCAGAAATCAGGCTTTGCTCATTTCTTTGAGCACATGATGTTTCAAGGTTCTGAGAATATAGCCGACGAAGAACATTTTAAACTCATCTCAGCTGCAGGTGGAACACTTAACGGTTCCACATCTCAAGACAGAACCAATTATTATGAAACTGCACCCAGCAATCAATTGGAATTGATGCTTTGGATGGAAGCCGATCGTATGGGCTTCTTTTTGGATGCTGTTACCCAAGAAAAATTTGAAGTTCAACGTGAGACAGTAAAAAACGAAAAAGGCCAAAATCTGGATAACAGACCTTATGGTCCTCGGCGTGAATTAATAGCGGAGACACTTTATCCATATGGACATCCATATTCATGGCTGACCATTGGTAAATTAGAAGATCTTGATAGGGTAGATGTTGATGATTTAAAAAAATTCTTTATGCGTTGGTATGGACCCAATAATGCAACCCTAACAGTCGGAGGAGATGTTAATCCAAAGGAAGTTGTGAAAATGGTCGAGAAATATTACGGTGTAATTCCAAGAGGGCTAGAAGTATTACCAATGAAATTAGACCCAGTGGTCTTGGATAAAAACAGGTATGTGTCTTATGTAGATAAAAATATTAGATATCCTGGTTTATTTTTAAGTTTTCCAACAATTGGGCGTCACCATCCAGATGAAGCACCTCTTGATTGTCTTGCGGATATTCTAGGATCAGGTCAATCATCATTTCTGTTCAAAAAATTTGTTTTGACCAATAAAGCTGTTCAAGCAACAAGTGGTCATCCTTGCAGTGAACTGGCTGGCGCATTCACCATTACAATTTTGCCTTATCCAGGAGCAGTACTATCAGATATTGAGACTGAAATAGGGCAAGTATTAGAAGAATTCGAAAAAACCGGCGTAACAGAAGAAGATGTTGAAAAATTCAAGATCAGCATGGAATTATACTTTATCAATTCGCTAGCTAGTGTTAGTGGGAAAGTAACCCAATTAGCCAGTAATCAGACGTTTTTGGGTGATCCTAATGGCATTACGGCTGATTTGGAGCGATACCAGAACGTTACGAAAGAAGATGTTATAAGAGTGTATAATAAGTATATCAAAGGGAAGCCTGCCGTTGTGCTTAGTGTTCTTCCTGAAGATGGTACGAAACCGACGCAAGAGGATGATTTCACACCTCAAACCGAAGGTGTTAATCCCTTTCCAACGACTGATTATAGCGGACTTACTTACAAACGTCCCGAAGGAGATAAATTTGACCGAAGTGTTAAACCTACGCCTGGAACTTCACCACTGGTAAAGGTGCCTGAATTCTGGTCCGAAAAATTAGACAATGGAATTAAAGTGATAGGAAGTGAGACCAATGAGGTTCCCTTAGTGGCCTTGAGGTTAAGTATCAATGGCGGTCATCGTATGGATATGTATACACCTTATAAATCAGGCCTGGCGGTCTTAACCGCTTCCCTGATGAATGAATCCACAGAGAATTATACTTCAGTACAAGTACAAGAGGAGCTTAGAAAAATAGGTAGTACTATTAACGTATCTGCAAGTAATTCCAAAACGCTATTGACGGTAAGTTCCTTGAAAAAAAATATGGCAAGAACCATGGAGATTCTTGAAGAAGTATTGTATAAACCTCAGTTTTCACAGGAGGATTTTGACCGGGTAAAAATGAAGCAGCTGGAAGATGTTAAATCGAAGATGAAAGATCCTGAAGCAATTGCATCCAATGTATATAAAAGATTATTATATGGTGATGACCATATCTTTTCAGTTCCCAGCAGCGGAATAGAAGCGTCAGTTGAAAAGATTACCATAGATGATGTGAAGACTT
>CBESOB010000249.1:0-3107 GCA_965530995.1 uncultured Flavobacteriaceae bacterium
ACGAAGTAAAAGCTGGATTAGACCTGTCTTACACTGAATTTAATGAACGACGAGAAATCAACCATGGCGCAACTTCTGAATCTTTTGAAGTCAGTCCTGGTAATTGGTGGTATTTTGATGAATCACCAATTCAAATAGGTGGATATGTTCAAGATAAAATAGAATATGAAGGAATGATAGCTAATATAGGTTTACGCTTTGACTATCTAAATCCTGGTAATTCTCCCTATAATCTTGACCCTGCATTTATTTTCTCAGAGTTACCCTATTCATTATCGCATTGGAGAGAAAATGATGGTTCCTTTGATGATTTAACTACGAAAGATGACGGATATCAAATGTATATCAGTCCTCGTCTTGCTGTTTCTCATCCTGTCACAGATAATAGTAAAGTGTTCTTTAGTTATAACCATTTATATCAGCCACCTGTTACAGATAGATTATTCACAGTAAGACCAAATTCATCAGGTGCATCACTGCCAAATATTCAAGCGAATTGGCCGAAAACAATTCAGTATGAAATTGGTTTAGAAAAAGGGTTTGGAAATGGTATGCTATTGCATTTTGGGGGATATTATAAAGATGTTACTGATCAATTAAGTTCACAAAACATTGTAGCGCTTGATGGGGCAAATAATATTTCAACATATGCTAATAACAGCTATTCGGATATCAGAGGACTCGAACTGAAATTAGAAAAACGTTATGGTGACTGGTGGTATGGCTGGGTAGCCCTAGATTACATGATTAGTAGTACTGGGTATACCGGATTAAGGTATATTTATGAAGATAGACAAAAAGCACGAGAACAAAATGAACAAACGAATCAAGAAAGAGATGCTCCAGTACCTTCCGTAACGGCAAATCTTACATTTAAGACTCCCTCAACATTCGGACCTGAAGTTTTAGGTCACAATATTTTAGGTGATTGGAGACTTAACATTATACAGGAATATAGTGGCGGAGGAGAGGTGCTTATAAACCCAGAGGCTAGATTAAATGATCAACATTATGTTGGAGTTATTGATTTCTTTAATACTGATATAATGTTAGAAAAGGCACTAAAAGTAGCGAATTCTAGATTTAGTGTTTACATGCAAGTGAAAAATCTATTTAATTATAAAGGACAGCCTGAACCTCTGCATTATAATCAGTATATTGATTCTCTACGTTTCCCACATGAAACAGGTGATCAAAAAGGTGATGACAAAATCGGTGATCACGAGCAAGATTATATCGAACTGGGATGGAATACTTGGGCACATTTTGTGAACCCAAGATACATCTTGTTCGGTGTTAAAATTCAATTATAGAAATAATGAGGAGAAATAAAATAATGAAACAATTTAAACCTCAAATATTATTACAATGGTCGGTGCTCAAATTGGTCGTCGTAGCCTTAATTCTCTTTCAAGTTGTACTTGTTGCACAAACACGAACACATAAATTGGGAGACTATAAATTAAGGATTGATGCTAATGATGCACTAAATACGAACGATGATGATCCAACCGGAGAATGGCCACAAGATCAATTTCGTTCAGGAACCGTTGTTTGGTATAATAGTGGTTTTACAGTTGGAAGTTGGTTAGACTCAGCAAATGTAGCACACTCAAAGGAAGTATATCTTAACCCTGTATCATTTAACGAGGAGCCATATGGTATTTTTGAATATCAGAAATATGCTCCGCCTGAAGTTTGGGTATATTCTGATGGAGTTTTACAACAGTCTTCTAGAGCATTTAATGGCACAGTCGATCCAACTATCCCGTCTGACGAGATGATTGAAGTAAAATACAAGGCATATCCTGGCTTTGATGTAAGTAGTAAGTCATATTCATTCTCAAACCATGAGCATAATGATTATGTATTGTTTGAAAACACTTACACTTGCACGTTTGATTGGGATAGAGACGCTGAAGCCGATACTGATGATGGTCAAACAATGAAGGATGTATATTTTATTGTAGGATATAGTCCACAAACTGCTGAAGGTACATGGATTACATATTCAAGATGGTATGAAGAAGCAAAGGATGATTGGGTAACTTATGAAGAAGTCGAATCTAATCTTGTACCAGGAGCACGTAATTTATCTATATCTTATGGATGGGATGGAGACCATCCTGATATTGAGGAATTCGAATCAGGTGGAAAGGCTTTTGACGATACAGGCGATCCACGATTTGCTACTGGTTCTGGTGGAGGTACACCTTTACCATCTGGTGAATTTGTATCTAATGCCTATGCGGGTTTTTCAGCGTTACATGTTCCAACATCTACTACTGACGCTTCGGACGATCTTAATCAACCAAACGCTATTGCAGGTAACTTGAATATATATAATATCTGGGATGATGATTTCCCGGGATTTGCAACTATTTGGGATTGGGCTTTTTCAGGTAATAAAGAAACAGTTGAAGATCAGTCAGGTTGGCCAGATGATCCGTCAGCACTAGAAGCTGAATTTCCATTCCAAGCATTTGGTCCTTACAATTTCCAAAAAGGTGAGTCAGTAACAATTGCATGGGCTGTAGGTGCTAATGGAATATCCAGAGAGTTATCTATAGAAAAAGGATTAGAATGGCGCAGTTGGTATCGAGATGAAGCAGGAGCAGATTTTGATGATGACGCTAAAAATGCTCTTCTAGCAACTGGAAAAGACTCATTATTCCAAACATTGGATAGAGCTTTATGGGCATGGAATAATGATTTAAATGTACCTCAAGCTCCTCCGTCTCCGAATTTGAATGTAATCTCGGGTCCTAATGTTATAGAACTTGATTGGAATTATACGGATGATCCTGGCAATGTTGACCACTACAATATATATCGCAAAAAAGGAGAGTTTCTCGTTGATACATATAACGAATTAAATCCTGAAGGTACGCATTTATTATGGAACCTAATCGAAAGTGATATCCCTTCAAGTCAGATGACATATACAGACGATAATGTAGTACGTGGTGAAGCATATCATTACGCAGTAACAGCAGTAAGTAATGAATCACTTGAGGGTTCGATTTATTCGAATAGAAGTGAAATTGCCGCATTTGCTTTTGAACCTGGTTCTGCCGACGCAAAGAAAGTCAGAATTGTTCCGAATC
>CBESOB010000250.1:0-2976 GCA_965530995.1 uncultured Flavobacteriaceae bacterium
CATCATTTATTGAATATTGAGCGTCAAGCACTTTCGGCACGAACGTCCCCTATTACATCTATTCTCGATTTTCTAGGCATGGTATTCGAATATCATCAAAAGAAAAAAGAAGAAACTTAATAAGTTAAGAACGTCCCTCAAGTCCCATGTAAACGCCTACCTGTATCTTATACCTCCTTAATCACTAATTAGTGTCCATCCACGAAGTGTAATGGAAACTATTTATGGATGGACACTAATTAAGAAAATAAACTTTATATGTTAAGATGTCCCCCAATTCCCTGCTTTAATAATTGAATCTTTGTCCATGAAAAGATTAGAAAAAAATGTTTTATAAAATGTGCGGGTTAGGTTAAAGAATATCTAAGGTTCTCTGACTATTCGGAAGCCATTACCGTTTTCATAGTCAGGTCTGTCCCCTTCCTTAGTATATGAAGTACAATCTTCAGCCGAAAACCAATAGAGCCCACCTCGTATCACACGCATGACACCGGTTGATGGGCCAGCAGGATCAATAACAGGTTCTGGAAGTATCAATCCAAACCAATCCTGACACCATTCTATGACATTTCCGTGCATATCAAAAAGGCCCCAGGCGTTAGGTTGTTTTTGTGCTACAGGATGTGTCTTACCATCTGCGTTATAGCAATACCATTCAATGACATCAAGATTCGGGTCATATTCGCAACCTGTAACTGTTATATTTCCATTTGGAAGGTCTGTAGTACTCCCAGCTCTTGCAGCATATTCCCATTCAGCATCTGTAGGAAGACGATACGTGCCTTTTCCCATGCTGTTTAATTCAGCAAGAAAACTCTGTGCATTATCCCATGATACACTATCAACAGGACAGGAACCACCGCAATTCTTAAATTTAGAAGGGTTGCTTCCCATTACTGCTACCCACTGGTCCTGGGTTACTTCTGTTGTTTGCATATAAAAGGGATTAGTTAATGTAACTTGATGGTAAGTTGTATACCCAAACGGGTCCGATGGATTTCCCATCATGAATGTGCCAGGGGATATGAGCTTGAAGGTCATACCCAGGCTGTTTATGTATGAAGAACCACTTTCACACGCTTTCCAAATATTAATAGCCTCAATATATTGTGCAGTTGTTATCTCTCCTTTTTTCCAATTTTCTACTCCAGCAATTAATTCACCTGTATCAACACATCCATTACAGTCAATATCAACTACATGGCAATCATCGCCTAAAAAATCCCTAATCATCTGTTCAACTTCATCCCTGAAAGATTTGGCCATACCTAAGTGCCTTGTATTACCATCAAAATGTTTGTCCCATTTATTCTCATTTAATGAAGTTATTGCATGCCAAATTTTAGTTGAGTTCCAATCTCTTTCAGCATTACTCTCATCAACTTTTTTATCATCATGGCTGGCAGGAGGAGTATAAGTCTTCGTGAGCATGATGTCGGGTTTAATTGGACCAGAAAATATGTCGCCGTATGCCCAGTAGTTTATCCATTTTCCAAAATAAGGATCGTGAGCTTTTACAACATAAGGAGGATATTTACCAAAATGAAGTAAGCGATAATTTGCAATTTTAATTTTTGTGTCAAAGATTTGCTTCTTAACATAAGCCACAACAACCCCGTCCAAAGGATTTTGAGTAGATTTAAATATATTTCGAGAGCCCAATGGGCTTGATAAGGTGATAAAAAGATCGATATTAACATCGCTATGCATTAATGCAAGAAATCCCAAGACCGTTCCCCAACTATGTGTTAAAATAATAGTTTTTTTATGTAATGTTTCATGTTGCTCATTATACCAATCATTAAGTGCTTTAACTAATTCTTCGACTACAATATTTTGTGTGTAATTGGCATCTCCATGCCAAGATTCACTATTTCCATTGCCAAAAACAACAACATCCTTTGAGTTCAGTCCAAACCCCATTCCATGAATAAGAGCAGGTACCAAATATGAAGGACGATAGTTATCTTGTTCTCCGGGACCTATAATTTTGTCAAACTCAAGACCATCAATCGTAAAAAAAGAAACATCATTTCTTCCATATACCGAAGTTTTTATCGCTCCTACTTCACATTTAGAGAAATGATTAGTAGTACATGTGACAGTATTATTAACTGTGTCCTGATCTGTCTTTTTGAGGCAGAGCCATTTTTCCATCTCCTTATCATAGGTATATACAGCAACGTATTCTTCATCAATTCCCGTCCCATCAACAATCCCATCATCATTAACATCATTATAGGGCATGGTAATAGTAACATCGGCATTAAAGACCATTCCGTCAGGTCCAAATTCGACAACAATTCCAGCACTTTGAACGTGATTAGGCATGTCATTAGTCAATGATGCTTTGGTCATCGATATTATTGTGTCCTCGTCAACCGCTCCAGGTGGGATATCAATTGAAGCACCGAACAAAGGATCAGTAGGGTCAGTGACCTCAATTGGGCCCCCTCCAAGCCCAATTGTTGCTTGTATAGTTCCACCACCATTAGCGAGGGCACCACCCCGCGCGCCTCTAACCCCACCTCCACCACAACCAATAACGATAAAACTAAATGTACTTAGAATGATAACAAGTTTTAGAAAATTATAGCCTTTGAAGATGAATTTTCGCATTTTCGTATCTCCAAATCGTGAGGAATTTTAGAAGTGTGGTTTTCTTTAGAACTAAATAAAAAAGCCTCTTAAAGGATGTAATAATCCCCTTGAAGATTTATGCTGGCGTTTTTAGGATAAACTTCTTTATCAGTAGGTCGTATTCAAATGTTGCGCTTTCTTGCCAATATCTCAATATCAGTTTAATTACAGATATCATCAAAAACAGTCTAAACAAATCTCTTTTTTTAATCCAAGCAAATGCTACTTTGCCCCTGATCCTTGATCTTTAGTTTTTGATTTCAACTTTAGTTCACTTTAGCTCACTTTTATCCGCCGATGCTTTGTGGCGGTGGAGTTACATTTAATGTTGCACTC
>CBESOB010000251.1:0-2965 GCA_965530995.1 uncultured Flavobacteriaceae bacterium
CGGGAAAAGATGCACTATTAAAAAATTGATTCCATGGATTGTCCATTTCTTTGCCAAGTATACTGGGTTCCCCAAATGGTCTCCATTGGACCACCTCCATATTCATCACCTCCTTTCGCGATGGACATTATAAAGATTCCTCATTTCTCTCTTTGTATGATATTGAAGATATATCAAATATTTCTAAAGCACTAATTTGCATGACTCCCTCTTTCTAAAAGAAAGGAATCTGTTTTTTCTTGCGCAAAGTGGAAAGGTTCATAATTCTTGAAGCTCAATCTTTCTTGCTGCTTTTGCACCCCATTCAACAAGACCATTTTAATCTTAAGTTTTAGCTTGCTTAAGTCAGAACTCTTGGCAATATAGAAATCAGCAATCCACGATCTCATGTTGGACGGAAAACCCATATAGCCAGAGCACAAAATGATTGATATGTTTTTATAAACTTTTGTAATATCCTGTAGAAGACCAAGATCGTTGACCTTTCCCGTTCGAATGTCACAAACTATAAGATTCGGCTTATGTTGCTTAACGATATCCATAAGTCCGGAGTAATTGCTTGAAGTAAAAACGTTGTATCCTTCCTCCTTAAGTTCTTCAGCATAGAGCATACGTATTCTCTCTTCATTATCCACGATCAATATTTTGTTCATCATTACCTCTTTAGTTCTGACAGAATGATTTATGACTCATGCCAACAGGGCACTTTGTTTCGTCATGTTATAATTTTCATCAAGGACATGCTAACGATGAGGACAAGAAAGATTCGGTTCCAAAGGTCAAATGGCAATTCCCTTTAGTAGGTGATTTGTCAAATAATTCAGTAACCATCTCAGGATAACATTCATTTTTCTCAACAACTGTCGATTCCTCAACAACTCTTTTAATCTCTTCAGGATCACCAAGAAATTTGATATTCCCGGTATCAAGTAAGTGCAATACGATTGTAGACACTAAGTGCTCTTCCCCCGGTTGCAGTTCCTCATTAATTGCTTCAATTAGCTCACATAATGTTGTTTTAATAGTGGTTGATTTCCAATGCGCTGGTTTTGCTGTGGAAACGGTCTGAATCATTGCTTTCATAATATTACTCCCCTTTTCGTGGACACCAGGGTTGACTATAAGTCTTCCATCAATAGTTTAATCTGATATCTGCTTTTTCAAACCTCTAGGTACCAACCTTTAAAATCCTGAAATGCCGATAAGCACCAAAAAGAGTGATACTATTGAAAGAACAGTAATTAAAGTAAAAAGTGAAATTCCTATTCTTCTTTGACATACGTCCCCGCATTTTATGTAAAATTTGTGTGCCATGATCCTTACCTCCTTTCATAAATAAACTCAGTCATCATTTCCCATTCAATTCTAGTGTTTTCCCTTCTGTAATTTATTAATAGCATAAGGCGTGCCATTGAAACATGATTTACATAATTCCTTTAAATACATTAACTTAGCCTTATTAGCATGTAGAAATAAACTATTGGGTAGCCATAATTGAGGAAAATTACACAATCTCTCTGTGGAAAATTGCGCAATTAAAAAGATCAACACAAATCTCATCAATAAATACATTTTGTTGTGGTGTATAAACAATTTTGGTATGAGTTAGAACAGAATTGCGCAATCGGTGGGTTGGAGAATCCAGTCGGGAGGAATTTATTTTATGTGTAGTTCTTTTCTGCAGTAACGGAAGGTATGGCGATTTATGTTAAGAAACTCCGCTGCCTTACTTTCATTGCATCCAGATATTTTAGACGCTCATTTATACAACCTTTTTCTTTCATCTGGACAAAGGGGTTTTAAATTGTCACTTTAACTTAATTTCTTCAAGGAGGACTTTCCTATCTTCTCTCTATCGCAGATTAGGTTTCAGGATTTACGCGGAAGAAAACCATATAAAGAACAGGCACAACGACCAAGGTAAGGAATGTTCCAAAAGACAGCCCAGCCATAATAGTTACAGACATCGATACCCAAAAAACGTCCTGCAGTAGTGGAGTAACCCCTAAGACTGTTGTTGCTGATGCAAGTACCACTGGTCGGAGACGAGATACGGCGGAATCAACGATAGCATGATATGAGTGTTTGCCCAAGGCCTGTTCCTTTTTGATTTGGTCGAGCAATACGATCCCATTCTTAATCATCATGCCCGAGAGGCTCATGGCACCAAGGAGCGCCATGAAACCAAATGCTGTCCCCGTGGCAAGCAACCCTATGGTGATCCCAATTATGGCAAAAGGAATGGCAAGTATGATGATGAGTGGGGGTCGGAAGGCATTGAACAAAGCTACAACGATAAATATCATGATGATAACCGTTGGTATAATACCAGGAATAAGTGATTCTTGAGCATCTTTCGTGCTTTTGTATTCTCCGTCCCAGAACAGTTCCCAGCCGGGAGGCAGTGTGTCTTCCAACTGTTTAAATTCACTGATCACCGAATCCCGCAGCGTAGGAAAGGTAACACCATTCGGCGAGCATTGAATGGTGATCGCTCGACGCCGATTGTAGCGTACGATGATAGGATCTTCCCACTCAACATGAATGTCTTTGGTTACTTGCGATAAAGGAACGGTTTTGGTTGAAAAAGCAGGCTTCACCTGTAGGACATCAAGAGAATCAGAAACATTTTTACGCTCATTCTCCACTTTCCTCAGCAGAATCGGATAGAGATCATCTTCTTCTCTATACAAACCTACGGGTAGACCATCGAAGCTCCATTTCATTGTCCTGGCAATGTCTTCGCGCGAGACACCCGTCCAGCGACCTCGTTCCTGAGCATAGTCAACGACAACTTTATTCACGCGCTGGCGCATATCAGTCCTAATGTCTTTGGCTAGCGAGTTTTTTTGTAGAATGGCCATACCTTTTTCCCCGATTGAACGGAGATCGATGAGGGGAGTTTTCCCTGTTCCAATGAAACGTGCCTCAAATGGCCATGGATCATTGGGGCCAACACCATATG
>CBESOB010000252.1:0-2941 GCA_965530995.1 uncultured Flavobacteriaceae bacterium
AGCCACCACTAATATTTTGTGGAATAATCACACCTCTAACATTCACACCATTTGCTTCTAATTCTTGATTCATCATTTCTCGAATTTGAGTTTGTGTTAATGCTGTATCCCATATTCTGACTTCATCAATTGCCCCTGCAAAAAAGTTGGTTGGCGTGGTACTACTTCTATCTAAAGCACCTATGATAAATCTATTGGTGTTAGTCAAAGGCGAAGCGCCACTTGCATTAGAGCCTACATTAAATCCATCGATATATAAGGTATAAGTGTTTGAGCCGTTAAAAGTGACAGCCACATGATACCATTTTGAATTGTTCAACGTTTGATTAGTTTCAAAACCTGCACTGCCATTCCATCTAAAACCTAGACGATTATTTGAGAGCGTAAAGTCATAACCTGTGGTCAATGTATTCCCATCGCGTTTTGAAATAATTGTTTTAGAACCAGAGACATTGTCTGTCTTAATCCATGCTTCCATACTAAAGGCACCAGAAGTCATCCCATAACTATCAGAGAAGCTGATAAAATCGTCAACACCATCAAAATCAATATTATTTCCACAATTAAGAAAAGTAACTTCGACCGTATCTGTTGAATTACTGCATGACCCAATATTAGTGGCTTCCCACTGTAAGGTATAGATTTCTCCACTCTCTCCCGTAAAATCTGAGTTAAATGCTGTGGCATCTGAAAAGAAATAGGTACTTGGTGATTGGCCTGATACGACAGTCCAAGCCCCGAGAACATCGTTCGCTAAAAGACTCACTGTTATTTCAGAACAATCAGTCACAGCGGCTACAGTTCCTGCTTCAGCCACAACATAAGGCGCTATTTCCAAATCGTAAGTGGCTATGGCAGATTCACATGAACCAGCAGGGTCATTTGAAGTGAACGTTAATGTGACAATTCCTGAAGTTTCTCCTACTCCAAAATTGTAAGTAGCTGTTGCACCATTTCCTGAAGGACCAGTGAATGTTCCCGTACCAGAAGTTGACCAACTACCTGAGGTTGCAGTTCCAGATAACGTCGCAGTCATAAGCACACTAGATTCACTAAAACAAATGGGATCTAATGTATTATCAATGATAACAACCGGTCCTTCCTCGACAGTCAGCGTACCATCAGCAGATTTAACATCACAAACTGAAGTTAATTCTAGGGTAAATGTGTAATCTCCAATTTCGGTAGGGATACCGTCTATAAAATAAGTGGACCCATTATAGATAGCACTCAATCCCGCTGGATAAACATCTGTACCAAGTGGCGCTCCATCTTTGGTCCACTCAATTGTTGGAACGTCTAGACCACCACCGACATTAAATGCAATCGTTTCTATCGGACTAAATTGACATGCGGTTTGGGCATCTGTACCAAGATCTGTCTCCAAACTTATAAAAGTTGATAAGGTTGCGAAAGAGATGTCGTCAATTCCGTAATCATTTCCTCCTTGTTGAGGGTTTAAATTTCTTATTCTTATATCCACAGTAGTAGCTGTAGGACCAGATGTCCAGTTTCCATAAAACCTTGCCCAGTTATTATTTATATTACCAGGGCCATTTCTAGGAGGAGGAATTATGGATGTTCCTACTTGAACACCATCAACAATAAATGTCAATTCAGGAGGATTACCGTTTAAGCAACGCATTACCCATGCTGAGAAATAATAGGTAGTATTGGGAAGCACAGGTGTATTATTTTGTCTCCATACATCAATATTGGCATCCCCATTTACAGCCATAAAATTTTGAGGACCTGTTGTGTTTTGCGTATGATCGGTTCCTCTAAAATTTCTATGAACATCATCTCCACGATCGGTTAATGTATACCCTAATAAACCCGTATCTCTCCATAATTCCCCTTGATTTGCAGGAACGAGACCAGGCTGATTCGGAACAAACGTATGGCCACTAGTAAATGGATACGCACTATCGTCCATTATATCTAGATTTGTAAAATCTCCATCGATGACGAGTTCCTCGGCAATACTCACCGTGCCTACTGCAGAACAACCTGCAGAATTGGTACCTATAACCGTGTAAACCTCAGCAACATCCACGAATATAGAACTCCCAGTTTGCACAGGGTCTGTTTGCCATTCATAAGTAACTGTAGGATCTGTCGATGTTACCACCAATTCTACCAGCTCACTTTCATCAATTAAAGGCGTGCTAGGGTCATCGATTGGACAGTATTCTGCGGTGACAAATAACTCAGGTGCTGTCCTTATTTCTACAAAAATAGTTTCGGTATCAACACAACCATTACCGCTACTCTCTGCAGTTAAGGTATAGTTAGTATCAACCGTTGGTGACACTTGTATGATACTATTGGCTGTCAATGGTACTGAGGCATTTGCAGGCAAACCTGCGGCTGCACCCGTATCAGCAGTCCAAGAATATGAAATAAAATCCCCGCCTGTACTACCCTGTAATTGAAAATTATCAATACGAATATCAGGTCGATTGTTATTATTATTACGACCATCATTCACATATAATTTTATTTCCAATTGATTCGCATTATCAGCTCCGATCGGTAAGGATAATAAGACTTCTCGCCAATTATTTGAAACATTACTGTTTTCCATATCGAACCTCAGTAGATCAATAAACATTCCTGTGCCATTAGTACGATAAGAAATATCTATGTATTTAGGATTACCTCTACGATTATCTCTTCTCGCCTGAAAATAAATTCTAAAATCGCGATAATCGTCCAAGACAGAACCGCCAACATTAAAAATCCATTCGCCATCATCATCAAAACCAGCATCATCTCTCTGAAGCAGAGCTCTTTCAGTACCAGGAGTAGGCGCTACAAAGGCATTAGGACCGGTGTTTGTGCCGTTTCCAAAACCGTAAGTCATCGTACTACTATTTAGGTCAGAGACGATGCCAGGGATTTCCTGACCATCGTAAGGGATATAGTTTCCGGTACCAAA
>CBESOB010000253.1:0-2873 GCA_965530995.1 uncultured Flavobacteriaceae bacterium
CCTACTACTTTTCCTAAGTCGGTAAAAGCCTCTATCTACTCTAAAGAGGAAACTAAGAAAAGTAATTTTTATAAATCGATGTGGGGAGAACGTTACCGAGACTATTTCAGTACTGAAATTGAGATTCCAACAATTGATCTAGACACATTATATGGAGGCTTGACACCTGTTCGAAAAGGCGGTGGGCATCAATCAAAATCATTGCGATTTGAAGATCCTGAAGGTCGTGAATATGTGATAAGAGCATTGCGTAAAAATGCAGTGCAATATATTCAATCTGTGGTATTTACGGATCAGTATGTGGCTCCCGATTTTGAAGGCACCGAGACTGAGGCATTATTGTTAGATGCGTTCACGGCTTCGCACCCTTACGCTCCTTTTACTATTGCTGATCTCTCAGAAGCTGTGAATGTGTATTACTCCAAACCACGATTGTTCTATGTTCCTAAACAAAAAGCCATAGGTAAATTCAATGATGAATTTGGAGATGAAATATATATGATTGAAGAACGTGCAGCTAGTGGTCATGGTGATAAGCGTGGATTCGGATTTTCAAATGAACTCATCAGTACCTATGACATGCTTGAAAAAATCAGAAAGAATGAAAATCATGTGGTAGATGAGGAAGCCTATATTAGGGCGCGTCTGTTCGATATGGTTATTGGAGATTGGGATCGACACCAGGATCAATGGCGATGGGCCAAATTTAAAGAGAAAGATAAAACCATTTATCGACCAGTGCCACGAGATCGCGATCAAGCATTCTCTTTAATGGATGATGGTACACTTATGAATGTCGCAACCTTTTTAATACCGCCTATTCGGCTATTACAATCTTATGAGGCTGAGTTGAAAGATCCTAAATGGTTCAACGTAGAACCATTTCCATTGGATGTGGCACTGCTGACAGAATCTACCAAAAAAATATGGGACGAACAGGTTGCGCTGATTCAAACTAATTTAACGAATGAGGTCATTGATGGGGCTTTTCAAAAGTTCCCAGTAGAAGTACAAGATGAAACGGTCCAGGTGATTCGCACGAAACTTATAGGTAGACGAGGTAACTTAAAAACTATTTCCGATGAATATTTCGGAATTGTAAATAAGTATGCAACCGTTAGGGGAACAGATAAAGACGATTGGTTCGTCATCGAACGTATGGGCAACGGAATGACGTCTGTGAAGGGATTTCGTATTAAGGATGGTATCAAAGGAGAACAATTTCATGAACGGTTATATGACCCCAATGAGAATAAGGAGATTTGGATCTTTGGACTTGATGATGATGATTATTTTGAAGTGAAAGGTGATGGAAAGGGCACTATAGCCTTGCGACTTGTAGGTGGTCAAAATGTGGATACTTTCAATATACTTAACGGCAGAGGCGTTCATATTTATGACTATAAAAACAAGACCAATAAATTTGAAACTAAAAAAGGGCGGGTGCATCTCAAAGATGATTACTACACCAATATATATGATTATAAAAAGATCAAATATAATTCAAAAGTGATTGTTCCTATTATTGGGTCAAACCCAGATGACGGTTTTAAATTAGGAGTCAATGGTACTTTCAAGAAAAATGCATATGAAGGAGAAAATTTCACGTCGATGAATAGTGTTAGGGCGCAATATTATTTCGCTACGAGTGGTTTTGATATCGCTTATAATGGTGAATTCAGTGAGATATTCAACAATGTCAATCTCGGTATTCGGGCAAAAATCACCAGTCCTAATTTTGCGGTGAATTTCTTTGGTTTTGGTAATTCCACACCAAATTTAAATGCAGAAGATGATTCTGATGGAGAAGCCATTGAAGACCTTGACTACAATCGTGTTAAGAAGTCAACGTATGCCATTTCGCCTTCTCTTATTAAAACTGGGGAATATGGAAGTCGTTTCTCTGCTGGGATTACTTTTGAGTCTATAGAAATCGAAAATACAATGGATCGGTTTATCAATGATTTCGTTGGGACAGATAGTGATCTAGAGCGAGACGAATTCATTGGAGCGGATATTAATTATAATTTTTCTAATTCAGACAACAGTGCTTTTCCAACACTTGGACTTAATTTTGATCTTTTGTTCGGATACAGGAGTAACGTAAATAATTCAAGAAACTATAGCTTTTTTGTGCCATCGCTCGCAGTGAATTATAAACTGGTTCCTAGTGGGAATATTGTGTTAGCGACCAAGATTCAGAGTCATATGAATCTAGGTGATGATTATGAGTTTTATCAGGCTGCCTCAATTGGTGGTGACAATGGCCTACGAGGTTATCGGAATCAGAGATTTTCAGGAAAATCAGCCTTTTACCAAAGCACGGACATACGATTTAATTTGAAACGTCATAAAACAGCGGTCATCCCTATTGAGTCAGGTTTTTATGTTGCTTTTGATTATGGCCGTGTATGGGTAGATGATGATTTAGTTTCTAATCCAGATTTTAATGAAGATAGATTGAACACCTCTTTTGGTGGCGGCTTATTTTTTAATATGGTCCATATGGTTACTGCAAATATTGGAGCTTTTGGTTCTGATGACGGACTTAGAATTGCATTTAAACTGGGGTTTGGGTTTTAATCAATCCTAGGGTTTAATTAGAGCTTCTCTATGGGTAAATGTACCTAGGGGAGTTTTTATATTCATCATGGTTATTATTAATAATTATAGAGCACTAAACTAAACTCAATAATATAAATTTGCGAATTATTAAAACTAACTAATCAATGAAAAAACACATTCTGGTAATAGCACTATTAGTTACAGCATTTGCTTTTTCTCAATCAAACACCTATAAAATTGGTTTTTTGTTAGATAAAAATTCAACTGAAATTAATGGAATATTAGGCAAACTTGCAAATGAAATAACT
>CBESOB010000254.1:0-2774 GCA_965530995.1 uncultured Flavobacteriaceae bacterium
GGACGACTACCCATCTCATTGGCCAACATTAGCCTGATCAGTGCAGACGCAGAAAAGCAGACACGGCAGATCGTCGGTGAGAATTTCCACCTCAATCCCGGTCAGCGTGTAAAATTCTTCCAGCTTTTCGCGAATTGCGAAGGATGGCGGCGTATTTTCGGACAAAAAGACAAGCTTTGAGCCGGAATACTGCTTCCACTTGGCGTCTTCTCTCAGGGCTCCACATCAATTACCTACGGTCTCATCCCAGATTTAATCCATCCCAGTCGTTTGGCTCGAGGATATGCATTGATGTATTCATTGACAAGTTTTGGTCAAGTCATTGAAATTACACCTTCTTATGGTTATCAATTTGGCAGCAAAATAAGTTATGGTCCAAATTACATAAAAATGGCAGATGGTGGTCAATTTGGGATCACACTTGGAGTTGAAACCTACTCCGGTCTTATGGCCGAGTTTACATATGTTAATATGAATTCCGAACTCAGACTTAGAGATGTTATATACGCGCCTTTTGAAACGAAAATTTCAGACCTTAGTGCTGACTGGTTTCTTATTGGAGCCACCAGGTATTTAAAAGAAGGAAAAGTAAAACCTTTTGTAGGAGGTAATTTAGGTCTTGTAGTCGTTTCACCAAAAAATGAAAATATAGATATCATAAATAATCTAAGTAGTTCTACAAGATTTGCTTTTAGCTTTAAAGCAGGTGTAAATATCATGTTCACTGACGTTATTGGACTAAACCTGAAAGGTGATTTGTTTTTTCCAGTAAATTGGGCAGGGGTTTATGTAGGTCCAGGTGGCGCAGGTGTAAGTACTGGCTCTTCAGTAATTCTGGGTGGTATTAGTGCCGGTTTGGTATTCAAGATAGACAAGGATTAAAAATCTAAATCACCGATAATTAAATAAGTCTTATTGTCAAAGAATAATTTCAATATCATAATTGGAAGATAATATACTTAGTTTAATTCCAGATTATGCTCTATTAAATTCATTAACGGCTGATACACTTGGTGAACAAATTGAGCACAATATGACGCCTATATTAATTAAAGACGATAACACATGGAGTCTTACTTTTTTAGTTGAAAAGGAGAATCTTTAAGTACCGTTTTTATACCTGAAGCGCCAAGATTCGATTCTGGCAAGGTTATAATCAATCTTTTAGTCACGAACAGAAAGAAATAGTTTGCTAATTATTTAAGGCCTCATCATGTTGAATTCGCTCGAATTAACAATACAGAAACTTACAACATGGAAACTGGTCAAGCCTACCCAAAAAATTTATTGGATAGTTTAGGTGTTAATGAACGGAGAAAATCAATCGGACTTGAACCTTTAGAAGACTATTTGAATGGAATGACAAAGATGCACTTTGAAATGAACAAACACTATTTTTTAGATAAAGGAATCACGAAACCTCTACTTTATAAAATAGAGTAACAACTAGCAGTTTAGCTGTATCACCAATTACTTGGTAAGTCGTTTAAGCTAACCTTGGCATAGTTACAATACTGTACTATTCCTCATGCAAAAATCACTATCTTTCAAAGAGTTCTTGTAAAAAAAATATCTATCAGAATCTCTGTAAACCAAAAAAAAGAAACAACCAACTAAAACCAAACTAAAATGGAAAAAGGCATGATCAAAGTAAGCGTCGTTTATCCCAACGCTGAAGGTAAAAAATTTGATATGGATTATTATTGTAACACACATGTTCCAATGGTTAATGCGCTATTAGGTGATGCACTCAAAGGTGCTACTGTTGAAAAAGGAGTGGGTGGCGGTGCTCCAGGCTCTGCGGCGCCTTATGCCGGGATGGGTAATATGTATTTCAATTCTGTGGAAGAATTCGGGAATGCCTTCGGACCAAATGCAGATAAAATAATGGGGGATCTACCTAATTTCACTGATATTGAACCTGTAATTCAAGTTAGTGAGGTTATGATTTAAAGCATTGTAGCCATCCAGTATGGTTTGTCCAATCATAAAAGACTTTTGTTCTATCTTAAAAGACTACTGAAAAATCATAACACAAATCGATACGTGGCCTTGATCAAGAAGGTATTCTCAGGTTTTTGATTGAGTATTTGATTATCAATAATTTCGCTGAAACTATTATTTACGTCGCCATTACCTGTTATACCCTGTGACCAAACCAAGAATATTTCCGATCCAGGAATATACTCCCATCGCACCACGAGGTTAGACCGAAACTGGACAAAAGCAAAATCTGGATTAGCAAAGCTGTAATCCGATGTGCCATCTTGATCTTCGTCTATTTCATAAAATCCATCAAATGCTTCTATTTGCCCCGTATTATACCAATTAACACGGTCATTAAGATCCTCTGCGATTGGATTATTAACATAATTGAAATTAGAAAATTTGGCTTTGAAAATAAATGGCTGACCGTAATACTGGATCGTGAGATTCGGATTTATATTATAGTTCAACCTCAATGTGGCACTCAAGTTCTCATTATCGATCTCGCCCAATATATATCTTGGTGTTCCTGCAAAATCAGTTTCAGTGATATACTGGGTTCTGTTAGGGTTTTCGGCATACTCGAAATTAACGGACATACTCAAGGAATTTAAAGGTTGATATCTAAATCTCACTTCATAACGCCGCAATGAGAAATTGTTCTGCTTTGCTTGGGAATGCACATAACCCAAGGTCATGCTTAATTTTTTACGCTGATCCGTACCTGAGAATATATACCAAAAATTTTCTTCATTCCATCGCCATCTAGGCCCTCCTCTTAAAACAGT
>CBESOB010000255.1:0-2762 GCA_965530995.1 uncultured Flavobacteriaceae bacterium
AAAACGCCATTTTCTCCTTCAGGAACCAATATAGACCCTAGAAATTATGTACTGAATCTTCATGGTTTCATAGGTTATTTTGACTCATTGAAGAGCAATCAATATAGGTTGGATGTCACGGCACCAGTTGATTTTGTTAGGACTTCTGCTTTGCAAAGTTCTGGTATGACAACTAGTGAAGACGGTAAGAATGCCACATCGCATTATAGTGCACCTCGCTATTTTGATATCACAGATAACCCCATGATGTATGGCGAATTGGATGTTGAAGAATTTAAAGTTGGAGATATTACTATAGTTTTGAGTGTTTATTCTCCGAACAAAGTGCATTCTGCGGCCAAAATAAAAGAAGTTGCGTATAGAATGATGGAAGCCCAGAAAGAATATTTGGGAGATATTAACAGTACACCACGTTACGACATTTATTTATACTTAGCTGATCAAGGAGAGAACGCGCCAAAGGGTTTTGGTGCTTTAGAGCATCACACATCCACTGTTGTCGTTTTACCTGAAAACATGCCTTTTGAGGCCTTGGAAGAATCGATGATCGATGTTGTCGCGCATGAGTTCTTTCATATTGTCACTCCATTAAGTGTACACTCTGAAGATGTGCATTATTTTGATTACAATAAACCAACCTTTTCAAAACATCTATGGATGTATGAAGGCGTAACTGAATACTTTGCCACGCTTTTTCAAGTGGATCAAAATTTAGTTTCTGAGGATGAATTTTATACAAAGATCCTTGGTAAGATCAATGCTGCCGCAAATATGGATGACACTATGAGTTTCACCGAAATGAGTGAAAATGTATTAGACGAGCCCTATGCACCGCAATATTTCAATGTATATCAAAAAGGAGCATTAATAGGGATGTGTATTGATATTTTGATGAGAGAAGAAAGTAATGGCGATAGAGGAATATTATCACTTATGAAAGAACTGACCAATAAGTATGGAAAAAACATGCCTTTTGATGATGATAGTATCGTTGAGGAAATCACGAAAATGACTTATCCTTCGGTTGGAGAATTTCTTTTAAAACATGTTGTGGGTGTCAATGGTAAAACAGAGCCCATCGATTATAATTTGTTTTTCGCTAAAGCCGGACTAGAAAATGGTGAAGCCAAGGTAAAAGCCAATTACATAATGAACAACGGAGTGCCAATTGTAAGTGGTAGTCCTGATAAAGGAATCTTCTTCACTGAGGCAGTAAGTGCGAATAGTTTTTGGGCTGGAGAAGGAGTGAAGCCAAACGATATCATTAAAGTTATTAACGGAACGGAAGTGACATTGCAGAATGCTAACTCTATTTTTCAAGAGGTCTTCACTTGGACAGAAGGAAAAGTTATTAATGTTAAACTGGAGAGAGATGGAAAAGAGATTGTCATCGATACTGAGGCGTCGCAACCTTATACCATGGGTAAAACATTAATGGCTAACCCTAATGCTACCGAAAAACAGAATAATTTGCGTAAAGCTTGGCTAAAAGGCTAATGTAATTATAAACCTAATTATAAAAAAGCTGATCTATTGATCGGCTTTTTTATTTGTTCATTGTTTTAATATTGACTCTCATGGTGCGCACAGTCAATGTATCACCCGAATTCGTCCACGTCAAGTAAGCGTGGTCATTTTTTATAACCATTCTTGGAAAACCACTTGATCGACTTTCAGATGATTCTGAGACATTGAATGTTGGGTCCTTGCTGCCATCAGAATATATGCGCTGTAATCGAATTATGGCGATTCCGTCTATATTATCCAGCCAGCTCACCATAGCAGAACCATCTTCCAGTAACTCAATATCAACTCTTCCTGAAGGCTGATAATGATCAACTTCAATGGGAGTATTGAATATTTCCCCATTACTATTAGAAAAACTGACTTTTATTTTCGGGTTGTCATTTGCCTTTGTAAACCAAGCCACTGCAACATTATTGTTTAAGGTAGAAATCGCTGGCCCATTCACGGGACATCCGAAAATTGACCAACCATCAGTATGCACAGGTTTTGGTTCAGTCCATTTGTTATTGGTGAATCGTACATAATAAATGTCCCTTATTTCTTTTTTGGTACGATCACGATACACAACGATAGGTCCATTTTGGGTCATGGCACTATCTGTTTGACAACAATCACAAACTCTATCATCTATTTCAAACTCTGAAATGATTTCACTGTTAGTATCCATGATAGCACTTCTCAATGTCATTTCTTTCGCAATGAGAGAGTCTTGTTCTGAATAAGCATATTTACGACCGTCAAGCCAGACCGATAATAATTTATTATCATCCAAGGCAACTTTACTCACAAAACCATGTTCGGTATTTGTACTATCCCGATGGGGAATAATAGCATTGCCCCAAGTTAGCCCATTATCATTGGAGATCGTAAGTTTTACATTATAGGCATAGGTGTCGTCCGCACTTTTGTCTAAATAATGTGCGGCCAATGAATTTTCACCAAAAGATGTAATGGAAGGAAAGTCAGCCCAATTAACAAACCAATCTGTTCCCTCTGCAATTAGGATTGGTTCAGACCATATTAGTTTTTTCTCATCTAAAGTAGAAAGGAATAATTTACTATTCTTATTGTCGAATACTTGAATCCATGATAGTAAAATCAAGCCATCTTTGGTAAGATGTATATTGGGTTCAGAACCGAGTTGACTCCCTGGATTGTCAAATTCTACAACTTTTTCCAACGAATTTGTGTCACAGGAAACTAATGCTAGGAGTAAAACTAAAAGATAAAAATAC
>CBESOB010000256.1:0-2751 GCA_965530995.1 uncultured Flavobacteriaceae bacterium
ATGGTTGTTGACTACCATTTTGATTAGTATCTGTGAATGCTTTACCACCAATGGTCGATTGCCCAGGAGTGGGTACGCATTGAGCATTCGAATATTGATTGAACCCAAAAAGGGCTAAAACAAATAGTAGGGTAAACTTCTTCATAAAGTAGGCTTTATGTAATTTATGGGCTTTTAATATGTTAATATCCCCAAAGGAAAATCAAACAATAATACGCTCAAAATGTTAAAAAAGCATTCTTTTTGAGTTTTATTCGATGAAACACATACATATTTTAGTCGATTTTTATCGATTAAGTACGAAAATTATCGATTAAAAGACATATTTGTAGGTTTAATATTACGAAATAAAAATGACTAGAATTCTAGTCACGTTATTGATTATCGCTTTAAAGTAGCGTTCATGAAAATGTGGAGACCTTTCATCTCCTCTTTTCCAGTGGATCTGCCAACCCTACCCATAAAATAAAGTACAAACCATACGATTACCATGAATAGAGTAATCGCTAATTGTATGGCAAAACCCTTCTCGAGAGACCAATTGGTATATGCCCAGATTCCGAAGGCGATGAAGAGTCCAGCAACCATAAAATGGAGAAACATGAATAGTGTCCAAACCGTCGGGCTAGGACCAAAAAGTCCATACAACTGACTTGATTTGTCATCTATCTCATTTATTTCAAGATGAAGTTGCGGCGACCAGAAATGTCTTTTTTCTTGCGGGTATTTAATGAATACATGATCATCAACGCGAGACACTATAAATTCTGTTTGAGACGTTTTAGCATGGTCAAATAAGGTCAATGCAGATTCGTTATCTTGTTCCAAGATGATCTTAAATCGGGGTCGTAACGCTACGTCATTGTTAACGGACATGGGTGCTCAATTTACTTCGTAGTTAAGTTTCATGGTTATGGAAGCTGTTTTTTCCTTTGAGGCTGTATTATATGTACCACCCCATGAATAATTTTCATCAGAGTTCTGGCCTGTAATTTGAAAAATGCCCATTTTGGCAGAAATTAGGTCACCCAATGAACTGCCAGAATTTTCGGCTATTTTTTCTGCTCTTGCCTTGGCATCGGCTGTGGCCTTAGATATCATTTCAACTTTTAGATCCGCAAGCCTGGTATAATAATATCGTGGTGGTTGCGAATAAAATTGAATACCCTTATTCAATAGCTCTGTGATTTCCCTAGAAACTTTTTCAACTTTTTCAACTTCTTTTGAATTTATTTGAAGGGATTGGGTCAATATATACCCTAAAAATTCGTCACCGATATATTGCCCTTGATCAGAGTATTTAGCTTTCGTATTCTTCCTGCTATTAACGGCATTGAATACAATTTCATCTGCTGTAATTCCTTTGACACTTAAATAATCGGCAATGATCTTCTTATCATTTTCTAGATCATTATAGGCCTCCTTAAGATCAAAACTTTCTTTAGAGAAAGAACCCTCCCAAACGATCAGGTCCGATGTAAAATCGGCTTTGCCTAAACCAGTCACGGATACATTGCCGTCGATCTTGTTTCTATTGGAATATGCGTTCCCTAATAAATAGGCTGCGATTACGATTGCCAATCCAAAAATGATGGCTGTTGCATTATTTTTCATGTAAACCAATTATGAGTCTCTAAAATACAACGAAATCATAAGCATATCATTATCTTTGCGCCAAATTTTTTGCAAAGAAATGAGTAATATAGTTGCCATAGTAGGCCGTCCTAATGTAGGGAAATCAACGTTTTTCAATAGGTTGATACAACGACGAGAAGCCATTGTCGATGCTGTAAGTGGTGTCACTAGAGACAGACACTATGGTAAAAGCGATTGGAACGGTAAGGAATTTTCCTTGATCGACACTGGCGGCTATGTTAAAGGAAGTGACGATATTTTTGAAGCTGAAATAGATAAACAAGTCGAATTGGCCATTGACGAGGCGGATGCCATTATTTTCATGGTAGATGTTGAATCAGGAGTCACTGGAATGGACGAAGACGTTGCGGAACTGCTTCGTAAAGTGGATAAGCCTGTATTCTTAGTCGTTAATAAAGTAGATAATGGGAAAAGGGCAACAGAAGCGGTAGAATTCTATTCGTTAGGATTAGGAGAATATTACACCATTGCCAGTATAAATGGCAGTGGGACAGGAGATCTTCTTGATGCTTTGGTTGAAGCCTTGCCAGAGAAAGAAACCAAGGTAGAAGATGATCTACCCCGTTTTGCAGTGGTTGGTCGCCCGAATGCGGGTAAGTCATCGTTCATCAATGCCTTGATCGGTGAAGATCGTTATATCGTAACGGATATAGCTGGAACGACAAGAGACTCTATAGATACTAAATACAATCGATTTGGATTTGATTTCAATTTAGTGGACACGGCAGGAATTAGACGTAAATCCAAGGTCAAGGAAGATCTGGAATTTTACTCGGTCATGCGATCGGTTAGAGCCATTGAACATTGCGATGTGTGTTTATTAGTCGTTGATGCCACGCGAGGGTTTGACGGTCAGGTGCAGAACATCTTCTGGTTAGCAGAACGCAACCGAAAAGGAATAGTGATTTTAGTGAATAAGTGGGATTTGGTAGAAAAAGACCATAAGACCACTAAAGAATTCGAAAAACATATTAGACAGGAAATTGAGCCATTTACAGATGTGCCAATTATATTCATTTCTGTCTTGACAAAGCAACGAATTTTCAAGGCTATTGAAACAGCCGTTGAAGTTTACAAAAACAGGAGCAAGAAGGT
>CBESOB010000257.1:0-2744 GCA_965530995.1 uncultured Flavobacteriaceae bacterium
ACTTAAATCAACAAACGTTTATTAGTGGCAGCGAAGCGGATGATGTGAACTTTTTGCGGAGCGCAAAGACCATGCCTGATGGCACAATAGATATAGGTGACCTAATAGTTGAGGTTAGTCAAAAAGGGCAAGAAGTAAAAATTCAGATAGTCAAATTTGATTCTAGAGGAAATGGTAAAACGGAGTGGATAACTACCAGTGAGCTTAGCAAACTCCCAGTAGGCAAGTCAGATTTAACATTTTCTGAGTACGACGAAATTGCTGACAACAAACTTTATTATGGCGTAAGTGCTGATAACAAGCTTATAATATTTATTAAAGCAACTATCAATAATGTTAAAGTAATTCAAGATTTAACTGGCAATTATGATGTAAAAGACATTAAAGATAAAAGCAAAGTGATTTTGGTTGAAGGCAAAAAAATGGATGACGGAAGGATAAAGGTTAGGAGTAAAAAATAAGGATAGCTTCCTAACGATAGTAGGTCAACTAAATCTTTTTGGGTAGACTAAAGATGCGGTGTATGTGATTCATAATCTTTCTTAAAAATCACAACTTAAAAGAGAGGATAAGAACATGAGGTTTGTTAATATCGTAACCACAATATTTTTAATAATGCTATGTATATTATATTCTCCGTCCTATGCTATTGGCAAGACAATTTCTTTGCACAAAGCTGTCAATGAAAGCAAAGTCAAGGTTGAAATTAGTGGGTTAGGGGGTTCAACTGGGGACACCATCTTACTTCAGATAAAACGCTTGATACCACTGACAATGCAACTATCCATCACTCCAGGTTCTGTTTTCAAGAGTGAATCAGGAAAAGTTCAAGATATGGTCTTCGCAAGAATCAAAGGTGAGCGTATGGGAGATAGAAAATACCGTCCAAGTTCAAAAATCGTCCTGACCGACAATGCCAATCATTCTTACATTGTTGAAGCGTACTGTTTAGACTTTCACAAATCTAATCCAGGCAAAAACGATACCTTCATCCTTACTGCGCCAGATAAAAAGACAGCAAAGATATTGAAGGCTGGAAATGAACAGTCTCTAGGTATCGCAGCTATTCAAAGTGCGATTTGGATTGACCGTGCAAATATCTCAGATTCGGAATTAACAAGAAGATTCCCTGTTAGCAATGTCGATCTCAAAGCAGCCCATAAACTGATAGAGTCTATAAAAGGTAAGTCGTCTTCCCAAGGTTTCAAAGTTAATAACTCGGTCTGTATGAGTTCAACACCTTCAGCTTGTAGTGTAATTAATCTTTGATTTGAGACATTGTCTCAGAAACGTGCCGATGCAAAGGAGGTAATTATGAAAACAAAACTTAGTTTATTAGTGTTTGCAATTTGCTTTTTGTTATCATTTCAATGTTTCGCTCAAGATAATGTGATTAGACTGAAAGCTCCAGAAGAAGTAACAAGGTTATGGGAAAAGTGGAATGGAAAGTATGTTATGTACGTTCATAAAGAAGCAAATGTAAAAACTTTTAAGGACATAGATGGCATGTCTCTCATGGTTGCTTTAATAGAAAGCCCAGATGAGATAATAGAAGACGCTTCAAATTTTAGAAAAAAAAGCGGCTTTAAATTGATGATAGGCATGCAGAATAATCCTAGCATGTTTGATAGTCAATTTTTAGGTGGTACTGGTAATATCGGCATGATGGTGCCTAAAGTAGCAAAGCATTATACATTTGACAAGAATGCTAAATTAGCAAGATTAGAATTCGAATAGATAAGACAATTGCATAACCAGACGCAAACACGGATGCGCAAAAGCTGCACCGCGCTCCATTTTGGCACATCGGTTAGCTCGATTGTTCGGCGGAATGATAAGAAGCAGAAGTGAGAAGAAATGGAAGCCCTAAGGAACTTGAATTATTTTATAGTCAAAATCGCAGTAAGCGCATCCTTAATTGCTTGCTTGACTAGCTGTGCAACGTCGGTAAGCCAAATTAGGGAATGGGGAAAATCAGGCAACATTCCAAAATTGTCAGAAGTTGCTAGAGATAAATCTGAATCGCCTTACATTCGAAAGAAGTCGTTAGAGAGCCTTGCGAGATTAAACTGGGAACCATCGAACGACGAGAGATTACAGGTGTATAGCTTGTTCGCCTCTAAGAACGATTACCAGGAGGCGTCCAGATTATTGGAAACAATCACTGCCGAGAACTTTACAGAAATTGACAAAAAAATTGTATCCACCAGTTCATTGCTAAATAACAATGGCCAGTGGAGCGATCGATCAAAAGCTCGCCCTGCTTATGATGATCTTCGGATGCTCAACAGCAAGGCTGTGACGATTTCACTATGCCAGCAAGTTGTCGCCCGACCAGAATTGCAAACTAGGATATTGCTATTGGCCATTAAGCTCGGCATCAATGGGTCTGAAGATGAACTTATAGCGGTGCTTTTTGTGTACGGAAACAAGTCTATGGCAGAGGACTATTTGAACTCTGGTTCTGGAAAGCTGGCCGATGGCGGGCGAAAATGGGCAGCAGCACATGGCTATCAAATTTCAACAGGTTATGGTAGTCACCGATCCGGCTGGGGGAGCTTCTGATAAATATCGGCCCAACGATGTGCTGAAGCCTGATCAGGAAGGTCGTGCGGTTTAAGATTTTAAGCCTGCCTGGATAATGAGACTTAGAGTAATTCTGTATGGGAATCTTAATAATAAAGCAGAGCCAATTATAGATGAAAACTATAAAAATTTATTTTTCACTTTAAATAAGAAGGCCT
>CBESOB010000258.1:0-2737 GCA_965530995.1 uncultured Flavobacteriaceae bacterium
TTTGTCGTGGCGGTAATTGTTGCAGAACAAATCATTAAAGCCGACCGCTGAAGCGGCGGCTTAATTCCACCGTTCCACGAACTATTACAGGCAGATAGGAATAGTATGGATGACGTATATTTATTAGTTGGCGTTCATTATAAATGCTTCCGATTAATATTCGGCAACATAATTATTAAACCAGAGAAAATGAAAAAAATTATTCAACTAATCCTCATTATTGCAATAACTACGGGTGTTACTGCGTGTAACTTACAGAATCAAAAAAGTGGACTGACGGTTACGAAAGTCACCAGGAGCAAAGTGGATGCCGCCCTTACGATTGAAGGCAGATGGGGAACGTATATTAACGGTAAAAGCTACCAACAGATGCCGCTTGATACTTACAAGGGCTGGCAATATGTCACCTATTATAATCAACAGCGTCAGTTATGTCTCGCCCGTCGAAAGTTGTCTAAAGGGGCATGGCAAATCATCCACTTTGATGACTATGTTTTTGAAGGCAATGATAACCATAATGTTACCGTACTAGGCATCTGTCGGAAAGATGGGACCATCCACCTGGCCTACGATCATCACAACGATCCGCTGCATTACCGCGTATCCCAACTCGGTGTGGCCAATAATCCTGAAGCAATAAAATGGAGTAAGAACTTATTCAGTGATACTCGTGATTGGCTGAAGAAGGGTAAGCCAATTACCCGGCTCACCTATCCGATATTTATACAAACACCTGAAGGTAATCTCCTATTCATCAGCAGGATTGGCATTCCCATTGACGGCCAGGTTCGACTCTCCATCTATGATCCAGACAAAAATGGATGGAGTGACAGTTGGAACGTGACGAGCCAGAATGGAGTCTATACCTTCGAGGGAAAGACTAGTAAGTCACGTTATGCCTACCTGAACGGAGTTCATTACGGACCTTCCGGGCGTTTGCACATCTCCTGGTGTTGGCGGGAGGATATGGGGAGTGTATTTCGTAATGTAAATTATGCCTATAGCGATGACAACGGTCAGCATTGGTTTAACAGTGCTGGTCAAAAGATAGCCGGGCCGGGTGAACTGATTAGCACCGATTCGCCTGGTATTAAAGTATGGGATGTGACGCCTCATCAGGGGCAGGAGGTGATGATGGGACAGTATGTGGATGGATTGGACAGACCACACATCGTTATTTCTCGTCTGCGTGACGGAGAAGCTCCCCTGCCTCTGGGGAAGCGAGACGAAAGTAAAAGCGCGTACTACCACTACTGGCGGGATGATAAAGGAATGTGGCATCAAAATGAAATCTACTTTCCAATCGGCGGGGGTGCTGATAGCGAACGAAATCGGGCGAAGATCCTTGCAACACCTGATAATGACCTGATTGTAATGTTCAACAATAAGGCGAAAATTGTACTCATGAGCGCTACAGCAGAAAACCAGTATCGAGACTGGAAGATGATTCATGAGGAAGAGGGTCCATGGGATGGTGAACCATTACCCGATCTAAGTCGCTGGAGAGAGGAAGGCATACTTTCAATCTACATGCAGAAGAATCCGTCCAAAGACGGTGAACCAACAGATCTATATGTTGTCGACTTCAGTATTTCTGTAACTGGAAAGAACAAGTGATTGTTAACTTGTATGGTCAATGCACTGAAGGAATATGAAAGTGAAGTTAAATAACGAAACGCCAACAATGTATAAAAATAATAGCCGAATTAGCAGTAAAATCAAGGGTTGTAGCCCGCTTCAACTTTTCTGTAACTTGACAGGAAAGTGCCACGCAGTCGGCTACTATTCTTATACTTACCGTTGGGCTTCATTATTGCGCAACCAATGAGATAAAAGCGGCATCATAAATATAAAATGACATGAGAAGTTTTAATATCACTTTAAGCTTAGGATTCCTGTATATCCTATTAATTTCTTCATGCGAGAACGAAAATGAGTTGAACTTAATTGATGAATTCAAAATCGAATTCAATGATGAAAAAATAATAACGCAAAAGGACATATTGTTTTATGACTGCTCTACACATCTTATCTATTTGAAAAGTGATCTGCATCTGAGCCAAAATATTACTGATTTTAATGTGTTGATTGCCAATGATACAATCTATCATGGTATAATTCATTCCTGTGAACTTTCATCAATGCCACCTTCACCCTACTTTATCGTGGATTGTTTTCAATACGGATATAATATTTTAGAGATTGGGTATTCTGGAGAATCGAATGACTTGCGAAATAACTCAAGAATAATTGATGCCTTTGAGAATAGTAATTTATTACGAAATGGAATAAGTTGCAAAATAGATGAGGTTGAAATACAAGCCTTTGAAAATCATTCTCAGGTCACTTGTTCCATTACTATTCAAAATAATGACAACATTAATTATTACATCCTAGACCCCGAAAAAATGGGAGACCTTGATTTTAATTATTTCACTGGAGGCTTAACCTTACAAAATATGGATACAAAGCTCACTTATCCCTTAAGATGGTCTGTTCAATCAGGTACTTGGTCAAATATTAATATGGATGATTTGTCGTTACTGAAAAAGAGTTCGGAAGTTTCTTACACATTTCAATCGGCAGACTACCATAAAATGGAACCAGGAAAGTATTCAACCAGATTTCGATTTTGTGGGACAAAACATTGTACTCCGGATATTAATCTGAATCAAAAAGACGGACGGGTTTGGGTAGGTCAAATGCTCTCAGAAATTGATAATATAATGATCGAAAA
>CBESOB010000259.1:0-2702 GCA_965530995.1 uncultured Flavobacteriaceae bacterium
CCTTTTCGATCCGGCTATAATTCGGTCCTTACAGGAGCAGCCGCTTAAGGAAGACGAGGTTCTTTTGGCGGTGGATACGGATAAAAACAATCCGCTGGTTAACATGGAAGACGTGACCAAGGTTCGCATCGAAGAAGGGCGCATACTCAATATTGGCAAAACCATCAACGATTACAACGCTTTTGATACCGGTATCTTCCTTTGCACACCGGCCATATTTGAAGCATTGGAACATGCTTATAAAATCCATAATGATACAAACCTGTCTACTGCAATACGGATATTGGCAGAAGATAATCGCGCAAAATCAATGCAAACAAATGGTTTCTGGATCGATATTGATGATAGAAATGCCTTCAAGAAAGCAGAAAAAGTGTTATTGGACACAACACGTAGTAAAATTAACGACGGTCCAGTTTCATATTGGTTGAATCGCCCGATTTCTATTCGTTTATCCAGATTTCTGGTCAATTTTAATGTCACCCCAAAACAAATTTCCTTTTTTTCCTTTGTGCTTTCGGTGATTGCGGCGGGACTTTTCGCACAGGGCAACTATTGGCTTCTGGCCTTGGGTGGAATTATCGCGCAATTCGCCTCTATTATTGACGGCTCTGACGGTGAAGTAGCCCGTCTAAAATATTTATCATCCGATTATGGCGGATGGCTCGATGCGGTACTGGATCGGTATGCAGACGCTTTCTTATTGTTTGGACTGACTTGGCATGTCTGTGGTCAAAACTTTTCTGCGTGGGTTTTGGGAACGGGATTCTTGGCCATCATTGGGTCCTTTATGTTGAGCTACACAGCGGACAAATACGACAAGCTCATGAAAAGCCGCATCCAAAAAGGAATTAGGATTGGGCGTGATGTCAGGGTGTTCTTGATTTTTTGGGGTGCAATACTTAATCAGGCCTACTTGATATTAATGGTGATTGCTGTTTTGATGAATCTGGAAACCATACGTAGGATCGTTATTTGTCGAGATGATAGATAGTATAGCTTGTGCTAAACAAAAAATACGTGCAATTGTCTCAAAATCCCGCATACCAGAAGATACTATTCATGCGGAGAATGTGCTTGAGTGGATAATGAAATTAAAACCTGATGCCGATGAGGCATTGCAGATTGCCGCGCTAGCCCACGATATTGATCGTGCTGATGAAAGAGGAAAAGTACAGCGAGCCGATTTCAATGATTACATTGAATTTAAGGCTGCTCATTCCAGGAATAGCGCAAAGGTTCTGAAAGAGGTTTTACATGAATGTCAACTGGAACAGTCTATCATTGATGAGGCGTGCCGACTTATAGAACATCACGAAATTGGCGGTGATCCACGCTCGGATTTGCTGAAAGACGCAGACAGTATTTCTTACTTTGAAGTTAATATGCCGCTGTATTTTCAAAGAGAAGGATATGAAGAAACCTTGAAGCGCTGTATCTGGGGTTATCGTCGGCTTTCACCAAAGATGAAAAAGATTTGTCGAAATATGACTTATCCGCAGCCTCCACTCAATAAAATTTTGAAAGAAGCGATTTATAAGGCGTGCAAAGGCGATGAAAATGGCCTAACAAGACGCAGCACCTGACCTGTGGGAGTCTGGCCGTTTTATGAAGTTGATTCTGGCTTTGAGTGGGTTCCGCTCTATCTGCGTTATCCAAGTCCCGCCCACAGGCAGGTAACGCAAACCGTTATACAATACCTAAAGAATTTTTAATAGGACTATCAAAGATGAAAATAGGAATGATGTGTCTTTGGAATGCCGCCAATGGTCCCTCGATTCACGCGGAATTAGTTGGAAGGGCTTGGGTGAAATTGGGTCACAAGCTCAGAGTGTTTTCTGCCGAGAAACATCCTGATGCCAGGCCTACTCTTCAAAAGGATGAAGATTTTGTCATCAGGCATTTTCGTGTCAATGAAGTCATACCATTTACCAGAGCTGCCTCCTTTGATCCCTCTTCGCTTTTAAATGAAGAGTACGAGGTCTTTGTTGCACAGAACGTTGAGAGATTACCTGCCGATAAATTACTCGAGGTCTTTCCTAAAATCAAGAAAAAAGCCGTCACTGTTCAAGTTGTCCACGAGGGCAAGTCCCCTGAAGATCCCCTTTACTACAAGTTCGACTGGGATGCTATTGTTTGTTTTGATCAGAGATATAAGGACTACCTGGTCAAATCGTTTTCTGCTGAAAGTATTCATATGATTCCTTACCCATACCATCAGATTGAACTTGGCGATAAAGGCGACGCAAAAAATAAGCTGGAACTTCCATTGGATAAAAAGATCGTATTCTCCTTTGGTTTCAGACCAAAAGACATTGTATCGGTTTTACCCGCTATAAAAGACGTAGCCAAGGAATATCCTCTCAGGTATGTGATTATCGCCAATCCCGAAAGCGAAGTTGATGAATTGCGCGAAGCCCAAAAGACATACGACTTCATAGACCTCCAGGTAAGACCACTCCCCCAGGATGAGTTGTATACCTACCTGCATGCTTCTGATGCACTGCTTATTCACAGGGAATCCTCGCAAAAGTACAAGGCAGTCGTGTCCAGTTCAGTTTGCCAGGTTCTGGGGTCTGGTTGCCCTATCCTGTTTCACGAGTCGAACTACATTGAACTACATGGAGATGAAATCTGTAAGTACCGTGATTTTGATGAGATGAAAGTCAAACTTATTGATTTATTTAACAATAAATTTGATC
>CBESOB010000260.1:0-2673 GCA_965530995.1 uncultured Flavobacteriaceae bacterium
GTTGTGAGTTTAGCAACCCATTAATCCGAAGGAAACCACAAGTTCTTGGTCCACCTTTTCTCCTTTTGAATTTTCGGCAGGTATCCATTTACCTGGTGCATTGCTGATCAGTTCGATCATCGTTTCATCTACAGCAGGGAAGTTCGATGTCCTATCCAATCTAACATTTTTGATCATACCTTCTTTGCTCACCGTGAAATAGAGTTTGGCTGGTTGTAGTTTATCCGCTTGCACATTGACCCTACTTTTTTCGCTGTTCTCTTTGAGGTATGTCTTGAGTGCATCCTTACCATTGGCATATTCGGCTTGTTTTTCAGGAATTACGGTAAGGTAAGGGGTCCAAGAACTAGCTTCAATTTGGCCAGTCTCGATATTCTTCTCTTGGTAATCAGCTGTGATTAAAATATTGGTTGAATAAGTCGCCGATTGTAGGAGCTTGATCTGATCGGCCGTGAAGACGCCATCGTTGCCAGTTTCCTTAATGTCGGTTGGTCTGTCATTGTAAAGAAAGGTAACACTCAGGGACCTATAGTACACGATGCGCTGGGCGTGTTCTTCGCCAATAATATCGCTAAAAGATCGTAGATTGTCGAGGTCTACTTTTTTAATACCGCCAAATCTTGGACCAACATCGTAGATAAAATCTGTAAAGATACTATTGTTAATTGTCTTCAACGCTTGCGTATTTGAAGCAATATCCTCGCTAACCGGAGGTTCTAAAAGATCTATTGTTGATAGGTTCCGATTAATTAAACCAAAGGCCATTAGACTTAGGATTGTAAATACGGCGCAAAAAATTAAAATGCTCTTTTTCATATCTGTTAATTAATGATTAATTTCTATCAAATCTATTGCGAAACGATGCTTCGGTACCTATTTCGAATGTAAAATGATGTAAATTTTGTGTAAAACATCCTAAACTGTCTCAGATTTAAATAGTTTTGTAGAATGGGCTTAAGTCATTTTAAAATAGCTTCTTTCACTTTGGTATTTATTTTCTTGTGCATCTCAAGGATTAATGCTCAAGACTCGCCTAATGATAGACATATTGAGGTGTCATTGCGAATGATTGGGCATCAAGTCATGCTCAGTTCAAATGATAGCACCTCTCGAGTGTTACCGATCATAAAGGAAAAAGGACGCTATAAAATTCAGTTCGCATCTGACTTTGAATTCGAGCCAGCGGAATTGGTCTCAACCGTAGACCACGTTGTCAAGGAAACCAGAATGGCAAAAAGCTATATCGTGGAAGTGGAGGACTGTGAAACTGGCGAGGTAGTTTATAGTTTCGAAATTAATGATAAAGAGCAATCGGACATCATCCCCTGTAGGGGTAGAGTTCAACCCAAAGCCTGTTATAGTATTTTAATCACCTTGATAGATCCAAGATGGGCAGATACAGCGCTGCTTACTATCTCTCCTGACACCGAAAACGGATCATTTTTTAAGACAAATCAGGTGAAGTATAGTTTCTTTGTTACACTGTTCATACTAATGGCCATGGTGTTATTTTTTATATGGAAGCGACGAAATTCATCCAAGATAGACCCGAATTTAATCCCAATAGGCGAGTACCATTTTGACAAGCGGAATACGAAGCTTTTAATTGAGGATCAAAAAATAGAACTGACCAGTAAAGAGGCAGATCTTCTTCTTTTACTCCATGGAGCGGTCAACACAACTGTTGAACGAGAGGTTATCCTGAATGTGGTCTGGGGAGACGCAGGTGATTATGTGGGCAGGACCCTAGATGTGTTCATTTCGAAATTACGGAAGAAACTAGACGCCGATTCAAGTGTGAAAATCGTCAATATTCGAGGGGTTGGATATAAGCTAGTTAGCGACATTTAGTTCGTATTTTGAAAGGGCTAATCCTGTGGCCAGCATTAATGGAGCTATCTCAACCAAATCCCGATAGCTATCGGGACCATCAGACCTTTGATTTGTTTCACAAAATTAAGTTTCGATAATATTATTGGTATATGGGTTAGAAAGGTCTCTGAATTTTAGCCATTTTAATTTTAGTCTTTTATGTTTCATTTTTAATTTTGACTGGATTGGTTCTGAAGACATACGCAAATAGTATTGCAAAAACGGCATAGACGGCGCACAGAGAAATAACTATTTCCGAATGAATTTGGATTTTAGAAACAACTTTGACCAAAGCAAGTGCGCCAACTCCAAAATGCATAAAATTCCCAACGGCAATGGGCTTATTATAAATTCCTCCAATTAATGACCCTTTCGCCATCCAATTCAACATTGCGAAACCTAGATATAGTGCGCCCAATAATTGGAAGGATAAGGTTGTGATCGGGTTAGGTGTTATGCCTATACTAGAGATAGTTTCATTAGGTAAAAATGTTAGAACCGCACCTGATGCGGCTAAATAAATGGCACTTGAACTCATTAATATTTTTGTATTCATAGTCTTTTTTCAATTGATGCTAGCGGTTAGGCTATGATTTCGTTTTGGAATCATCCGCAGGATTATTCTGGCGAAACCGAGCTGTTTGATAGATGCTTTTATTTTGTTGTGCCACAAAACTGCAATGAAATACACACATTGTTCTCAGCTGACCTTTCATTATGCTTTCTATTTATTGCAAACTCATAAATTACCAATGAAGTCCTTTTCCCCTTAGATATTCAATTAATATTAGCGGTCTGTCA
>CBESOB010000261.1:0-2650 GCA_965530995.1 uncultured Flavobacteriaceae bacterium
TGGTGATTTCTTTATTTGTCACTACAGGCCCTGCTGCAGCTGGTTGGACGATCTCCCCGCCATTAAGTGCTTTACCTATGGCTCAATCTGGTTCAGGAATGGGTATGACCTTGTGGTTGGTATCCATGGCAATATTTATTGCGTCATCATTATTAGGATCGCTAAATTATATCGTAACGGTTATTAATTTGAGAACAAAAGGAATGTCTATGACAAGATTGCCACTAACAATTTGGGCATTTTTTGTTACAGCCATTATTGGTGTTGTTTCATTCCCAGTTCTATTATCAGCAGCGCTGATGTTGATTATGGATAGGAGTTTCGGAACGTCATTCTTCTTGTCTGATATCTTCCTACAAGGGGAAGTATTGCACTATCAAGGAGGTTCGCCAGTATTGTTTGAACACTTGTTCTGGTTCTTAGGACATCCAGAAGTATATATTGTAATTCTACCAGCGATGGGATTGGTATCGGAGATTATGGCTACTAGTTCACGTAAACCTATTTTTGGATACCGTGCAATGATTGCCTCTATACTGGCAATTGCTTTCTTGTCAACGATTGTATGGGGTCACCATATGTTTATCTCAGGAATGAATCCATTTCTTGGTTCAGTATTTACCTTTACAACATTATTGATTGCTATACCTTCAGCCGTAAAGGCCTTTAACTGGATTACGACCTTGTGGAAGGGTAATCTACAGTTCAATACAGCCATGCTATTTTCTATTGGTTTTGTGTCTACTTTCATCACAGGAGGTTTAACAGGGATAATAATGGGTGATAGTGCTTTGGACATTAACATCCACGATACTTATTTTATTGTTGCTCACTTTCACTTAGTAATGGGTATTTCTGCTCTCTACGGAATGTTTGCTGGAATCTATCACTGGTTCCCTAAGATGTACGGACGTATGATGAATAAGAATTTAGGTTACATCCACTTTTGGGTAACAGCTATTTGTGCCTATGGTGTCTTTTTTCCAATGCACTTTATCGGGATGGCAGGATTGCCGAGGCGTTATTACACCAATTCCAATTTCCCGTTGTTCGATGATACAGCTGATGCGAATGTTGTAATCACAATATTTGCCTTGATAGGTGGAGCATTTCAATTAGTCTTTATCTACAATTTGGTGCATAGTATGTTCTACGGAAAGAAAGCAGAACAGAATCCTTGGAGATCAAATACTTTGGAATGGACAGCACCCATGAAGCATATACATGGGAACTGGCCAGGAAAGATCCCCCATGTATATCGTTGGTCTTATGATTATAGCAAACCAGGGCATGATGAGGATTTTGTACCGCAAAATGTACCATTAAAAGAAGGAGAAGAAGAGTTGCAGCATTAAGCGTAATTCATAATAAGATATAAGAAAGCCTTTCTAAAATTAGAGAGGCTTTTTCTTTATATTTGTTTGTACTGAACTTGTTTCAGTATTTTTATCATTCCAGATAAATTATTCAATGAACGAAAATCTAGATCCAACAAGCGAGAATTTTTCAACGGACGAACTTGACATCGAAAAAAAGTTAAGGCCCTTTACATTCAGCGATTTCACTGGGCAAGAAAAAGTGCTTGATAACCTCCAAATATTTGTTCAAGCGGCAAATCAAAGAGATGAAGCCCTAGATCATACGCTTTTTCATGGGCCTCCTGGATTGGGCAAAACGACACTTGCGCACATATTGGCTAATGAATTGAATGTAGGTATTAAAGTCACTTCTGGACCTGTGTTAGATAAACCAGGCGATCTAGCAGGGCTGCTGACTAACCTTGAGGATAGAGATGTCCTTTTCATTGATGAGATTCATCGATTGAGCCCTATTGTTGAAGAGTACTTGTACTCTGCCATGGAGGATTACAGGATCGATATCATGATAGAATCTGGTCCAAATGCGCGTTCGGTTCAGATAGAATTGAATCCTTTTACCTTAGTCGGTGCAACAACACGTTCCGGGTTATTGACCTCCCCAATGCGCGCTCGTTTTGGGATATCTAGTAGATTGGAATATTATAAAACAGAGTTGCTGACTACGATAGTTCAAAGAAGTTCACAAATATTGAAGGTGCCGATTTCAATGGAAGCTGCCGTGGAGATTGCGGGAAGAAGTAGAGGTACACCTAGAATTGCAAATGCACTGCTAAGACGTGTTAGAGATTTTGCACAAATAAAAGGTGATGGGAATATTGACATCAAGATTGCAAAATATGCCTTGGGCGCATTGAATGTGGATACCCACGGATTGGATGACATGGATAATAAGATCCTCATAACGATCATCGATAAATTCAAAGGTGGACCAGTGGGTATTACAACTATAGCAACGGCAGTTAGTGAAAGTGCTGAGACTATTGAAGAAGTCTATGAACCTTTCTTGATCCAACAAGGATTTATTACGCGCACACCACGTGGACGTGAAGTCACGGAATTGGCTTATAAACACCTCGGGAAAATAAAAGGGGATGTTCAGGGTGGATTATTTTAAACATGATAAAACTCTTTAGATTATCGAAGGTCTAATAAATCTTTGTTGAAGATAGCCGCTTGCGGACTTCTTTTGGATAAATATGGACACAATGATTAAGTTTTCAGAAAAATACGTAGACTTACTTTCAGAAGGCAAAACAACCATGAACTCTAAT
>CBESOB010000262.1:0-2630 GCA_965530995.1 uncultured Flavobacteriaceae bacterium
TGCTGCCTGATCGGTAACGGCTTTGAGCATTTCAATGTCAACTTCAGTAAAGTGTGTGTCTTCCCGTTTATTCGTCACATTAATGACGCCGATAGCTTCGTTGTAAACGAGCATGGGAATGCAAGCGATAGAACGGACAAAGGAGGAATCCGCCTCGATGAATTCGTCTTCCCCCTTGGTATTATTTAATATTATTGGTTTTGCTTCTTGAAAAGCCTGCCCGGCCACGCCTTCTCCGGGTTTAAAGCTTTTACACTCCACTTGTTTGTTGTTTATCTTTTCCTGGTAGTCATTATCTTCCAATCCCTCTATAATACTAACGCTCAATTGATTCGTATTAGGATCATAAAGCATAATGGAACCTTTCTCTGCTTTGGTTATACTGATCGCCTTTTCTAATATATACTTGAGAAGATTTTTTAAATCACTGATATAGGTCATGGCTCTGCCGATGTTGTAAAGGAGAGATAAATTCTTGAGGATTTTATCCAGTTCTTGCCTTTCCTCTTGTCTTTTTATATAAAGATTGCAAGCATTTAAACAAATCGATGCTTGGTTGGAGATATGTTTAATATAATCATATTCAATTTCATCAATGGGTTGACCGTTATTCTTCTCACCAATCGTCAAAAGGCCGATCACCTCTTCTTTTATTATAAAAGGGAACCACCATTCGGAGTTCATTTTTTTCAGATTGTCGTTTTCAGAAAATTCCTTAAAAATTGGGTTGCCGGAAAAGTCTTTTATGGGAAATGGTTCTTTTTGAAGGATTTTTTGCCAGAGAGGCCCTTTATTCTTATCAAATTTAAAAGCTAAATCATTGAGTCCGTGGCTGAAAACCAATTCGAAATTCTCGAAATCGTGGTAATAAACAAAAATGCCTATAGTGGAGACTTTGAGCTGTTCTTTTACTAGTTTTCCTATGGTAGAATGCAGCTCCACAGGGTCGAGAATATTGCATAGCATTTGATTTGCATTTAGAAGGTTTTCCATCTCTGAAACACGCTGGCTTAGATTCTCGACACTATCGGTTTTCTTTGTTGATCCATTCATTGGCATACTTTCAGTCTAGGGCAGAACCAGTTTTGACTTTGTCATTAAATCTAATTTAGTTTTCTGCTTTTAATTTACTTAATGCTGGTACTAACTATCAACTAAGCCATTTATTTTTCTTCTTACCCTTTTTCTTGAGTTGACCCGGAGGGTATTTGCGCTTGTGCTCTTCGTAATAGATATAAGGTTTATCGGAATCCATCTCGATGCTTACATAGCCGGCAGATCCCAATTGAATAGCGTGCGGCAACGATGCGGCAATCCGCCAGTTAGGCCCTTGAAGATAAAAATATAATTTTCTATAAGCGTCGTAGTAAACACTGCAGGAAGGATAATACCGATATTGATGTTTTGCCCGATATCCATGGGCCGGTGCGTGAGGTGGCGGTCCTCCTTTTTTTACTTTATGATGATGTCCGTATCCTGATCCCTCACACCATCCAAAACCTACCGCTCCTCCGGTTGTTCTACATGCGCTGAAAGAAAATACAAATAAAACAATGGCTAAAAGAAACATCATTCTTTTCATAGCACTATAATACATCTCGATTCTCCTTTTATTATTCTCGTTCATGAGATTATTACGCAAAAATTGAACCAGGATGATGATATATAATATATGTAAATATTATAAGCGGTTAGATTAACTATGGAGATTCTATGATTAAAAAAGTGTGGCAAATATCGTCAAATTAAATGACAAAAGGAAGTTATAAAGTTTGAGGAAAAAATAAGATATGATAGTCATGCCACTATTATAGCTCAGTATCAATAAATTTTGATGTAACACCCAAGAGAAATTATGCGATATGTTCAGGTACAGGAGGAGTATTGCTTTGAAAATGTGGAAAATTTTAGCTTGACTTTATTCTGGTACTCTCCAACGTCTATGCACTTAACCCTGATTTCATGTAGTTGCAATTAAACACACGTATCATATCTAAAAAATTCGTGTGATATCGTTTTCAATTCGGGCAAATCCATTTCACAGGGTTTGCCCTTTTTGACTTTGAGGGGACATTATGCGATATATGTAATCAGCATTAATAGATTTCAGGATGTGCTTATGGTAAGAGTACCAGATATATTGGATCAAACACATTTCTCCCTGCTATGAAAATATCCCTCCCAGCATTACCACAATGTGATATATAACCATTTGAATTTTTTCTTAATACTATGTAAATAATGTAATAGTTTTTTGTGTAATTTACCACACAATTACATAATTTTTAGGTGAATTACGATGGATGTCTTTCTTCTCTAATTGGTGTAACCGTATAATATCTTTAATATTCCTGCAGAATTAAGTATAACTATTTGATTTTGCATGATATTTGCATGCAAAGAATGGGTGGATACATATGTTCAAAGTATAGAAAGAACAAATTTCGAGCAATCGGTGATGGAAAACTAAAAGTTGAAAGGATGAATTATGATGAAATTAGGGCCGACGCCTGGAGAAACGAAAGCAATGTCGGTGAATGACATTTTTTTATCACGTTTGAAACTTCTTATTATTATGGCCAAGGCTTATTTAAAAAATTATCCCATTGGAAAGTATCGAAAATCTGCCG
>CBESOB010000263.1:0-2627 GCA_965530995.1 uncultured Flavobacteriaceae bacterium
TATTTATGGTTATAGTACAAGGGCAAAAAACAAAAAGTTTTCTTCCCATTGGGAAGATGTCGCTCTGCGACAGATGGGATTAAATAAAATAGGCGAGGACAATAGCTAAAACAATAATCATCAGCTTACTGAAATTAAAAGTATGTCCTTCATTGCTCTCAAATAATATGGTTGTAGAGATATGCAAGAAAATACCAATGACTACGGCTGCAATCTCAGGATAATACGCATCTAACTGGGACACATTTTCAGATAAATAACTACCGAAAGGCGTCATTAAGGCAAATAATAATAAAAACAAAAGAATTTTAGTTTTCGGAAGATCCGAATTCAAGAAAAAGGTTGTTAAAATAATCGCAATGGGAATCTTATGTACGATGATTCCGTAAAGTAAATTTTCGTTCCCATGCACTGGAAAACCTTCCAGTACCGCATGAACACTCAAACTAAAAAACAGCATCCATGGAAACACCTTACTGCTTTTGTCTAGATGCATATGTCCGTGCTCAGCCCCTTTGGAGAAAAACTCAAGGCATATTTGCAGAAGAATTCCAACCATGATAAAGAGTCCAATTTGCTTGTCTGAATGCTCGAAAACTTCTGGTAGTAAGTTGAAAACCGTAATTGATAGGAGGAAAGCTCCACTGAATGCCAATAAAAGCTTAAGATTTTTCTTTTTTGTGGGTTTGAATGCCAGAACAAAAATGGCACCGATGATAACTGCTAATATAGGTAGGAGATAGTACAGCATTATTTAAAGATCATGATCAATCGTTCTGAAGACTCTTTATGGAATCTGTTTAGCTTATAATCGCCAAAAATATCTAGAAGTGTTACACCAGCTTGCTCAAAAAGAAGCTCAAAATTTTGAAGCGTCAAGGCTTTTACTTTTTCGGTAAAAGAATAATCTTCACCATCATGCTCAAAGTCTATATCCTTGTAAATGAAACCATCTTCGATATAGCGTTTTAGTTTGAAGTTAATACCTTCAACGGTCTTTAGGTCTTCAGCAATCAAATTGGCCGCAACAAAATCTACATTCAAGAAATCGATGACCCCAAATCCAAACTCGTTCAATTCGGCTTTGATGGCTTTGATAGTAGAAAGATTATCCTCTTCTTTTTCAAAATATCCAAAACTCGTGAAGAGGTTGAATACCGCATCAAATTGTTTTGGGTAAGGAAGACACATGTCATGCACTTCAAAACGTAGGGTTTCATTTTCAAATTGTTTGGCATGTGCGATACTGTTCTCGGATAAGTCCACGCCAGTCACATCATACCCAATCGAATTCAAATAAACAGCATGACGCCCTTTGCCACAGGCCAGATCCAGAATACGACCCTTCTGTGGCACGTTTAAATAGGCTGTTAAATTCGCCATGAATGCTTCTGCCTCTCCATGCCCGCGCTCTTTGTAAAGAATATGATAAAATGGTGTATCGAACCACGATGCATACCATTGTTTTGAGTCTTTTGTCATAGATAATAATCCCTTCTTGAGGAGGGTGTTTTGCTGGCAAAACGGGAGGCGTTAAGCACCCCTTAAGTCCCCTCAAGGAGACACCTTTGTTTATTAGTTCATTCTTGGGAGTTCCCAAGCCGAAAATGTCTTGGTCAGGCTTTCCGCTATATCTTTTTATCCTCCTTCGAAGGGGGTTAGGAGGATGTTCTAAAAACACCCCTAAAGTCCCCTCAAGGGGACAACAAAAAGGATGCCGCTGCAATCCTTAACTCAACTCAGTATTTCCGATGTGATAGCGCAAAAATAACCTATTTTTACAATCTATTTCACGAATTACATGGAGGATAATTTCACGATGGTCGCTAAGACCTTATTTGGTTTTGAAGAGTTACTTGTAAAAGAACTAAGACAAATGGGCGCACAGGACATAAAACAAGGTGTGCGTAACGTTAGTTTTGTGGGAGACAAGGGTTTTATGTACAAGGCCAATCTTGGTCTGCGTACTGCCATTAAAATATTGAAGCCCATTAAGACTTTTAAAGTCGTTAACGAACAAGACTTGTATGATAGAGTCTATGGGATGAAATGGGATAAATACATGAAAGAATCCCAAACATTGGCCATTGATGCGACGGTTCATTCCGAAATTTTCACGCATTCCAAGTATATCGCCTTAAAGACTAAAGATGCCATTGTCGATAAGTTTAGAGATCAAACTGGCGAACGCCCTAATGTCGATCTGCGCTTCCCAGACTTGAAGATCAATGTGCATATTGACCGATCCATGTGCACTATTTCCTTGGATAGTTCTGGTGAATCCCTTCACCGAAGAGGGTATAAAACGGCAACAAATATTGCTCCTATTAATGAAGTATTAGCCGCTGGACTCATCATGTTATCCGGTTGGGATGGCCAATCAGATTTTATGGACCCCATGTGTGGTAGTGGTACTATCTTAGCGGAAGCTGCAATGATCGCCTGTAATATTCCACCGAACTTAATGCGAAAGGAATTCGCTTTTGAGCGTTGGCCAGATTGGGATGTAGAATTGCTTGAGACTATTGAAGAATCTTTGCTTAAGAAAACCCGAGACTTCCACCACAAGATAATAGGCTATGATAAGGCACCTTCTGCGGTTGCCAAAGCCAAAGACAATATCAATA
>CBESOB010000264.1:0-2593 GCA_965530995.1 uncultured Flavobacteriaceae bacterium
AAATCCGATCCATTAGGATTGTGTGGGTAACCCTCATAAGTATATTTTGCAACGATATCATATTTATCTTCCGTGTACGGTAGGTCAAATTTACCTTCACCATGTGAAATCCAAACACCTAGAGTAGATCCAGCAAGTGTTGAAAGCATCACAGAATTATTTTCTTGAATTTTAACTGAAGTAAATGCACTTTCGTGTTTATGAGAATCGTTATGAACCATTTTTCCATGAACTTCATGTTCAGGATTTATCTCTTCTAATTCCATAAATAATTGGCAGCCATTACAGATTCCAACAGATAGTGTGTCTTCCCGTTTAAAGAAACTCTGAAGAGCTGTATTTGCTTTTTCATTGTATAAAAATGCTCCAGCCCAACCTTTCGCTGAACCTAGCACATCGGAATTTGAAAATCCACCAACAGCTCCAATGAATTGAATATCCTCTAAGGTTTCACGACCTGAAATTAAATCGGTCATGTGTACGTCTTTCACATCAAAACCAGCTAAATACATGGCGTTTGCCATTTCACGTTCGCTATTGCTCCCTTTTTCTCTTAAGATCGCTGCTTTTGGGCGAGGATTCTCGACGGAGCCTGTACTGAGCGAAGTCGAAGTGCTCGAAATGACAGGAAGTTTTCCAGTAAAGTATTCTGGGAAGACATAATTGAGAGGTTGGCCTTTATAATTTTTGAATCTTACTTTTGCGAGATCCTTTGCAGTTTGTTTTTGGTCGAGTAGGAAGGAGGTTTTATACCACATGTCACGTAATCGAGAAACAGTCAAGGTGAATACCTCACTTCCGTTTATAACACTTAGCACATCACTTTCTGTCACATGACCAATTTTGAAGAATTCTATATGGGCTTGTGAAAGTGTCGCTTCAATCGATGCATCATTTACTTGAAATACAATACCTGCGTTTTCAGCAAAAAGCACTTTGAAAGAATCTTTTTGTCCCAAAGGCGAAATATCTAACTCTGCCCCAAGGTTATTATTAGCGAAACACATTTCAAGTAAAGTCGTTATCAATCCACCAGAAGCCACATCGTGTCCTGCAACAATTTTATCCTCTTTGATCAAATGTTGGATAGTATTAAAGACAGTCTTTACATAACCAGCATTTTTTACGTTCGGCGTATCACTTCCAATTTTATTGTTGATCTGTGCAAAAGAACTTCCTCCTAGTTTAAAATCATCTTGCGACAGATTAATGTAATAGATGTTACCACCATTTTTTTGGAGAACAGGTTCTACCACTTTGGTAATGTCGTTACAATTTGCTGCTGCGGAAATAATGACAGTGCCTGGCGAAATTACTACCTCATTAGGGTATTTCTGCTTCATGGAAAGAGAATCTTTTCCAGTAGGCACATTTATACCGAGGTCGATAGCAAATTCAGAAATAGCTTGAACAGCTTCATACAACCGTGCATCTTCCCCTTCATTGTTGCATGGCCACATCCAGTTGGCAGAAAGTGAAACGCTTTTCAACTCATCCTTCAAAGGTGCCCAGATAATATTCGTTAATGCTTCTGCAATACTATTGCGACTACCAGCAACGGGATTTATTAATCCTGAAATGGGTGAGTGTCCAATAGATGTCGCTATTCCTTCTTTTCCATTAAAATCCAAGGCCATGACACCTACATTATTCAGTGGTAATTGCAATGGACCGGCACATTGTTGTTTAGCTACTTTGCCACCAACACAACGATCGACTTTATTCGTTAACCAATCTTTACAGCCAACGGCTTCCAATTGAAGCAGTTGGTCTAGATACTCATAGAACTTATCCTTATCATAAGAAATACCATCATAATTTCGTTGGATGGTATTATCTATCATTATGGTTTTTGGCGAACTACCAAACATATCTTCCAAGGCCAAATCCATCGGTTTATCACCTTTCGACTTCGATTCGAATGTAAATCTATGATCAGAAGTCACATCTCCAACGGTGTACATCGGAGAACGCTCGCGGTCTGCAATACGTTTAAGCATATCAATATGATCTTCACTAATGACCAAGCCCATGCGCTCTTGAGATTCGTTGCCAATAGTTTCTTTGGCCGAAAGTGTTGGGTCACCAATGGGTAATTTATCTAAATCGATTTTTCCACCTGTGTCTTCCACTAGTTCACTTAAACAATTAAGATGCCCTCCTGCTCCATGATCGTGAATTGAGACTATGAAATTCTCATCACTTTCCACCATACCACGAATGGCGTTCGCTGCTCTTTTTTGCATTTCAGGATTGGATCGTTGCACGGCGTTTAACTCTATACCTGTCGAGAATTCTCCCGTATCGGCTGATGACACTGCGGCGCCACCCATGCCAATTCTGTAGTTTTCACCACCGAGAAGTACAATTTTATCGCCTTTCTGCGGAATACCCTTAATGGCTTGATCCGCTTTTCCATAACCTATGCCGCCAGCTTGCATGATGACTTTATCGAAGCCAATTTTTCGATTGTTCTCCTCATGCTCGAATGTCAAAACAGATCCACAAATAAGTGGCTGGCCAAATTTATTACCAAAATCCGATGCGCCATTTGAGGCCTTTATCAAAATATCCATAGGCGTTTGGTACAACC
>CBESOB010000265.1:0-2591 GCA_965530995.1 uncultured Flavobacteriaceae bacterium
CGATGATAGCAATAAACCTGGGAAGATCAGGAAGTCGGTCGTTATTAAATACAACTGGTTATATCAGTATAAATATAGCATAATATACGTGTCAGTTTCGGGATAACAACGACTTTTTATCACTGTTATCAATTCTGGCGCCTGAGGTAAAACCAAAATCCATATCCTCTTGGTAGGGTTTGGTAAAAATATAGATGTTATTGTATGCTATTTCTATAAATTGATCTACTCGTCTCCTAGTTGTTTGATCCTGAATTTTTTTGACTTTGCTGGTTCATGCTCCTGTATCATGAGCTGTTCGATTCGTTTTACGATGTCCGGATGCTGATCAGCCAAATCGTTTTGTTCAGCTAGATCATTGTCAAGATCGTATAATTCAACATGCATATTACCATCAAAAATGTCTTTTCTCACTCCTTTCCATTGACCCATCCTTACCGCTTGTTGACCATTATAACTCGGGAATTCCCAATATAGGAACTCATGTGGTTCTTGTTCTTGCCCTAATAATTCAGACTTGAAACTAATGCCATCAATGTCCTTTGTAGCTTGAACACCGGCAAGATCACAAATGGTTGGCATAAGGTCGTAAAACGCTGAAACATGTGTGCTCTGAGAACCTGCTTCAATATGATCTGGCCAACTGGCAATTAACGGGATTCTGATGCCACCTTCGTATACAAACCCTTTAGTTCTGCCATACCCATTACTGAATGGCTTTGAGCTTTCAAAGAAATCGAAATCAACACCTCCTGTATAGGTGGGACCATTATCGCTTGAGAAAATGATGATCGTGTTGTCGTAGATGCCTTCTTCTTTCAAAGTTGCAATCAATTCGCCAAGCTGATCATCAAGGTAACTGATCATGGCGGCATAGGTGGCTCTAGGGTATCGGTTAGGAAAATAGCCTCTGTCACCAATATAAGGTTCTTCGTCTCCTATGATCTTTCGATATTTGTCCACATAGGCCTTTGGCGCTTGTAATGGTAAATGCGGTAATGGTGAAGCGTAATACATGAAAAATGGGTCACTCTTATTTTCTTTTATAAAGGCTATTGCTTTCTGATGTATTTTTTCTGGGGCATAATCAGGTTGCTGAAAAATGGCGTAACTGTTTTCATCATAGGGATCAGCCAAGGAATCTAGCTTGGTTCTTGGTGCCACCAAAGCGTTGTTCAAAGTGTCTTTTTCAGTGTTTTCCCATAGATGTGTCGGATACAGATTATGTGCTTGTCGCTGACAGTTATAGCCATAAAAATAATCAAAGCCTTGAAGGTTAGGGATGCCCTCGCTATCAGGAGCTCCCAAACCCCATTTACCAAGTATACTGGTCTTGTATCCTGCCTCTTTAAGTGTATGGCCTAAGGTTATAGTGGTGTTGGGTATTGGCCGCTGACCCTCTAGAGATGCGTCGTTTGAGGCTTTTTCATAATCCCATACATCCCCGCGTTCTGCCCACTCATCATTACCTCTAATAAAGGCATGACCGGAATGCTTACCTGTTAAGAAAATATAACGCGCCGGCGCACACACGGGCGCACCAGAATAGTGCTGGGTGAATCGCATCCCATTTTTAGCGAGTTGGTCAATATTTGGAGTCAGTATTTTTTGCTGTCCGTATACACCAACGTCGCCATAGCCCAGATCATCTGCCAAGAAATAAATGATATTTGGCTTTTGTTTGACGGCTGCGGAATCCTGGCAACTGGTAATCCCGATCAATAAAATCGCTAAACAAATGCTGATTCTCATCTATACGACTTTGTAATTAAACCTATAATTTGCTCATTGCACCAATGGGTGTATTTGTAAAAAGTATGAATATGCTGTTTCATAATACGTCCTTTAATCGGAGAACACTTGTCCACGATGGGGCTTTAAAGCATCTCTAATGGGTTTCATTTGATCTTCATCCACAACCATAAACGCAATAGAGTGCATATCACTAAGCGATTCAAAATTGGAGAAGACATCAATTAATTCACTCGTTTTAATGTATTCTTTCAAGTGTATGTTATGATGCTCTGCAATCTTTAGGGCATCGGGACCACGAAAATCCCATATTAATTTCAGCCTACGCATTGCTCACAGAAGTGCCATTCTCAACGAAAGCCTTGAAATCCAAGAGATATTTCATTGACTGTTTCTTAAAAGTGCCTGGCATTAAGAACCCCATTAGTTTCATCATTAAACTCGAGAACTCATACTCTGCATCAGAACGCCATTTGGTTTTACCGTTTGGTAGTTCTTCAAAGTAATTTTCCTGTATGTTGTGAATGCCTTCGGTGTCGTAATTAGCATGGAATTCATGCGGAAAGTTACGTTTGGTAATGGTTTCAATAAGTTCCATTTTGCGTTTTCCTAGTTCGTACTTTAATTTCATTTTAGCACCTAGATTGCCTGGGATGCCTTCAAGGTGTTCGACAGAAATCAATCCGCGATGCCAATGTTTCAAGTTATCTGCGTTGTCTAACTTCTTAATGACCTGTTCTCTTGGGAGATCGAGAGTAATTTCCGTAGAGTATTTCATTAGTTTATTATTTAGTTTTAGTTCTTTAATCCCTTTACTACAAAAAAGTTATTTATGTTTT
>CBESOB010000266.1:0-2468 GCA_965530995.1 uncultured Flavobacteriaceae bacterium
GATTCGGACAGTCTATGGTATACCCTCTTTCTTGTTTAGTTTTAGCTTCTTCTACCGAATCATGTAATGCGGTCTCAGGCAAATCATCTACTTCTAACGCCTTTAGTATGGTCTTAGGAAACTTTGCTGGATGTGCTGTTGCGAGACATAATAATTTTTCCGATTCAAGATTAAATTTAAAAGAATTTGCAGCACTAAGGGCAACTGCGCAATGAGGATCTAAAACATAATTATCGGTCATATAAACTTTATGTATCGTACTCATAGTTTCATCATCCGAAACACTATAAGAATAAAACCCTTTGCTATAGGCGTTATATGTTTTTGAATCAAACTGAACTTTACCAAACTTTTCATAGTGAGCCATTGATTTACTGATCTCGTCTGGATTTACGCCAACAAAATAAAGATATCGCCAAAAGTTAATTGGATAAAGAATATCAATAGCCGATGAATGCGTTTCAAAGATCTCTTCTTTAGAAAATATCCCATCACTGAATATTCTATTTAAGCACTCATTTTTATTATTTGCCACTATAAAACTTTTTATTGGAAGCCCCATTATACGTGCAAGACCGCCGGCACACAAATTACCAAACCCTCCTGAAGGAACAGCCACATTTATGTGTTCATCTATGCTGTCTGTAATTCTAAAATACCCATAAAAATAATGCACCGTTTGCATCATAATACGGCCCCAGTTAATCGAATTGACACTCGACAAATTGACCTTCGATTTAAAGGATTCGTTGGCATATAGTTTTAGAATAACAGCATCTAAGTCGTCACCGCCATCTGGGCAATTTGTAACGCCTACAGCATGTACATTTAATTCCGAAAGCGTTGTCATTTGTCGCTCTTGTTCTTCCGTGATCATGCCTTTAGGATAAAGCACCCAAGCGTCCATATTAGATACTCTCGATATATAGTTTGCGGCTGCTGGTCCCGTATCTCCGGTAGTGGCAACAATTATTGAAAGGAATTCCTTTTTTCTCTTTAGAAAAAAATTAACCAATTTAACCAAAAAAGCCATTCCTACATCTTTGAAAGAAATGGTAGGACCATGGAAAAGTTCCATTATATAAGTATCCTTTTGAGAATCTAATTTATGTATAGGAATGACCTCTTCCTTTTCGAACGTTGCATACGCTTCTGAAAGAATGCCTTTTAAGTCATCTTCTGAAATTATAGATACATCAATAAATAAGGACACTATTTCAAATGCGAGTGATACATAATCAAGGTCCTTCCATTTAATGAGTTGTTCTCTTGTGATTTTTGGAATTTCCGTTGGTACATATAATCCACCATCCGGAGCATATCCATCTAAAATAGCCGTTTCAAAATCAACGCTTGGAGCAGATCCTTTGGTACTTATAAATCTCATTTGATCTATTTATTTTTGAATTTGGTTAATACTTCAGTGGCAATCATAATATCTTGCACCGCCACTCCTGTAAGGTCGCACACTGTAATTTGTTTATTATTAGAGCGTTGTAAGGCCTCATTCTGAATTGCATTACCCAATTCGATAACATCATCTAAAGAAATGATTCCCATTTTAAGAGCTTGATAAATTTCGCCTCTTTGTTTACTTTGCGGTATACTATCAGCAATAACTAGATCAGCTTTTTTCAATATGCCACTATCTAATTCTTGCTTCTCAGCCGTATCTGAACCCACTGCAGTTATATGAGTTCCTGGTCGAATATCTTCTTCATTTAGTAACGGCGTATTTGAAGATGTGGTTGTGACAATCAAATTGCAATGTTTGGCAACATCTGCAGGTGTTTGCGCAATATGAATAGTATAACTGGAATCTAACTCATCAACATATTTTCGAACATTTTCGGAAGATCGTCCCCAGACCCAAACGGTTTTACAAGGAATGTAATTCTTAAGATATTCTAATTGTAATTTCGCTTGAACTCCTGTACCCAATATTCCAATTGCATGTACTTTTTCTGGTGCAAAATATTTTGCGGCCAAAGCTCCAGCTGCTGCTGTTCTAATATCTGTAAGCAATCCATCATCTAACAATATGGCTTCCGATTGACCTGTTTTTTGACTAAATATCAGCATCATGCCTTGACCTGAAGGTATCCCTATTTTTCGATTATCAGGAAAACCTGATGCAATTTTAATAACATAATAGTCATCCCCTTTAATATAGCCATATTTAATATGGGTTTCTCCTTCAGGATCGTCGAAGAGCAATTCACCGACAGGAGGGACAACCGTTGCGCCATTACTATAAGCTATAAACCCTTTTTCCATTTCGGATACAACATCAATGCTTTTCACTACTGCGGCAACATCATTCTTATTAATTATGATCATAATGGTTTAATATATACTTAAACAATCTTTTATTAAAATTAGATGTTAGGTTACGCATTTCCAAACTTATTTTTCCTTCACTATCATACTACAATGATCCTGAGTTGTTTGGATAGATCTAGAATACA
>CBESOB010000267.1:0-2449 GCA_965530995.1 uncultured Flavobacteriaceae bacterium
ATGTGATCATTGGGTATTCCATACCGCCAACCGGACCGTTAACCGATTGGATCACGGGGTAGGGAAAATCGAAAGAGAAACGGCCATAAACCTCCATGGTATGGATGATTGCGGGCGTCGAATATTTTTTCCAGAGATCGCCGCCCTCCTTTGGCCAAAACGACATGGCCATCACGGTATGTGTTTCTAGAGGGACGGCTTGTGCATCCCAAATGAACTTACGAGATGAGGCGAAGGCAAAATCACGCACATTTTCCGCCCTGAATTTCCAAGTCTTGGTCTTATTGGTTTTTTCTTTTTCATTCTCCTTGGCTTCGTCTGGCGTTACGATCATAATCGGTTTGTCAACAGAGGTTCTTGCTTTCGCCATCCGCTGTTGTTGTGTTCTGGATAACACATCTTTTTCGTTCCTTAAATCGCCTGTCGCGGCGACAATATGATCGGCAGGTACGGTGATTTCAACATCATAATCCCCAAATTCCAAGGCAAATTCCCCTAAACGATTAAACTGTTTATTCTGCCAGCCTTCCGTATCATTATAAACCGCCAATCTTGGGAACCAATGGGCGATGAGGTATGCGGTATTATCATCCTCTGGGAAGTATTCATAACCTTCTCGAGTCAATAGGAACATGCTTCTATCAGTTATTGGATAGGACCAGCCAATGGAGAATGTCAGTGATTCACCAGATTTTAAAGGTGTGTTTAGTACAACCTTCATCATCGTATTGTTTACAAAGGATTGTATAGTATTACCGTTTTGGTCCTTAATGTATTTTATGGAGTATCCAGCGGGAAAATCGACCGCACGAGTGAGTAATTGCATTTGGCGCGTGTTCATGGAATCTCGAACCGTACCTTGTGCAAAACCAAAATCCTCGCTTCCTTTTTTATTGACATTTTGCTCCAACTGGATCCATAGATAGCGTAAATCGTCGGGAGAATTATTAAAATAGGTGATGGTTTCATCCCCAGAAAGGATATTGTTTTTCTCATCTAACGAGGCTTTGATCTTGTAATCTGCACGTTGCTGCCAATAGGCTTTGCCAGGAGCGCCGCTCGCCGATCTAAAGGCATTTGGTGCCGTGATCATATTGTCAATAGGCTCGAATTTGCCTTGCCAAGGCTGGTTTTGTGCAATTAGCAGGGATGAGAAGAAAAGAGCTAGGAGGGATAAAAAGAGTCTCATTGTATGAAATTTTGATTGAAAGGATTAGGACTACAATATATGAAATATTGCCATAGAAATTTAACCGTTTCTTAATAATACTAGCTATCAATTACCTTGTAAAACCAAACACTTCAGTATCTTTACAGCCCGAAAATCAATAAGATATGACAATAAATAAAGACCAAAGTTTCGATGTTCTGATAGAAATCCCAAAGGGAAGTCGAAACAAATACGAATACGATTTTGAGTTAAAGAAAATACGCTTCGATAGGATGTTATTTTCATCCATGATGTATCCAGCCGATTACGGATTCATTCCTGAAACCTTGGCCTTGGATGGCGACCCGTTAGATGTACTCGTGTTAGGTGGCGAACCAACATTCCCGATGTGTGTGGTAGAGGTAAAGCCCATTGGCGTCTTCCATATGGCCGATGAAAAAGGGCCAGACGAGAAAGTGATTTGTGTCCCGGTTTCAGATCCCATCTGGAATAACTTAAACGATTTGTCTGACATGAATCCACATCAAATAAAAGAGATCGAACATTTCTTCCAAGTATATAAAGACCTAGAGAAGAAGCGCGTGGACGTTGGTGGCTGGGGAGATGCTAATGAAGCCTATGAAATCCTTCATAAATGTATTGATAGATACGAAACTAGTGAACACAAGACAAACGGAAATTTTAAAATTTAATCAGACTAACACAGACCCCTTTGAACAATAGTTTAGAGGGTTTTTCTATTCAAAAAATACGCATCAAAGTTGGCTTTGATGATACGTTTGAAATTATCATTCCTGCAAAAGCGGGAATCCAAAGTAAAAAATAAACCATGACTTAAAAATCCATTATTCTTAATGGTTGTCGCAGGTTTTAATATATTTTTTACTTCTAATCGATTTTACTACTTTTGCGCAGCAAAATAACGAACACTAATCTAACACAAGAATATGGAATCAATGATTATTTATATGCCAATCGCAATGGCACTTATAGGTTTAGTTTATATGCTTATAAAAAGGTCATGGGTATTGAAGCAAGATGCAGGAGATGGAAAGATGAAAGAAATTGCAGATCACATCTACGAAGGAGCACTGGCATTCCTTCATGCAGAATATAAACTATTAACTGTTTTTGTTATTGTCGTTAGTATATTACTTGCAATCGTTTCCTTTATTGTGCCCTCGACGCATTGGTTAATTGTTGTTGCATTTGTATTTGGTGCCGTATTTTCTGCATTCGCAGGAAACATTGGCATGCGAATCGCTACAAAGACGAATG
>CBESOB010000268.1:0-2145 GCA_965530995.1 uncultured Flavobacteriaceae bacterium
TCAATACTGTATTTACCTTTGATATCTACCAGGCCTATATCAGGCCCGACAAGAGTGACAAACATTACCTGAAAGTGGGACGGTGGACCACCGTGGTTGGTGTTTTAATAAGCATCCTGACCGCCTATGTGGCCAGGTCCTTTAACAACGTGATGGATTTTCTCCAGCTCATCTTTGCTTTTGTAAATGCGCCATTGTTTGCCGCCTTCCTTCTGGGAATGTTCTGGAAACGAACGACTGGTCACGCCGCCTTCTGGGGTTTGATCGGCGGAACCATCTCGGCAGCACTCCACCATGGATTTACCCTGCCAGCTGGTGCAAGTGCCGGAGTAAAAGGAGGATTTTTTGGCGTGATCACAACCTATCCGAGCGAGATGGCACAAAACTTCTGGACCGCCATCTATGCATTCTCTACCGCCTTGATTCTGACCTTCGTCATCACCCTGTTAACCAAAAAACTTAAAACAGATAACGAGCTAAAGGGTCTGGTTTATTCCCTGACACCTAAAGTGAAAGACGATTCCAAATACTGGTACCAGAAGCCCCAGGTCATGGCAATAGTTGTGGGTGCCATCGCCATCGTATTAAGCATAATATTCTGGTAGAACTTAAAAAGAAAACACAATGGGACTTGATATAAAAATACCGATCGGACTGATGTTTACCATCCTTGGACTGATACTTACCATCCTTGGACTGGTCACCATGGGTGATACTGAAATGTACGAACAGGCGCTTGGATACAACATCAACATCTTTTCCGGCATCATCATGCTGGTGTTTGGCTGTTTTATGCTTTTCACCTCCACGCTGTTTAGAAAGAAGGAGAACGAAGAGTAGTCATTTACTCTTTTCCAGACCTCCCCCTCCAATTGTTTCAATACGCCAATTAAGCGTTATATTTGACGTATATTATGCGGCATTTAATTTGCATTATGGCAAATTAACTCTATATTCGCAGTGTATTATGCGTCATTTAAAAAATAATAACAATGTATTTACATCATAGCAAAGACTGGCCAAACTTCAAATGGGATAACGACATACTACTGCCCTATGTTAGCAAAGTGCGTGATCTACAAGGTAGGTTAATAGGCAGAATGGAAGCCATGGGATTCGAACTAAGGGAAGAAGCAGTACTTGAAACATTAACTGAAGACATTGTTAAATCAAGTGAAATTGAAGGTGAATTATTGAATCCTAAGGAAGTGAGATCCTCAGTGGCTAGAAGGTTAGGGATGGAAATATCGGGATTACTAAATGTAAGTCGTGATGTTGAAGGGGTTGTAGACATGATGTTGGATGCAACTCAGAAGTATAATGCCCCCCTTACTAAGGATAGAATGTGTGGATGGCATGCTGCTCTGTTTCCAACGGGAAGAACTGGAATGTATAAGATTACTGTAGGTGATTGGAGGAATGATGAACACGGTCCAATGCAAGTTGTTTCAGGTCCAATGGGCAGAGAAAAGGTACATTACACTGCTCCAGAAGCTCCACGATTAGAAGAGGAAATGAATCGGTTCATAGAGTGGTTTAATACAGATGAAATAATGGAGCCTGTGCTTAAGTCGGCCATAGCTCATTTATGGTTCGTAAGTATCCATCCTTTCGATGATGGGAATGGAAGAATTGCCAGAACAATTGCAGATGCTCAGTTAGCCAGAGCAGACAGAACGAACCAAAGATTCTATAGTATGTCGGCTCAACTCATGAAATCCAAAAAGGAATATTATGCTATATTGGAGTCGACCCAGAAGGGAAGTATGGACGTAAGTCAATGGCTCGTGTGGTACTATGAACGTTTAACTGAGGCGCTTGAAGCAACTGATGAAACATTATCAAAAATATTGGTTAAGGCAAAATTCTGGGAGTTGCATAAAACCACCCAATTAAATAAGAGACAAGTCGAAATGATCAATAAGCTTCAAGGTGACTTCGTTGGTAAGTTGCATTCGTCCAAATGGGCAAAGATTACAAAAGTACATAGAGATACTGCCCGTAGAGATATTCAAGATTTGATCGAAAAAGGAGTCTTATCGGATTCCGGTGAAGGCGGTAGAAGCACAAACTACGTTCTTAACCTGCCTCCTCAGGCTTCTCCTTAGTAATCTCCAATTTAGCGAAACCCAGCAATTTCGAGCT
>CBESOB010000269.1:0-2086 GCA_965530995.1 uncultured Flavobacteriaceae bacterium
GTGTATTAAACTTCTGGCATAATTCTTAAATATAAAGATAAATCAAAATTAAGATCAAGCTGATCAAGAATTTGTTGAGAGCTAAAGGCTTCAATTGGTCCACCAAAACCCAAACCTGCGTTATTGATAAGGACATCGATCTTCGGAATTTGAGCTACCGCAATATTGACACTTTCGTCTGAAGTCACATCAATTTCCAGTACATCGATCTTGATATCATTTGCTTGTGCAAATGTCTTGAGTTATTTGGCCGCATCGACATTTTTGCCATTGATATTGCGCATAGTGGCATACACGTGATGCTCTTTTTTAGCTAAGTACTTAGCTGCATTGTAGCCAAAGCCTGAGCTGCAGCCGGTAATAAGAATTTTTTTCATGATTTATAGTTTTATAATTTACAGTTGGTAGTTGAGGTCTTGAGTGGAAGTATAAGCTCAACCATTATTCCTTTAAAGATACGGAAAAGTAGAAGGTGCGACTTTGAGAATCTGTTAAATAAATAACAAATAAAATCCCAAGGCATTGCCTTGGGATTTTATTTTCATCTGACTTTATTTGATGCTTACTCGACCAAAACCCAATCTCCCTTTTGAATCAAGGGTATGGCTTGTTTATATTTCATGGTTTTGTTTTCACCACTCATAACATGTTTAATAGTCACCTTATCATTGCGCCCGATCTTAGGTTGCTCACGAACTATGGTTTCCACGACTTGCTGTTGTCTTTGGGTTTGCCCAGCCGCTTTTGCTTCAGCAGAGCGTTCATCCATATTGGATATTTCTTCTTTACTGGTCTTTGTATGTTCTTTTCGTCTAGTTTGTCGTGCTTCTTGAATGGCACTCGTGTCTTCAGTTGGTAATTCACCTTTAAAGAGGAAGGAGATCACATCTTTATTTACTTCATCGATCATTGTCTTGAAGAGCTCGAAAGATTCAAATTTATAGATCAACAAAGGATCTTTTTGTTCATGAACTGCTAATTGTACTGATTGTTTCAACTCATCCATTTTACGTAAATGGGTTTTCCAAGCATCATCTATAATAGCTAAAGTGATATTCTTTTCAAAATCTGTGATAAGTTGTTTCCCTTTAGTCTCATAAGCCTTCTCAAGATCCGTGACCACTTGGAGGTTCTTGATACCGTCGGTAAATGGTACGACTATACGCTTGAATTTATCTCGTTGTGTTTCATACACATTCTTGATGACTGGAAATGCCATCTCGGCGTTGCGTTCCATTTTTTCCTTGTAGTGGTCAAATGCTGCATGATATATTTTCTGGGCAATGTCTTGCGATGACAATTTACCAAATTCTTCTTCCGAAATAGGTGAACTCATTGAGAAATAACGAATCAACTCAAATTCAAGATTCTTGAAATCGTTCGCATCCTTGTTTGTTTCTGTAATGATCTCTGAGGTATCAAAAATCATATTTGCCAAATCTACACGAAGGCGTTCGCCAAATAATGCGTGGTAACGGCGTTTGTACACAACTTCTCGCTGTGCATTCATAACATCATCATATTCCAATAGTCTCTTACGAACACCATAATTATTCTCTTCTACCTTTTTCTGTGCGCGTTCAATGGATTTCGATATCATAGAGTGCTGTATCACTTCACCCTCTTCAAGTCCCATTCTGTCCATCATTTTAGCAATTCGCTCACTACCAAACAAACGCATTAAATTATCTTCAAGAGATACATAGAATTGCGAACTTCCTGGATCTCCTTGACGACCAGCTCGACCACGTAATTGTCTGTCTACGCGTCTTGAGTCATGGCGTTCGGTTCCTACAATAGCCAACCCACCTACTTTCTTCACTTCATCAATCAACTTAATGTCGGTACCACGACCAGCCATGTTTGTTGCAATGGTCACTTGTCCTGGTTGTCCAGCTTCAGCAACTATATCTGCTTCTTTCTTGTGTAATTTTGCATTTAAGACGTTATGAGGCACTTTACGGATGCTCAACATTTTACCCAGCAATTCACTTATCTCAACATTGGTTGTACCAATAAGTATCGGACGCCCTTCTTGAGATAGTTTGGTTACTTCTTCTATAACGGCATTGTATTTCTCACGCTT
>CBESOB010000270.1:0-2036 GCA_965530995.1 uncultured Flavobacteriaceae bacterium
AAATGAGTAGTCCAAAAATCTCTGCTTGTATTATTACTTATAATCAGGAATCTTATATTAGAGAATGTCTAGAAGGCGCTTTAAGTCAAAAGGTCGACTTCGCCTACGAAATTGTGATTGGAGATGATTGTTCGACGGATGGTACATCACAAATTTGTAAGGAATACGCAACCAAATATCCAAAATTGATCAAGTACTTTCCTAGAGATAAAAATTTGGGAATGACGGGAAATTGGAAGAGAACCATTGAAGATTGTCAAGGGGAATACATCGCTCTCTGTGAGGGAGATGATTATTGGACCGATCCGAAAAAGTTACAGAGACAAGTTGATTTTCTCGACAATAACTCTAGTTATGTGGGATGTTTTCATAATGTCGTGGCTGTAGATGAAATGGATTCCCAAACAAGGCCAATGCCTTGGAGAAGCTATACTGAAGATTCTTTTACCCTTAAGGATACCTTTTCAAGAACTGCACTTTTTCATACATGTTCATTTGTGTTTAGAAACAAACTGTTTAAATTTCCTGAGTGGTTTAACCATGTAAAAAGTGCAGATATGTCATTGTTTTCAATAATAGCTTCAATAGGTGATCTAAAGCTTCTTGATGGTAATATGAGTGTCTACAGAAAGAATGAAGGCGGTATTACTACTAATGAGAAACTTATGGATTATCATATAAACAGGATATTATTATGGCAATATATCGATGAATACTATGATTTTAAATACGCCTCTGACATTACGAGAGTAATGGATTTTCACAAAGCAGAAGTGAAAAAAACAGATACCTCCTTATATGCTAGAATAAGGAGAAAATTAAAAGTTTAGATAACTAGTAATAAGCCAATGAACATAGCCATACTTTCAACATCTAAAAACGCATATTCAGAAACGTTTATCCAAGCGCATAAGAATATTATCAAGGGCAATATAAAATACTATTATGGCAGTCTAAGTAACCCACAACTAGAGAGTGAAGGCTCTTTATTAGTAGGTTTTAGGCGTTATTTTTCAAAGGGAATAGAGAAACTTAAAAATGCACCAAGGTTCGCTGAAAAACAGGCCTTAATATCTTCATGGAGAAAGCACAAGATTGATGTAATACTAGCTGAATATGGTACAACAGCTGCTATGTATTTAGATATCATTCAGACATCAAAAATACCTTTGATCATTCATTTTCATGGTTATGATGCTACAGCGTATAATACATTAAAGGAATTTCAAGAAGAATATAGGCAAATGTTTGATTATGCTAAGTGCATAATTGTCGTATCGGACATGATGCATGATAAACTTATTGCACTCGGATGCCCAAAAGATAAATTGGTTAAGAATACATATGGACCAAATGATCTTTTCTTTGAATTGAAACCTCAATTCAACAAATCTCAATTCATTGCTATCGGCAGATTTACGGATAAAAAAGCCCCTTATTATACGATTCTTGCTTTTAAAAATATCTTGAAGCTATTTCCAGAAACCAAATTAATTATGGCTGGGGATGGACATTTATTGAACTCATGTGAAAATCTTGTAAGATACCTTGATATTGCGAATTCCGTTCAATTTGTCGGAGTGATAACACCGTCAGAATTTGGCGCTTATCTAGAAGAATCACTTGCTTTTGTTCAGCATTCAATAACAGCTAAAAGTGGTGATATGGAAGGTACGCCGTTAGCGGTTCTAGAGGCAAGTGCAGCTGGAATTCCTGTGATATCGACATACCATGCTGGAATTCCAGATGTTATAATCAATGAAGAAACAGGTTTATTGGTCAATGAACATGATGTTGAAGGCATGAGTAATAATATGATCAGAATCCTTTCTGATAAACCATATGCAATGGAAATGGGTGCAAAAGGACGCAACAACATAGCAAAAAACTTTTCTATGAAACGACATATTGATAAAATAGATGAACTTCTATTAACCGCAACTCAATAAAAAACATGGAACAGCTAGTGTCCATTATCATTCCATTATTCAATAGAGAGAATCTTATAATGGCAACTTTAAATAGTATTAAAAATC
>CBESOB010000271.1:0-1917 GCA_965530995.1 uncultured Flavobacteriaceae bacterium
TAAGAGAAAAATAGATATTACAATAGAAGGGGATGTGATAAAAACAAGCGAGGAGTTTTTATATACGGAGTATTTTTACATTGGACCTTTATCCTATTAATAACAGATGGAACAGCAAACGAAAGAGCAAATAAAGAATAGGATGATAAAGAAGGCTGCCAGTCTTTGGGGCGTTGCGGCAAATGAGATCGAAATGTCTTTCGATCCTATTGTTTCATTACTCATAGCTGCCTGTGCTTCGGAAATTGAAAAAATATCGAGCGAAGTAGACGGATCTCAAACTAGGATAACCGAAAAAGTAATTCAGCTAATGACACCCGATGCCATGGATGGCCCGACACCAGCTCAGGCAATCTTATATGCCGATCCAACCGATAATGTTACGCAGATCAAGCCAGAGTTTCTATTTAATTTCAAAAAAAAGGAGATTGTTAAAAAGACTACGGTTAAGCATACGGATCTATATTTTTCGCCAGTACAAGATTTTAATTTGGTGAATGCAAAAGTTGCTTTCATCGCCGCCGGCAATACGGTGATTCAATTGGATGAAAAAAAGAGGCGCAAAATTGTTGCGCAACAACTTACTAATTCGAAACTAGAGCCATCGACGCTTTATTTAGGGGTATCTAGCAAGCTGAAACACTTTCCTTTTGACGATCTGTCATTTTATTTCGAATTACAGGAAGTTGAAGATAAAAACTTGTTTTATCATCATTTAAAAAATGCAGAATGGTTTGTAGATGATACCAAGCTAGATGTGAAAGGAGGATTGTATAACAGTGATAAAGGGCAATTATTAGACTTAAAGAGTATTTTTGAAGACGTTTCTAGCAAAACCAATAATACAAGTCAACGTATTATTAACGGCTATAGTCACCATTATATTACCACAAAATCTATCGAAAAAGGGAAAGAGATCTCTGAATCAAAATTTGAAGAAGCAGAAGCCACTTTTAAGGAGCACAAAATAAAGGTTGATGGAGATCTTAGGTGGATAAAAATTGTTTTTCCTAGAATAATAAATAATGACATTTTAAAGAATGTTCATTGTTCATTAAATTCCTTTCCAGTTATGAATAGGGAGCTAAAAAGCTTTACGAACCAAATCAAAGAGTATATAAATATTCTTCCTATTAAAACGGAAGATCTCTTTTTCGACATGAAATCTATCTCGAATACTGAAGGAAAATCGTATACATCTAGAAGTAAGGATAATTCAGACGAAGATAAAGGGACCTTCGTTATGAGAAGCAATAATGTAGGGAAATTGGACAAGCGGAAAGCTAGAGAATACATTGTTCATTTAATTGAATTATTGAAGGATGAAAGTGCATCATTTTCTTTTTTAGACAATGATTTCTTACATGCGAACCTGAAAGGATTAAATCAGTCAATCTCATTATTAGAAAAAAAAGCAACTGAGACTTCGGATGAAATGACCCAAACTAGTTATGTAATCTTAAAACCATACAAACCCAACGAAAATCTAATCGTAGAGTATTGGACCACAAATGGGGTTGCTGCTAATAACATAAAATCTGGAAGTGATTTGACCCTTTATAAAGGAATTGGCGTGGAAACTAGAGGTAGTTATCTTATGACTACCAGTCATGGTGGAAAAGATGATTTAAGTATGCAAGACAGGCTAAATTCATATAGAAGGTCGTTATTGTCCAGAGATAGGATTGTTACTAAAGAAGATGTTAAGGCGTTATGTCATGAATTATATGGAGACAAAATAGCCCTGGTTGATATAGATAAAGGGTATAGCAAGGCTCTTGACCTTAACAAAGGTCTTGTGCAATGTATCGAAATTGTTTTAACCCCTAATAAACAAATTAACACGGGGATTGAAGAATGGGATACCATAAACAGTAATTTGTTGTATTATTTAGAAAAAAACTCAATAAATGTGTT
>CBESOB010000272.1:0-1760 GCA_965530995.1 uncultured Flavobacteriaceae bacterium
TAAATTACCACCTTCCGCAGATTCTGACTCCAGTAACCGTAATCACTGATCTCCTCATTAAGATGAAAAACAAATCTGAGCATGGCGCTAAGTACTATGATGCATAGAGCTACCCAAATAAATATCTTGACTTTATCTGTTTTCTTGAACATATAGAAGACAACCAACAATAAAACTGGCCCTAAGATATACGCAAATTCTTCAATCGAAAGACTCCAAGATTCAGTAAAAAAATCAATTTGCCCAGAGGTAAAATTTTGCAGGAATAAGAAAAATGATGGGATATCAGTTATACTATTGTGGTGGAGAAAATAAATCAAGATAATATTGATCATTAAGATCAAATAATAATTTGGCAAGGTTCGTAACCACCGTCGAATCAGGAAATACAACATGTCTTTCCTTCTTGTTTTTCCTTGCTTGATCTGCCTGAGTAAAATGCCCCCAATCAAGAATCCACTCAAAACAAAAAATACATCTACACCGATAGCTCCAAAAAACCTAATGATAGTCAATAAAGTCGATTTGGTTTCAGGATACATCAACAAGCTTGTATGCGAAAAAAGCACTAACAAGATCGCTACCGCTCTCATGACATCCAATCCGAAGATTCGTTTGGAGAAATCCATTTTCATCTATCAAGTCTTCTTTTAATGAATCGGGAATCCCTTAGGTCCATCATTGGCTTCTCAAACAATCGATACAATATATAAGACAATATCAGGGTCAATATAAAATATACGGCTATGTAAACCACAATTCCTATCCTCGTCAAAAAATCTGTAGGTACTTTATGTTTTAACCATTGAAGCACAACCGAATAGTGCAATAAATACATGGAATATGAGATTACACTCATGTACGTGATAGGCTTCAGAATGATTTTTGGTGCTGACTTTATATTGGACAGTAATGGCAGTGCACAAGCAATAGCTATCGAATTCAATGGCAGATACAATACATTCCAGAAAAAGGAATGCGTTTCAATGAATATTTGTTTTAGAGTGATCATGACATTCATTCCCACGAATATCGCACCACCTATTATCAGGAACATCCATCTATATTTTCTCCAATTATTTGCTCCGGCAATCGATATCCATGCTGCCAATACCCCATAGTAAATAGCATCAATTCTATAAATAGTATTGGCTTTTAGATTAACATTCCAGAAGATCATCGTCTTAATGTCATCATTGCCATTATAAACCATCTTGGTGGCAATGAAAAACGCTATGATCATAAGCGTCACTATCAAAAATAGACGTTTCTTGCTTATCTTAAGTTTGAGGAACAACACTAAATACAAAAGCAAAGGCCCTATGATATATGCAAACTCTTCTATTGGCAAACTCCATGACTCACCAAAGAAAGAAGGCATTTCAGTACTAAAATTCTGTAAGAAGAAGAAGTAACTGCCGATATTCTCAGGCAGGTTGGTTCCGAGATACCAGGCCAAAATGATATTGAACACCAATACCAGATAATAATTCGGCAAGGTCCTGAACCAGCGTCGTATCCAGAAATATTGAACATCCTTAAAACTAAATTCTTGATCAACGAAAAGTTTATATATGATTCGGCCAATGAGGAATCCACTAAGAACGAAAAAGATTTCAACTCCTATAACGCCTGCCAAACTCATTAGGTCGGTCAAGAAGCTCTTTGCTGGCGGTAGGATCCAAATCGCGTGGGAGAATACCACTAGCAGAATCGCCATTGCCCTCATAATGTCCAATCCAAAAATCCGCTTCTCGTAA
>CBESOB010000273.1:0-1727 GCA_965530995.1 uncultured Flavobacteriaceae bacterium
CGCAACATATTTCAAGAATAGTGATACACCCTAAAAACCCAGATATCCTTTTCGTGGCAGCACAAGGTGCATTGTATGGCCCTAATGAAGATAGAGGCATTTTTAAATCTGTAGATGGTGGCGCTAACTGGAGTAAAGTACTTTATGTAAATGATCTCACAGGATGTGCTGAATTATCAATGGACGCTAACAATCCTTTAGTCATGTATGCTGCCATGTGGGAACATCAGCGCAAACCATGGAAAGTGATTAGCGGTGGCGCTGGAAGCGGTCTTTACAAAACTACGGATGGCGGAAATACTTGGAATACAATTCACGAAGGCCTACCCGAAGAGAAAGGCAAAATGGCTATTGCTGTAAGTCGTTCAAATTCTGATAAGGTATATGCGTTGGTTGAGAGTGATTCTGATAAGGAATTAGGTGGCTTATTCGTTTCTAACAATGCTGGGGGAAATTGGTCTAGAATCTCTTCAGACCACAGTCTTATTCAAAGAGCTTGGTATTATATCGAGTTGTTTATCGATCCTAATAACGAGGAAACCGTATATGTTTTAAATGCCAGTGCACAACGCTCAATCGATGGTGGAAAAACATGGTCAAGAATAACCGGCACTCATGGAGATTATCATGATCTTTGGATCAACCCAAACAACAGCAAAAATATGATTATTGCCAATGACGGCGGTGCTGCTGTATCTTATAATTATGCAAAATCATGGTCTCCTCAAAACAGAATGGCTACTGCTCAGTTTTATAGAGTGAATACGGATAATCTGTTTCCTTACAATGTTTATGGCGGGCAACAAGATAATTCTTCAGTTAAAATTAGTAGTCTTGCGCTAGGGAGCGGTGGTATCGATGAACATAATTGGTCCGCTTCTGCCGGTGGTGAAAGTGCCTTTTTAGCCTTCGATCCTGACAACCCGAGATACGTATTGGGAGGTAGTTATTTGGGAACCATTGAAATCCTAGACACTAAAGCAAAAGCCAGTACTCAGATTATGGCTGCTCCTATCCAGTATTTGGGTAGAGATTCCAAGGATATGAAATACAGATACAATTGGAATGCTCCAATCATCTGGTCACAACACGAACCAGACACCTATTATCATGGCGCCCAATTGTTATTGCGGACTAGAGACAAGGGTAAGAATTGGGAAGAAGTATCTCCCGATTTATCCAACAATGAAAAAGAAAAACAAGGAAAAGGTGGTGGCCCTTATACAAATGAAGCCGTAGGTGCCGAGAATTATGGCACACTCGCATATGTTGTTGAGTCTCCATATGAGAAAGGGGTTATATGGACTGCGACCGACGATGGCGTTTTGCAATTAACTAAAGATGGCGGCACATCATGGAACATTGTAACGCCTAAGAATCTCCCTGAGGCGTTGATTAATTCTATTGAAATTTCTCCTCACGATAAGGCAACAGCTTATATTGCTACCACAAGATTCAAATTTAATGACTATACGCCTGCTATTTATAAAACTACAAACTATGGTAAATCGTGGACCAATATTAGTTCTGATATTCCAACAGGCGCCTACACAAGAGTCGTTCGAGAAGATACGATGCGAAAAGACTTGCTTTTTGCTGGAACAGAATTAGGGATGTACATCTCTTGGAATGGCGGAAAACAATGGCAATCATTTCAACTGAATTTACCTATAACGCCTATTACCGATTTAAAAGTTAGCCATGACGACTTAAGTGTTGCAACCATG
>CBESOB010000274.1:0-1615 GCA_965530995.1 uncultured Flavobacteriaceae bacterium
TACATCGAGAGAAAGTTAAAATGTGAGCAAAATTTAATTGATGTTTAAATTTGATTCGAATTAATAAAGCTTTATGCTAAATTTGCAACATGAGTAAAGTCCTTACAGAGCAAGAATTACATAATTTAGCAATGAACCATGTTGGCAAAGAATTAGAAGAACGTGGGTTTGAATTCATTGCTGTGAACAGTAAACTGAAAAAGCATCCTCAGTTTGTGTGTATCGACAAGAACAGTCAATATTTTTTTGTACTAGTCAAAGCCGTACTCTTGCCCGAGAACCCTAATAATTATGATGTTTTTTGGATGGAAACTTTTAAGAATCATGCACGTGAAAAAGAGGCCAAAGTATTATATGCGGGTGTAGGATTGGCGAATGCCCAAAATGAAAATTTACCAGTATTTCTCAATGAAGACTATGTCTTGGAGTATAATGGTATTCAAGTCATTGAAGATAATCTTAATTAATAAATGAGAAAAGCACTTCTTTTTGTTTTCACCATTCTGTTTCTTGTAGCCTGTAAAGAGGAATCCGAGAACTCAGAAGTCTCAGGACTGGTATTTGGAACATCATATTCCATCATCTATGATTCCGAAATGAATTACCAGCGACAGTTTGATAGCTTGTTTTATGACATCAACAGATCAATGTCCACTTATATCGAAAACTCGGATATCTCAAAAATAAATAGGAACGAGCACGTTTCGGTAGATGAATATTTTGAAAAAGTATTTAATACCTCAAAGATCATTTATAAATCAACTGAAGGCGCCTTTGATCCAACCATAGGAGCTGTGGTTAACGCATGGGATTTCGGTCCTGAAGGAAAGATAGATAGTTTAGACAGTCTTAAGATCGATAGCTTAATGACGTCTGTTGGCCTTGATAAGGTCACTTTGTCGAAAGGTGAAATAACGAAACCAAAAGAAACATATCTAGATTTTAATGCCATTGCTAAAGGCTATGCGGTAGATGTCATTGCAGAATTCTTAGAAGGGGAGTTAATCAAAAACTATTTAGTTGAAATAGGTGGAGAGCTACGAGCAAAAGGAATCAACTCCGAAAAGCAAAGCACCTGGAGAGTTGGTGTGGATCAACCTCGATTTGATGGTGAACAATCCATACTAAAGGCAATAACCTTAAAAGATGAAGCCATGGCAACCTCTGGCACGTATAGAAAGTTCAAAATAGACGATTACGGAAACAAGTATGCTCATATCATTGATACTAAGACAGGCTATCCTAGCATGACAAATCTACTTAGTATTTCTGTGATAGCTGAAGATTGCATGACGGCCGATGCCTACGCAACAGCTTTCAAAACTATGGGAATAGACAAAGTGAAGGATTTCTTGAAAGATAATCGTGAACTGAAAGTATTCTTAGTGTTCGAGAATGATAGTAAAGAATTGGAGACTCTGTCCTTGAACGGGTTTCCAGATAATTAGTTATTTGCTAACAACAGGAATTATTTCTCCCTTCGCTAAACAATATTTAGCTACGTCGTCCTTTGAAAGAATTTTGGTATAATCGACTTCTTTAATTTTAAAGCCTATGGATTTAAGCTTTTCAAAATAATCACGACCATAAACACGCACATGGTCGTACTGACCAA
>CBESOB010000275.1:0-1580 GCA_965530995.1 uncultured Flavobacteriaceae bacterium
TTAAAGAGATCATCGAAAAAGTAAAAGAAAATATGGATGCGAATTATCGCGTTTCCCTATCAAGAAAGAAAATATTCTTTAGGCAATCGGATCTTAACCAAATGAAAAAAGTGGATTTTGGTTTCCAAAAATCCACCATTGAAGAATTAGATAAACAACTGATCGATAGCATTGCAGGATTGGTGCCAAGGCATTCTTCTTATTACAGGGAAGTTGTTGGTGATTTCTATGGTGATTATAGTACTCACAAATTTCACATTGACAAAGCAGCTGAATTATACGACAAGAATAAGGATGTATCTATGGATGGTGTTTCAGAAAAAATGGAGCGGATCTTCAAGGATAATATCAAGCCTGACTCCTATCTTAAGATCAAGTCAGGTCTTTTCAGCACGAAGGTCCAGCTGGATTCTTTGAAAACTGAACATAACGAAGAATCTGATGCCATGGTGCAAGTCGAGAATACCGATGATCATAACTTCAACCAACAAATACAAGATCGAATATCTGAGCTTTATGAGCAACTATTCTTTAATGAAGATAGCAAGATCGATGTCTTACGTAAATCAAACCGCTATAAATTTGATATAAAGGAATATACATACATTGAAGATGCGCCTGTGTATGTCATGGAGTTTTCGCCCAAAGGAAAAAAGGATTTTAAAGGCAAAATGTATATCAACATGGATGATTTTGCAATCTTACGTTTGGAGTTCGATAATATAAGACCAATACAGAAATTTGGTTTATTGGGTATTACATACCGCCACAATGTTTATCGAGGCAGAATGCTGTTCCAAAAAGATACTGAAGGCGGTTATAGCCCGAAATATCTTGAGTTGGATTCCGGTGTTTTTTTCGGGTTGGACCGACCACTTAAAGTCATAGAAAAGAACAAACACGTTAAAGGACGAAGAAAACAAAATGAGCTTTCATTGGCGTTAGACATCGAAGTGAATCAACGTAACAAGTTTGAATTAGTGGTTTTCAATTCTGAGAACATCACTAAACCCATTTACGATGGTGTGACTGAGAATAAGGACGTAGAAGCCACATATCTCTCAAAATACGACCCTGATTTTTGGGAAGGCTTTGCTATTATGGAGCCTAATGCGGCTATACAAGGATTTAAAGTAGTGGAATAATTATTGTCTATTGTCTATTGTCTAAATTACTGTTTCTTGGCCTTACGACTACCAGAGTACATCTCGTACTTTACCAATCGAGATTCTAGTTTCGCATTAAAGATCTTGATTTTCCGTGATGGCCGTAGACCTACATGTTTCAGTGCTTCTAGGTCGGCAGTTATGAACCACGCATCTGTATTTGGGTACCCATGTTTTAGCGTTGTACCTATATCTCCATAAAAAGCTTCCATATTCAATAGCTCCAAACGTTCGCCATAAGGCGGATTAAAGACCATGTGCAGCTTTTCATCACCTTCTTTCTTGGTTTTGAAGAAATCTTCCTGATTGATAGTGATGAATTCTTCTAAATGAGCATTCTTGATATTATCTTTGGCTTTCGCAACCGCAGAAGGTGCCTTATCATAGCCTATTATCTTGTGGTGGAAGTCTCGG